>NZ_JBLZWV010000012.1:0-229444 GCF_056098905.1 Pseudomonas sp. TSO6 | reverse complement strand
GCTCCCACAGGTACGCCGCAGGTTTCAGGACCTGTGGTGTACCTGTGGGAGCTGGCTTGCCGGCGATAGGGCCGGTGCAGACAATTCACTCCCCTTCAATCAAAAAACAGTCAATACTTCCCCCATCCACACGTGGGCAGGATCGCCCGTTGTCGTGTCCAGGCTAATAACAACCGTATCCAAGGAACCGGACCTATGCTGCGCCGCCGCATGCTGATCATGTTGGCCGTGGTTCTGCTGATCGTGTTGGCCCTGGGGGGCTACAAGGCTTTCTCGATCTATCAGCAGATCCAGATGTTCACTGCCCCCAAGCCGCCCATCACCGTAGCGGCAGCCTTGGCCGAACAGCGCCAGTGGCAAGAGCGCCTGCCCGCCGTCGGCAGCCTCAAGGCACTGCAGGGCGTGGAGCTGAGCCTGGAGGTGGAAGGTATCGTCAAATCCTTGCACTTCGACTCGGGCCAGCAGGTCAAGGCCGGGCAACTGCTGCTGCAACTCAACGACGAGCAGGAAACTGCCCTGCTCGGCACCGCCCAGGCAGACCTGGGCCTGGCCAAGGTCGATTTTGGCCGTGGCAGCCAACTGGTCGGCGACTCCGCCATCTCCCGCGGCGAGTTTGATCGCCTTAGCTCCCAATACCGCCGCAACCAGGCAGTGGTCGAGCAGCTCAAGGCGCAGAAGATCAAGAAGAGCATCAACGCCCCGTTCAGCGGCACTATCGGTATCCGCCAGGTGGACATCGGCCAGTACCTTGCCGCAGGCACGATGATCGCCACACTGCAGGACACGTCCAGCCTGTACGTGGACTTCAATGTGCCGGAGCAGGCCCTGCCGAAGTTGAACCTGGGCCAGCAGGTGCTGTTGCAGGTGGCCGCCTACCCGGGCCAGACCTTCCCCGCCAGCCTCAGTGCCATCAACCCCAAGGTGGAGGAAACCACGCGCAACCTGCTGGTGCGTGCCACCTTGGCCAACCCCGACGGCAAGCTGCTGCCAGGCATGTTCGCCAACCTGCTGATCCTGCTGCCCAACCCGCAACCGCAAGTGGTAGTGCCGGAAAGCGCCATTACCTACACCCTGTACGGCAATTCCGTGTACGTCGCCGCGCCAAAGAAGGACAAGGACGGCAAGCCAGAAAACGACGACAAGGGCCAACCCCAGCTGGTCGCCGAACAACGCACGGTCCAAACCGGCGAGCGCCGCGACGGCGTGGTGGTGGTCAGCAAGGGCCTGCAAGCCGGCGAACAGGTGGTTACCGCCGGGCAACTGAAGCTCACCCCGGGCGCCGCCATCCGCATCGGCCAGCACAAAGCCCTCAAGCCCGAACAGGGTGCGGCGGGCAAGGACTGACAGGAGGCTGGCATGGCGTTTACCGATCCGTTCATCCGTCGCCCGGTACTGGCCAGCGTGGTCAGCCTGCTGATCCTGCTGCTGGGCTTCCAGGCCTGGAACAAGCTGCAGATCCGCCAGTACCCACAAATGGAAAACGCCCTGATCACGGTAACCACCGCTTACCCCGGGGCAAACGCCGAGACCATCCAGGGCTACATCACCCAGCCGCTGCAGCAAAGCCTGGCAAGTGCCGAAGGCATCGACTACATGACCTCGGTGAGCCGGCAGAACTTCTCGATCATTTCCATCTACGCGCGCATCGGTGCCGACAGCGACCGTCTGTTCACCGAGCTGCTGGCCAAGGCCAACGAAGTGCGCAACAAACTCCCTCAGGACTCCGAAGACCCAGTGCTGAGCAAGGAGGCTGCCGATGCCTCGGCGCTGATGTACGTGAGTTTCTACAGCAAGGAAATGAGCAACCCGCAGATCACCGACTACCTGTCACGGGTCATCCAGCCCAAGCTGGCCACGTTGCCAGGCATGGCCGAGGCGGAGATTCTCGGCAACCAGGTGTTTGCCATGCGTATCTGGATCGACCCGGTGAAGCTAGCCGGCTTCGGCCTGTCGGCCACCGACGTGACCAATGCCGTACGCCGCTACAACTTCCTCTCTGCTGCCGGTGAGGTAAAAGGCGAATACGTGGTTACCAGTATCAACGCCAGTACCGAGCTGAAGTCGGCCGAAGCGTTCGCCGCCCTGCCGGTCAAGACCAGCGGCGACAGCCGCGTGCTGCTGGGCGATGTGGCGCGGGTAGAGATGGGCGCAGAAAACTACGACACGGTCAGCTCGTTCGACGGCACGCCATCGGTGTATATCGGCATCAAGGCCACCCCGGCCTCCAACCCGCTGGAAGTGATCAAGGAAGTGCGGCGTATCATGCCTGAGCTGGAAAGCCAGCTGCCCTCGGCGCTGAAGGTGTCGATCGCCTACGACGCCACGCTGTTCATCCAGGCCTCCATCGACGAAGTGATCAAGACCCTCGGTGAAGCGGTGCTGATCGTCATCGTGGTGGTGTTCCTGTTCCTCGGTGCCCTGCGTTCGGTGCTGATCCCGGTGGTGACCATTCCCCTGTCGATGATCGGCGTGCTGTTCTTCATGCAGATGATGGGCTACTCGCTGAACCTGCTGACACTGCTGGCGATGGTGCTGGCCATCGGCCTGGTGGTGGACGATGCCATTGTCGTGGTGGAGAACATCCACCGGCACATGGAGGAAGGCAAGTCGCCGTTCGACGCGGCCCTTGAAGGCGCACGCGAAATCGCCATGCCGGTGGTGTCGATGACCATCACCCTGGCCGCCGTCTATGCGCCGATCGGCTTCCTTACCGGGCTTACCGGGGCCTTGTTCAAAGAGTTCGCCCTGACCCTGGCCGGGGCTGTGATCATTTCCGGCATCGTCGCCCTCACCCTTTCACCGATGATGTGCGCCCTGCTGCTGCGCCAGGAGCAGAACCCCAGCGGCCTGGCCCATCGCCTTGACCAGCTGTTCGAACGCCTGAAGGTGCGCTACCAGCGCGTGCTGCACGCCACCCTCGACAGCCGGCCGGTAGTTCTGGTGTTTGCCGTGATCGTGCTGTGCCTGATCCCGGTGCTGCTCAAGTTCACCCAGAACGAACTGGCGCCCAACGAAGACCAGGGCGTGATCTTCATGATGAGCAGCTCGCCGCAGCCGGCCAACCTCGATTACCTCAACGCCTATACCGACGAGTTCACCCCGCTGTTCAAGGCCTTCCCCGAATACTACTCATCCTTCCAGATCAACGGCTTCAATGGCGTGCAGACGGGTATCGGCGGCTTCCTGCTCAAACCCTGGAACGAGCGCGAGCGCACACAGATGGAGCTGTTGCCACTGGTGCAGGCCAAACTGGAGGAAATCGGCGGCCTGCAGATCTTCGGCTTCAACCTGCCCTCCCTGCCCGGCACGGGTGAGGGCCTGCCGTTCCAGTTCGTGATCAATACCGCAGGTGACTACCCGGCACTGCTGGAAGTGGCCCAGCGCATCAAGACCCGCGCCCAGGAGTCGGGCAAGTTCGCCTTCCTCGACATCGACCTGGCCTTCGACAAGCCCGAAGTGGTGGTCGACATCGACCGGGCAAAAGCAGCGCAGATGGGGGTGTCGATGGACGCCTTGGGCGGCACGCTGGCAACCTTGCTGGGCGAGGCGGAAATCAACCGGTTCACGCTGGAAGGACGCAGCTACAAGGTGATAGCCCAGGTCGAGCGGCTGTACCGTGACAACCCCGGCTGGCTGAACAACTACTACGTGAAGAACGACCAGGGCCAACTGCTGCCGCTGTCGACCCTGATCACCCTCACCGACCGCGCCCGCCCGCGCCAGCTCAACCAGTTTCAGCAGTTGAACTCGGCGATCATCCAGGGCGTGCCCATGGTCAGCCTGGGCGAAGCGCTGAAGACGGTGCAGGACATCGCCCGCGAAGAGGCCCCGGAAGGCTTTGCCTTCGACTACGCCGGCGTGGCCCGCCAGTACGTTCAGGAAGGCAGCGCGCTGTGGGTTACCTTCGGCCTGGCACTGGCGATCATCTTCCTGGTGCTGGCAGCACAGTTTGAAAGTTTCCGCGACCCGCTGGTGATCCTGGTGACGGTGCCATTGTCGATCTGCGGGGCGCTGCTGCCGCTGTTCCTGGGTATATCGAGCATGAATATCTACACCCAGGTCGGGCTGGTGACCCTGATCGGGCTGATCAGCAAACACGGCATCCTCATCGTCGAGTTCGCCAACCAGCTGCGTGAGGAACGCGGCCTGAGCGTGCGCGAGGCGATCGAGGAAGCGGCGGCGATTCGCCTGCGGCCAGTGCTGATGACAACGGCGGCAATGGTGTTCGGCATGGTGCCGCTTATTCTGGCGACCGGCGCCGGGGCGGTCAGCCGTTTTGACATCGGGACGGTGATCGCCACCGGGATGTCGATTGGCACGCTGTTTACCTTGTTTGTGCTGCCTTGTATCTACACACTGCTGGCGCACAGGGCGGTGGCTAAAGAACCTGCTGTAGCCTGATCCGGCCTCTTCGCGGGTAAACCCGCGAAGAGGCCGGTGAGGCAGACACAAAAATGCCAGAGGCCCCGCGATTGCGGGGCCTCTGGCGTTTCTAGCTCACACCGGGTTCAACCAAATGGCCGCAACCCTTGACGCAGACCAAACAGGAACAACAAAAGGTCCTGGTCCGGCGCGACCTGTGCCTGCTGCTGCGGTTTCGCTTCCCGCGGCAACGCGCACTGGTCGGCCATCTCAGCCTTGCTGAACACGGTCGGCCTCGGCTCTTCCCAGGCAGCCACCGCCACGGTGGTCACGGCCAGGCCAGCTACCAGGAACAAAGCTCGAGCTATTTCTAGTTTCATTACCCTAACCCTTTGACAGCGCTGCCAAACGCCATCTTGTAAAAGTAGAGCAGCGTCTGCCATTCCGCGTCATTGAGCGACGAATGGCGGCGCAGCTGGCGCAGGTCGTTACCTGCCGCACGCTGGCAACTGATACGCCGCCGGCACTTTTCCAAGTCCAGCAGCGCCACTTCGACGCGCGCTTGCTCGCCTTCGCCAATCACCTTGATGAATACGTGCTTGCCATACAGGCAGCCGTGCTGCCAGTGCCCTAGGTGCATGCGCGCAAGGTTGTCCGCCAGGTCCTTGAGCATGCGCTCATGCACCACCTGCGGGTAACGCTCACGGGCACCTTCGGCATGCCAGTTGTCGAGTTCGATGAACCCGTCCAATGCTTCGCTCACCAGCAGCGCACGCCATTGGTGGTCGGCATCGCGTTCGGCACCACAGAAGACGATGCGCGGTACGCGCACGCCCAGTTGCTCGAAGCTGTTCAGCGCATCGAGTTCACGCAATACGGTCGGCCGGCCAAAAGGGTGCAGCAGGCTGCGGTAGATATGCCCGACCTGACGCTTGGCATACAGCAGCTTGCCATTGGCATCGTTGAGACGTTGCACACCACTCTCGCCACCGCGGCGCTGGTTAGGTTCCTCGACCCACTCGCCTTGCTGGCGCCAGTAAAAATCGAACCGCGACTCCCCTTTCTGGGCTACAGCCATCAAACACTACCCCTTACGCAATACGTAAACCCGCCACATGGCATAGAACGGCAGGAAGTCGAGGCGTTCCTGGATTCTGAAGCCTGCGGCCCTGAATTCTTCTTCGACCGTTTCGGCCGGTAACACAAAACGGTTCTGGTAATTGTCCTGGTCAGCCTTGGCACTGCGACGCTCTTCGAGTTTTTTCCGGCGCCAGGCCTTGAAGTTGCCATCCACCCACAGGGACAGAATCACACTATCACGGCTAACCCGCTGAAATTCCGAAAGAATGGTCTTTCTGTGGGCGGATTCGCCAATGTGGTGGAACAGTCGCATACAGAAAATGCTGTCCACCGAGTTGTCCGGCAGGTCGATGGCAAACGCAGAAGTCTGCAAAGGGCGTACCCGTGCGACTACTTCTGGCGGTTGCGCGGCGCACGCTGTCTCGATCATCGCTTCGGAGTTGTCGGCACCGATGATTACCCGATTGGGTTTTTCTGCCAGCAGCGGCCAGAAACGGCCAGCACCGCACGGCAGGTCCAGGACCAGGCCAGGTTCGCCAGCCAATGCCAGGGCGCGACGCGCCAGTTGCTCATCTCGCTTGTGGGAAAGGCGTCGCGCCAGGCCGTCCTGGTGCTTGAGAAAGTACTCACGCGCATGGTCTTTGTCGTACTTCTCGGAAAATTCAAGCTTGATGGGGCTACGCATTGGGCATCTCCTGACTCCAGTGCCGCTCACCTTAGGTAAGCAAGCGTCGGAATCAGGTCATGCCAATGTGAAAAAAATGTTGCGCGCCAATTGACCTGTTACAAACCATTACTCGGCCATGCCGTCGCCTTTGGCCGCGGTATTGCTCAGGTCGACCTGGAAACGGCAACCATGCGGCAAGGTAGACGTGAGGGTAACGCGCCAGCCCTGGTCATCACATATCCGCTGCACCAGCGAAAGCCCCAGCCCCAGGCCCTCGCCGCGCCGCTCGTCGCCGCGTACAAATGGCTTGAACATGGCTTCGCGCTGCTCTTCAGGGATACCCACACCGCTGTCCTCCACACTGAAGCCGTTGGCTTCAAGGCTCAGGCGGATATAGCCGCTATCGGTGTAGTGCGCAGCATTGCGCAGCAGGTTGCCCATCACCGACTGCAGGAACGTGGCGTTGTACAGCACCGGGCTCGCGCTGACGCGGCCATCGAAGTACAGGGTCAGGCCCTTTTGCTCGATGGTGTCGCGCCACACGCCGATCAGTTCATCAGCCACTTCGCGAAGGGTCGCCTGCGAGGCCACCGCGCCCTCGTCACGCTGCGCACGCGCCAGCATCAGGAAGGTCTTGACCAGCTCGCGCATCTCTTCCGTGGCCCGCGCCACGCGCTCCACCTGGCTGCGCGCGCGGGTGTCGAGATTGGGGTTTTCCATCAGCAGTTCGCAGGAGGTTGCCAGCACCATCAACGGCGTGCGCAGCTCATGGCTGACATCACTGGTGAACAGCCGTTCGCGGGTCAGCGCGTCGCGCAGGCGGCCCAGGGTATCGTCGAAGGCCACTGCCAGCTGGCCGACTTCGTCGGCGGCATAGTCCGGTGCCAGCGGCGGGGCCAGGCCCAGCAGCTGGTCGCGGTGACGCACCTGGCGGGCCAGGCGGATCACCGGCGCCATCACCCGGCGCGCCACCAGCCAGCCGAGGATGACGGCCAGCACCAGGCTGAGCACGAAGCCCACCACCACCACCGCGAACAGCACGCGCTCGCGTTCTTCGAAGTCGCTCTGGTCCTGCAGCAGTACATACCGGCGACCATCGACGATCTCGACCATGGCGTGGTACGACAGCTGGTCGCGAAACACCTCGTGGAAGCCTCGGTCGAGGTGGCGCAGGTCCTTGGGCAGCTCGAAGTCGTCACGCCCGCCGCTGAAGTAGAACAGCTGATCGGGGCGTGGCCGGTGGCTCCAGTCGCTGACGCTGTCCATGCGCAGCAGGCGCTGCAGGTCACCGCCCAATACCGAGGAAATCAACCGCTCTTCGACCAGGTGCACAGTGGCAACGATGCCGAAGGCGAACGCCCCGGCCACCAGCGCGCTCATCAAGGCAAAGGCGATGATGATGCGCTGGGCCAGGCTTTGCTTAAACTCCATCGCGGCCCTCGGCGAGGCGATAGCCGACGCCATGCACGGTATGCAGCAACGGTTTTTCAAACGGTTTGTCGATCACCTGGCGCAGCTGGTGCACATGGCTGCGCAGGCTGTCGCTGTCAGGGCAGTCGTCGCCCCATAAGGCTTCTTCCAGCACTTCGCGGCGCAGCACGTGCGGGCTTTTCTGCATCAACACTGCCAGCAGCTTGAGGCCGACAGGGTTGAGCTTGAGCAGGCGCCCCTGGCGGGTAACCTCCAAGGTGTCGAGGTCGTAGCTGAGGTCGGACACCTGCAGCGTACGGCGCCCGCCGCCCTGGGCTCGACGCAGTACCGCTTCGATGCGCGCCGCAAGCTCCGACAGCGCGAACGGCTTGAGCAGGTAGTCGTCGGCCCCGGAGCGGAAACCTTGCAGACGGTCGTCCAACTGGTCGCGGGCGGTAAGCATGATCACCGGGGTGTCGCGGCGGGCGTCTTCACGCAGGCGCTTGCACAGGGTGTAGCCATCGATGCCGGGCAGCATGATGTCCAGCACGATCAGGTCGTAGTGTTCGGTGGCAGCCAGGTGCAGGCCGGACAAGCCATCCTGGGCGCAGTCGACGGTGTAGCCCTTCATGCCCAGGTAATCGGCCAGGTTGGCCAGGATATCGCGGTTGTCTTCAACCAAAAGAATGCGCATCGGTTTCTCCTGTGCGGCGCTTCTCGCTGTGGTGCGCGGCAGGCGCAGCTTAAGGCCTATGCCTGCACGGTGCCAGTCCCCGGAGAAATTCACCGCACTTGACGGTTTTTTCACTGATCCTTCACGGACACAGGATAGCGGGCGGCCGACAATGCCCGATCTTTTTCGTGCCCTGGAGCCGTCATGCAGCAACGAACCCGCCCTCGCCCGATCAATTACTGGCTGTACCTGGGCATACCCTTGGCGACCGCGCTGGCCTTGATCCTGCTGGAGCTGACTTCGGTTGACATGGATGTGGCCAACCTGTTCTTCGACCCCACTGCCGGGCAGTTCATTGGCCGCCACAGCTACCTGCTGGAAAACATCCTGCACGACCGGGTCAAGCAGGTGGTGATCTTGTTGGGGGTGTTGTCGCTGCTGATGTTTACCGCCAGTTTCTTCTGGAAGCACCTGTTCGGCTGGCGCCGCGAGCTGGGCTGCCTGGTGCTGGCACTGGGCCTGTCCACGGCGTTTGTCACACCGTTGAAAAAGGTCACCCAGGTGCAGTGCCCGTGGAGCCTGACCCAGTTTGGCGGCACGGAAACCTACAGCAAGTTGCTGGAGCCACGGCCGGCCACCGACAAGCCAGGGCTGTGCTGGCCGGGTGGGCATGCAGCGACCGGGTTCTGCCTGTTCGGCCTGTTCTTCATGCTGCGTGATCGCAAGCCACGGTTGGCGCGGGTGGCGTTCGTAGTGGCATTGGTAGCCGGATCGGTGCTGGGTGTGGGGCGGATGATGCAGGGCGCCCACTTCTTGTCGCACAACGTGTGGACAGCGGTGTTCTGCTGGTTGATCGGGTTGGGGTCGTATTACCTGGTTCTGTATCGGCGGGGCGTGGTGGAAGCGCCAGCTGTCGAGCGTAGCGTCGCCTGAAAGAGGGGCCGCTTTGCGGCCCATTCGCAGCACAAGGCTGCTCCTACAGAGGTACGCGTCGATGCCGGACTGTACGCGATACCTGTAGGAGCAGCCTTGTGCTGCGAAGAGGCCCTCACAGGAAAATAAAAAGCCCCGGCTCTCACGAACCGGGGCTTTTTAATGGTGCAGGGGGTAAGGCTGGCTTACATCATGCCGCCCATGCCACCCATGCCGCCCATGTCTGGCATGCCGCCGCCAGCTGGGGCTTCGCTCGGAGCGTCAGCAATCATGGCTTCGGTGGTGATCATCAGACCGCCAATCGAAGCAGCAGCTTGCAGGGCCGAACGGGTGACCTTGGCTGGGTCCAGGATGCCCATTTCGATCATGTCGCCGTATTCGCCGGTAGCAGCGTTGTAACCGAAGTTACCCGAACCTTGCTTGACCTTGTCAGCAACAACGCTTGGCTCGTCGCCGGCGTTGGCAGTGATCTGGCGCAGCGGCGCTTCAACAGCGCGACGCAGCAGGGCGATACCGACGTTCTGGTCTTCGTTGTCGCCTTTCAGGTCAACGATCGCGTTCAGGGCGCGAACCAGGGCAACACCACCGCCAGGCACCACGCCTTCTTCAACGGCTGCACGGGTAGCGTGCAGGGCGTCTTCAACGCGGGCTTTCTTCTCTTTCATTTCAACTTCGGTGCCGGCACCGACCTTGATCACGGCAACACCGCCAGCCAGCTTGGCCAGACGCTCTTGCAGCTTCTCACGGTCGTAGTCCGAGGACGTCTCTTCGATCTGGGCACGGATCTGCTTGACGCGAGCCTGGATGTCATCTTCAACGCCAGCGCCGTCGATGATGGTGGTGTTTTCCTTGGACAGGATGACGCGCTTGGCGTTACCCAGGTGCTCCAGGGTAGCGGTTTCCAGGGACAGGCCGATTTCTTCGGAGATGACCTGGCCGCCGGTCAGGACAGCGATGTCCTGCAGCATGGCCTTGCGGCGGTCGCCGAAGCCTGGTGCCTTGACCGCTGCAACCTTGACGATGCCGCGCATGTTGTTGACTACCAGGGTAGCCAGCGCTTCACCTTCAACGTCTTCGGCAACGATCAGCAGTGGGCGGCCGGCCTTGGCAACGGCTTCCAGAACTGGCAGCAGCTCACGGATGTTGGAGATTTTCTTGTCGACCAGCAGCAGCAGCGGGCCTTCCAGCTCGGCAACCATGGTGTCCGGCTTGTTGACGAAGTACGGCGACAGGTAGCCACGGTCGAACTGCATGCCTTCTACGACGGACAGTTCGTTATCCAGGCCCGAGCCTTCTTCAACGGTGATCACGCCTTCTTTACCGACTTTTTCCATGGCTTCGGCAATGATGTTGCCGATGGAGTCGTCAGAGTTGGCGGAGATGGTGCCTACCTGGGCGATGGCCTTGGAGTCGGCGCATGGCTTGGACAGGTTCTTCAGCTCGGCGACAACGGCCGAGGTAGCCTTGTCGATGCCGCGCTTCAGGTCCATCGGGTTCATGCCGGCAGCGACGGCTTTCAGGCCTTCGTTGACGATGGCCTGAGCCAGAACGGTAGCGGTGGTGGTGCCGTCACCGGCAGCGTCGTTGGCCTTGGAAGCAACTTCCTTGACCAGCTGGGCGCCCATGTTTTCGAAGGCGTCTTTCAGCTCGATTTCTTTGGCGACGGAAACGCCGTCCTTGGTGATGGTTGGCGCGCCGAAGCTCTTGGCCAGTACCACGTTACGGCCTTTCGGGCCCAGGGTCGCTTTTACCGCGTCAGCCAGAACGTTGACGCCAACCAGCATTTTCTTACGAGCGGAATCGCCAAACTTTACGTCTTTAGCAGCCATGATCGTTTAATCCTTGGAATTCTTTGGAGTAACGGGAAGTCGGGGAAATCAGCCTTCGACAACGGCGAGGATTTCGTTCTCGGCCATGACCAGCAGGTCTTCGCCATCGACTTTCACGGTGTTGCTGCCCGAGTAAGGGCCGAATACCACTTTGTCACCCACTTTCACGGCCAGCGCGCGAACTTCGCCGTTGTCCAGGATGCGACCGGTGCCGACGGCAACAACTTCGCCGCGGTTTGGTTTTTCAGCGGCCGAACCCGGCAGGACGATACCGCCAGCGGTTTTCGATTCTTCTTCGCTGCGACGGATGACTACGCGGTCATGCAGAGGACGAAGCTTCATTGTCGATCTCTCCCAAATTGTGGTTTTCATCGGCCGGTATCGACACCGGCGGGTTGATGCTGTCCGGCGTTGCCGGGAAGTGGCCCGCGATGGGCGAACCACTTGTGTAATGTCTGGCGTTGCCACCAGAAACCTTGCGGTGACCACATACATGAGGCCGCCAGATTCAATTACAAGGCTTGATATACAAAATTTTTGATGCGGCTGAAAAGATCGGGGCCGCTTGCGCGGCCCCGGAGGTTTTACTTGTCGCGGCGCTCATACTCGCCTTCGATCACGTTTGGACGGTGGCCCCCCTCACGCGGCTGCGCCTGGAACGGGTCATCCTGAAACGCACGCTGGCGCAGGGCCTGCGCCTCGGCCCGCTCGCGCATCTTGCGCGCGGCCAGGCGGCGGGTGAACGGCAGCAGGCACAGCAGGCCCAGCACGTCGCTGATGAAGCCTGGCAGCAGCAGCAGGCCACCACCAACGGCCAGCATCATGCCCTGGAACATGTCCTCGGCGGGCAACTCGCCGCGCTGCAGGCTTTCACGGGCGCGCAGTGCGGTGGCCAGGCCGGCCACCCGCATCACCAGCACACCCAGGGCGGAGCCAGCGATGATCAGCAGCAGTGCCGGGAAGAAACCGATTGCCGCGCTGACCTTGACGAAGACGAAAAGCTCCAGCACAGGAAAAATCAGAAACAGCAGTAGAAAAGCACGCATCAAGGGTTCCTCGACGGAAGATAACCTTCCAATAAGACCTCAAATGGATGCCGGCGCTCCGGATTTCAACCCTCGACTTGCGTCGCACGCGGCCATTGGTCGGCCCGGGCCAGCAAAACCAAGGCTTCCCGGACTTGTGTCGGCGTGTTGCAAGTAGCCGGAAAAGGCAGCCAGTGCACGGCCTGACCAATGCGAAGGTGCATGCCTTCGCTGTCTACCCCAGCCATCTGCGCCGGTGCATGCCGTGGCAGGTCGGTCAGTTCGACGTAGTGAGCAATAGCGTTGGCGTGATCGCTGTTCATATGCTCGACCATGCTCGCCTCGGCCTTGCCGGCGAACGGGTTGGCCAAGGTCACCTGATCGAGCCAGTGGATTGCGCCAAAGCCACCAATGTAGCGGTGACGCACTGGCTGCAGCACCCAGAAGTCGAAGTCGTGGGCCTTGTGGTAGTTGGCGGCATCAGGGAAATAGCGGTAGTAGCGCTCGGCAGCCGCTTCGACAGCAGCCTCGTCGACCAGCTTGTGCGCTTCGGCCATCACGGTCAGGCGCCCTACGGCCTGCACATCCTCAGCCTCGCGCTCACCCACCAGCAGCGAACACTTGGGGTCTTTCTGCAGGTTGTGGGTGTGCTGGGCGATACGGCTGATGAGGATCAGCGGGTTGCCGTTGGCATCGAGGCAATAAGGCACGACCGAGCCGAACGGGTAGCCGGGCATCGACTTGGAATGGGTCGAGAGCACGCCGCGGTATTCCTTGAGCAGCAATTCCCGGGCTGGGCGGATGGCGTTGGTACTCACTTGAGGGCGGCTCCTGGCGGCAGACTGGATGGGCACAAGATAGCATTATCAGGCCCTCTGCCAATGGGGCTGCTGCGCAGCCCTTTCGCCGGCAAGCCAGCTCCCACAATGACCGCGAAATGGCCAAGCCTGATCGGTGCCTGTGGGAACTGGCTTGCCGGCGAAAGGGGCGCAAGGCGCCCCCTGCGATCTACCACGTAACGCCGAACCCTGCGGTGTAGCGGGTCTTGTCCAGGTCACTTTCACGCGTGCCGGTGATGATGTCCTTCTCGGCCTTGAGGTTGAGCGAGGCCCACTCGGTGACCTTGTAGCGCAGGCCAACCTCTGCATCCAGCGAGTAGTCGGCCACGCCGCCCAGCGGCTTGGCGAACTCGCCATTGGTGAACAGCTGCACATTCTTGCCAATCAGGTAGCGAGTGTAGTCCCACTTCACCGCCGCGGAATAGAAGTTGTCCTTGCCGCCATCCTGGTATTCGAAGTCGGTACGGTTGATCAGCGAGCCCAGCGAGAACGCCCCCAGCTCATCGTCCCAGAACTGGTAACCCGGGCCGGTACCGACGGTGCGCTGGCGGGCCAGGTCTTCGATGCGGTCACGCTTGTATTCCGCACGCCCCTGCCAGAACCACTTCTCGGTGATGAAGCGGTCCAGGGCGTACTCGGCGCTCCAGTTGTCGGTGGTGGTGACGTCGTCCTTGGTCTCGCGGTTGTATTCGCCTTCGGCATTGTGCCGCCAGCGGCCATGGCGAGCGGTAGTCTTGAAGCCTACGTCGTAATCGTCGGTGTCGTTCTCGGCACGCTTGTAATCCAGCGCCACATCGACGTTGCCTTTCCACACGAAGTCCTCGACCAGCGGCCTGGGCTTCATGATCTGCTCGATGCTGGCCAGTTCCACGGTCTTGGGCGCTTCGCCATTGGCCAGCGTTACCTTGCCAGGCTCGGCGGCTTTCAGCGACTTGGCTTTTTCACCGGTGTAG
This sequence comes from Pseudomonas sp. TSO6, assembly GCF_056098905.1. Taxonomy (NCBI): domain Bacteria; kingdom Pseudomonadati; phylum Pseudomonadota; class Gammaproteobacteria; order Pseudomonadales; family Pseudomonadaceae; genus Pseudomonas; species Pseudomonas sp. TSO6. The sequence goes on along the minus strand of NZ_JBLZWV010000012.1, from coordinate 215,673 downwards.
GCGTCTTGCTTGACCAGCATCTCCTGGTCGCTTTCCAGGGTCTGGACCTCTTTCCAGTCCAGCGCGATGGAACCGCCATAGGGGGTTTCCAGCAGCAGCTTACCGCCGTCGAAGACTTTGATCTTGCCGCTGAGCCGGTCACCGTTCTTCATCCACACGGTATCGGCCAACACCGGGGAGGCGCACAAGGAGGCAGCTAGCAGGCACAACAAGGATCTAGAATACATAGGCGGACTACGGGTTCGTTTTGACAAAAAAGCCGGGCATTATCCAGATACCGACGACCAGAGCAAGGACAGACCGGGCATACGGCGTTGAGTTCAACTCTCATTTGCCGGACCACCGGTCCAGTTTCATCTACAGCCCAAGGGGGGCGTGATGCCTGATGAATACGAGCACGCCCTGGACAGCGCCGAGGGCCGACGAACGGTGCTGTATTCGGTACTCGGCCAGGTGCCGCCCGGCAAGGTGGTGAGCTACGGCCAGCTGGCCGAGCAGGCGGGGCTGGGCCGCGCGGCACGCTGGGTTGGCCGCACGCTTGGTCAGTTGCCGGCAGATACCCGGCTGCCCTGGCACCGGGTGCTTGGCGCAGGTGGGCGGTTGAGCCTGGCAGCAGGGACGCCGTCAGGGGATGAACAACGGGCGCGTTTACGCGCGGAGGGTGTGAATGTAACCAACAATCGTGTGGATATGACGCGCCATGGCTGGCGCCCAATGGAGCACAGCGGTTAGAGTGCGCGCTTTGTTTTCGCAAACTTGAGGCAGATGTTGGCCCATGCCCCGTAAAACCTGGCGCGCTGCGCTTGCTGCCTATGCCAGCCCGTCAACCTTGGTACTTTTGCTGCTTGGTTTCGCCGCCGGCCTGCCCTACATGCTGGTGTTCTCGACCCTGTCCGTGTGGTTGCGCGAAGCCGGCGTTGCCCGTGAGACCATTGGTTACGCCAGCCTGATTGGCCTGGCTTACGCCTTCAAGTGGGTGTGGTCGCCGCTGCTCGACCAATGGCGCCTGCCACTGCTCGGCGGCCTGGGCCGACGGCGGTCGTGGTTGCTGCTGTCGCAAGCGCTGGTGGTGGTCGGGCTGGTTGGCATGAGCCTGTGCGACCCGCAACAGCACCTGTCGTGGTTGATCGCCATGGCGGTGCTGGTAGCGTTCGCCTCTGCCACCCAGGATATCGCCGTCGACGCGTATCGCCTGGAAATCGCCGACGACCAACGCCAGGCCGCGCTCGCCGCCAGCTACATGGCCGGCTACCGGGTGGCAGCGTTGCTCGCCACGGCCGGCGCGCTGTTCTTTGCCGAGTGGTTCGGCTCCACCGGTTTCAGCTACCTGCACAAAGCGTGGGCCGGCACTTATGTCATGTTCGGGGTGATGATGCTGCCCGCCCTGTTCACTACGCTGGTCATGCGCGAGCCGCCAGTGCCCATGCGCACGCAGTTGTCGGCAGCGCGCTACGGCCTGGTGCACCAGTTGGCGTCGGTGTTCGTGCTGATCATCCTCTTGGTGTCGGTACCGGCCAGCTTCACCCAGATGTTCAATACCGGCTGGTCCAGCGTCATTTCCGGTGATGCCACGCCGCTCGACCTACTGCTGGAAGACCGCGCCTTCCTGCGCCTGATCCTCTACGTGCTGCTGAGCTGGGCCTGCCTGTCCAGCCTGGGCCGTCGCGGCCTGGCCCCGGTGCTGACCCCGGTCAACGACTTCATCACCCGCTACCGCTGGCAGGCCCTGCTGCTGCTTGGCCTGATCGCCACGTATCGCATGTCGGACACCGTGATGGGCGTGATGGCCAACGTGTTCTACATCGACATGGGCTTCACCAAGGACCAGATCGCCAGTGTCAGCAAGATTTTCGGCCTGATCATGACCCTGGTCGGCGCCGGGGTCGGCGGCCTGCTGATCGTGCGCTTCGGCATCATGCCGATCCTGTTCATCGGCGGTGTCGCCTCGGCCGGTACCAACATCCTGTTCCTGATGCTGGCCGACATGGGGCCTAACCTGGAAATGCTGGTGGTGACTATCTCGCTGGACAACTTCAGCTCCGGCATGGCCACGTCGGCCTTTGTGGCCTACCTGTCGAGCCTGACCAACCTGAAGTTCTCGGCGACGCAGTACGCGCTGCTTAGCTCGATCATGCTGCTGCTGCCGCGGCTGATCGGCGGGTATTCAGGGGTTATGGTGGAGAAGCTCGGCTACCACGATTTCTTCCTGATCACCGCATTGCTGGGCGTGCCTACGCTGATCCTGATCGCGCTGCAGTGGCGTCAGGAGGCTGGTCGGGGTACGCCGGTGGCAGAGGAAAGCTCAGCGGCCGAGCGGCCATGAGAGGCTTCTATAGCCTGTACCGGCCTCTTCGCAGCGCAAGGCTGCTCCTACAAGTACACCACAGCGTTCAAAACCTGTGACGTGCTTGTAGGAGCAGCCTTGCGCTGCGAAGAGGCCGGGACAGGCAATCAAACATTACTGCGCGACAGCCCCCTCATCAGGCCGCCCACCTACGACAAACCACAGCGGCCACAACGCCAATGCCCCCGCCACACCCGCCGCCAGGGCAAAGTGCAGCAAGCTGGCCCCGGCGCCGATCATCGCCAGCACCGCTCCGCCCAACCCCAGCAAGGCAATGGTAATCATCCCCAGCATGGCCGAGACCAGGCCTTTGCTCTGCTCGCTGGAGAACAGCGTCATGCGGTAGAGCACCGCGTTGGCCACACCCAGCCCCAGCGCGTACAGCGACATGCCCGCCACCACACTGGTAACGCTCGGCCAGTGCCAGGTCGCCAGCACCATCAGGCACAGGCCGGCCAGGTAGGGCCACAGCGCGCCCCGCACCAGGGCAGGCAGCGGGTAGCGGTCGGCGATGCGGTTGATGATCAGGTTACCGAGGATCAGCCCGCCAAACACCGGCAGCTGCCACAAGGCGTACGCCATCGTGCTCAGCCCCTCATCGTGGATGAGCAGCACCGGCGACAGGCCAATCCAGCCAATCAACGGCAAACCGACCAGGCCCAAGGCAGCGCTGCCCGCGACAAAGCGCCGGTTGGCCAGCAACTGACCATAGCCCGCCAGCAGTGGCAGCAGGTGAATCGGCGTAAACGCAAGGCGCGAGCCGTCACGGCGTTCCACACCGAGGGTTTCGGGCATCAGGCGGTACAACAGCCCCCACACCAGCACCGCGCCAATGGCAAAGGCCACGAACAGCCAGCGCCAGTCCAGCCATTGCAGCAGCAAGGTGCCCACCAACGGCCCGAGCAGGGGTGACAGCAAGGCGATGTTGGCCAGCAAGGCCATCATGCGCACGGCGTCAGCCTCGCTGAAGGCTTCGTTCAGGGCCGGGTAGCTGACGGTGACGACAAAGCCCAGGCCGATGCCCTGCAACAGGCGCAGCAGGTTGAACAGGCCAATGTCGTGGACCCAGAAGGTGGCCAGGCATGCAAGGCCGAAGAACGCGCAGCCAACCAACAGCAGCGGGCGCCGGCCATAACGATCGGCCAGCGGGCCGATCAACCATTGCAGTACCACGCCCCCCAACAGATACAGGTTGAGGGCATGGGGGATGTATTCGGGGCTGGCGTTCAGGTCGCCCACCACCACCGGCATGGCCGGCATGACGGCGTCGCTGGCCAGGTAGGTCAGCAGTTCGAACAGGGCCAGGGTCAGGCCGAACAGCAAGGCGCGCAGGGGGGTGATGTACAGCAGTGGTTTCATGATGGCATATCGGGTGTGGCAGGTGGGGCCAGGGTATATGCCAGAAAAGCCGAGCAATTGCTGTGAACAAGTGTAAAAACTGGGGCCGCTGCGCGGCCCTTCGCGGGCTTGCCCGCTCCACACGGATTGCGGAATCTCTGTGGGAGCGGGCAAGCCCGCGAAGGGGCGCGAAGCGGCCCCGGTCGATGACAAAGCGGTATTACTGCGCGGCAGTCTCCTGCACCACACGGATCACCCGCTGCGGAAACGGAATGTCGATCCCTTCGGCCTTCAACCGGTCACGCGCATGCTCGTTGAGCATGAACATCACGTCCCAGTAATCGGACGTCTTGGTCCACAAGCGCAGCGAGACGGTGATCGAGCTGTCGCCCAGCGTTGCCACTACAGCCTGCGGTGCCGGGTCGGGCAGCACACGCGGGTCCTTGGCCAGCTCCAGCAGCACGTTGCGGGCCTTTTGCAGGTCGGCCTCGTAGTCCACACCCACATCGAACACCACCTTGCGCGTCGGCTGGCGGTTGGTGTTGGTGATGATGCCGTTGGACAGGCTGCCGTTAGGCATGATCACAGTCTTGTTGTCACCGGTACGCAGCACGGTATGGAAGATCTGGATGCTGTCGACGGTGCCGGCAACGCCCTGCGCCTCGATCCAGTCACCGATACGGAAAGGGCGGAACATCAGAATCAGCACACCGCCGGCGAAGTTCGCCAGGCTGCCCTGCAAGGCCAGGCCGATGGCCAGACCAGCGGCACCGATGGCGGCAACGAACGAGGTGGTCTCGATGCCGATCATCGACGCCACGCTGACCATCAGCAGCACCTTCAGCACGATGTTCGCCAGGGTGCTGATGAAGCCCTGCAGCGCCAGGTCGGCGTTGCGCAGGCCAACCAGCTTGCCGAGGCGGGCGCTGACCTTGTTGATGATCCACCAGCCGACCGCCAGGGTCAGCAGTGCCAGCAGCACGCGGCTGCCGTACTCCATGATCAACGGGATCCAGGTCTGGGATTGGCGGACGAGCTGATCGACTTCAGCGTTCAAATCCATATTCATCTCCTGATGCCGAGCGGCAAGTACACGGTAGAACAGGCTGCGCGCATTTACACAGCCCCGGCCCCCATGGACATCATTACGCCATCGGGGTTCCGGGCAGCACCTGCATCAGTCGCGGAAGTTGTTGAACTGCAGCGGCATGTCGAATTCCTTGGTGCGCAGCAGGGCAATGGCTTCCTGCAAGTCGTCACGCTTCTTGCCGGTTACACGCACCTGCTCGCCCTGGATGGCGGCCTGTACTTTCAGCTTGCCATCCTTGATGGTGGCAACGATCTTTTTCGCCAGGTCCTTGTCGATGCCTTCGCGGAACTTGGCTTCCTGCTTCTTTTCCTTGCCGGATGGGTACGGGTCCTGGGTTTCCAGGCATTTCACGTCGATCTTGCGCTTGACCAGTGCAAGGCGCAGGATTTCCAGCATCGCTTCGAGCTGGAACTCTTCCTCGGCGGTCAGCAGAACGGTCTGATCTTTTTCCTTGAACTCGAAGGTGCCCTTGCCTTTCAGGTCGTAACGGCGATCAAGTTCCTTGATAGCGTTATCAACGGCGTTCTGCACTTCGTGCTTGTCCAGTTCCGATACCACGTCGAACGAAGGCATGGTTGTTCTCCAAAAAATAAAGCGCGCTCGGTCTGAAGATGGAGCACGCTGAGTTAGACGGTTAAAATGCGGGCTCATTATAACGGGTTGCGAAACGCATATGAGCAGCACCTGGCATATTCTCGGCGCCGGCAGCCTCGGTAGCCTGTGGGCCTGCCGCCTGGCGCGCGCGGGCAAGGCCGTGCGCCTGATCCTGCGTGACGGGCAACGCCTGCACGCCTATCAGCAGTCCGGCGGCCTGACCCTGGTTGAACAGGACCAGGCCCGCCACTACGCCATCCCCGCCGAAACCGCCCAGGCGCAGGGCCCTATCCATCGCCTGCTGGTGGCCTGCAAGGCCTACGACGCGGCGCAGGCCATTGCCGGTGTGGCACCGCGGCTGGCCGAGGGTGCCGAAGTGCTGTTGCTGCAGAACGGCCTGGGTAGCCAGGACGAAGTGGCCGACCTGGTACCCCACGCACGCTGCATCTTCGCTTCCAGCACCGAAGGTGCCTTTCGCGAGGGGGAGTGGCAGGTGCGCTTTGCCGGCCACGGTTTCAACTGGCTGGGCGACCCACGCAACCCTGCAATGCCCGCCTGGTTCGATGACCTGCACGAAGCCGGTATCCCTGCCGAATGGACGGTGGACATCCTCACCCGCCTATGGCGCAAGCTGGCCCTCAACTGCGCCATCAACCCGCTGACCGTGCTGCACGAATGCCAGAACGGCGGCCTGCTGGGGCACCTGGGAGAAGTCGATGCGCTGTGCGCCGAACTGGTCCAGTTGCTGCGGCGCTGCGGCCAGCCGGAAGCGGCAGATGAGCTAAGCGAAGAAGTACAGCGGGTGATCCTTGCCACCGCGGCCAACTACTCTTCCATGTACCAGGACGTGCGCGCGGGCCGACGCACCGAGGTGCACTACCTGCTCGGCCATGCCTGCCGAGCGGCCGGGCGCCATGGCCTGCAATTGCCACTGCTGGAACGCTTGCAACAGCGCCTGGTCGATAACTTGCGCACGCGTGGCTTGCCCTGCGACTGACGCGGCCCTTTCAACCGGATACGGACATTGCCTAGCCCATGACCTTGCGCCAACGCCTGGAAAACCTCCCGGTCGGGCAGAAGCTGCTGGCAGCCCTGCTGGTATTGCTGGTGACCATCCTGCTGGTGGCCAACTTCACCTTCATCAGCGCCGCCTACTGGATCACCCAGGAAAGCATGGCGCCGCAGGCACTGCAGACCATCGGCCGGCTGGTGGCCAACCCGCAGCTTGCGGCCCGCGCCGGTGACACCCCTGAAACCGCCAGCGCCCTGCTCAAGGAACTGGACAGCTACACGCCGCTGCGCGCCGCCGCCGTCTACGGCGGCGATGGGCGTATGCTGGCGCAGTTGCAGCATGGCGAGCCGCTGGCCCTGCCCAAGCGTTTTCGCAACATCGACGGCTGGCGCCTGATGGAGTTTCGCAGCACCCAGCTGATCCGCATACCGCGCGACGCCAACCCGCCGGCGCACCTGCTGCTGGTGGCCAGCAGCGAGCTGCCCACAGCGTTCTACACCGGCACCCTGAGCGCCAGCATGGGCATCCTGGTGTTCAGCATCCTGCTGTGGATTGTGGTCGCCCGGCAGATAAAGCGCCTGATCACCCAGCCAATCAACCAGCTCGAGGAGCTCAGCCGTCAGGTTACCCGCGAAGAGAGCTATGCCCTGCGCGCCAAGCGCGGCAACGACGACGAAATCGGCAGCCTGGCCGAAGCCTTCAACACCATGCTCTCGCGCATCGAAGGCCGCGAGCAGCAGCTGAAACGCGCGCGGGACGAATTCCAGAGCGCCTACGACCAGGCCCAGGGCCTGGCCGAGGAAACCCGCCATACTAACCGCAAGCTTGAGCTGGAAGTGCAGGTGCGCAGCAAGATCGAGAAAAAACTCACAGGCTTCCAGAACTACCTCAACAGCATCATCGACTCGATGCCCTCGGCGCTGATCGCCCTCGACGAACAGCTTTACGTGACCCAGTGGAACCACGAAGCCACGGTGCTTTCCGGTACGCCACTGGACGAAGCGCTGAACCAGCCGGTGTTCATCGCCTTCGAGCCGCTCAAGCCGTTTTTGCCGCAGTTGAAGGAAACCGTGGAAAAGCACCGGGTAGCGAAGATCGAGCGGGTCACCTGGGCCAAGGGCGATGACCTGCGTCACTACGCCCTGACCTTCTACCCGCTGACCGGCGGCGGTGGGCGCGGCGTGGTCATCCGCATCGACGACATTACCCAGCGCCTGTCGCTGGAAGAGATGATGGTGCAATCCGAGAAGATGCTCTCGGTCGGTGGCCTGGCGGCAGGCATGGCCCACGAGATCAACAACCCGCTGGGCGCCATCCTGCACAACGTGCAGAACATTCGCCGGCGCCTCTCGCCCGAGTTGCCGCGCAACCAGGAGCAGGCCGAAGAACTGGACATCGACCTGGCCACGGTCAACCGCTACCTGGAAAGCCGCGAGGTGCCACAGCTGCTCGATGGCATTCAGCAGGCCGGCGCCAGGGCAGCGAAGATCGTCACCCACATGCTCAGCTTCAGCCGCCGCAGCAACCGCCAGCTGGCGCCGTGCGACCTGCCGGCACTGATCGACCAGGCGGTGGACATTGCCGGCAATGACTTTGACCTGACCATCGGCTTCGACTTCAAGGGCCAGGCCATCGTGCGCCAGTTCGACCCTGCACTAGGCCCCGTGCCCTGCACGGCCAACGAACTGGAACAGGTACTGCTCAACCTGCTGAAAAACGCGGCGCAGGCCATCCACGTGCGGCCACAGCCCAGCGAGCCCGGGCGCATTACCCTGCGCACCCGGCTAAACCCGCCATGGGCGGAAATCCAGGTTGAGGACAACGGCGTCGGCATGCCCGAGGCCGTGCGCAAACGCACCTTCGAGCCGTTCTTCACCACCAAGGAAATCGGCCAGGGCACTGGCCTGGGCCTGTCGGTTTCGTATTTCATCATCACCAACAACCACAAGGGGCAGATGGAAGTGCAGTCCACGCCCGGCCAGGGCACCTGCTTTACCCTGCGCCTGCCCCTCGGCCAGCCGGCGACGCCGGCCAACACGGAGAAGTGACATGGGCTATCGCCTGTCGAAGATCTACACACGCACCGGCGACAAGGGCGAAACCGGCCTGGGCGACGGACGCCGGGTGCCCAAGGACCACCCACGGATCGAGGCGATTGGCGAGGTGGACAGCCTGAACAGCCAGTTGGGCCTGCTGCTGGCGGGCCTGGACGAGCAAGGCCTGGACGAGGTGAGCACCGTGCTGGTGCCGTGTCAGCACCGCTTGTTCGACCTGGGCGGTGAGCTGGCGATGCCGAGCTACCAGGCGTTGACCCTGGCAGAGGTGGAGCGCCTGGAGGCGGCCATCGATGTGTGGAACGAAGAGCTGGGGCCGTTGAAGAACTTCATCTTGCCCAGTGGTTCTGCGCTGGTGGCGCAGGCGCATGTGTGCCGCAGCCTGGCGCGCAGTGCGGAGCGGCGGTGCCAGCAGTTGAATGCCGTGGAGCCACTGGAAGGCGTTGGCTTGGCGTATATCAACCGGCTTTCCGATCTATTGTTCGTGGCGGCGCGGATCATCGGGCGGCGCCAGGGGGTGGCTGAGGTGTTGTGGCAGCCTGCCCCAAAGCCAGAGGGCTGATATTCATCAACCCGAAGGCAACGCTAAACCTGTGGGAGCTGGCTTGCCGGCGATGGGCCGCAAAGCGGCCCCCTTACTCAGGCCTCGGGCCAGAACGCCCGGATCCCGGCAACACCCTGTGCCCCCACTTCCCAGGCTTGCTCGCGCTGATCAGGCCCTACCCCACCCAGCAGGTAAACCGGCTTGTTGAACCCGGCAATCAACCGCTGCGCCTCATCCCATCCCAACGGCACCGCCTCTGGGTGAGTCTGGGTCGCCTGCACTGGCGACAAGGTGACAAAGTCCACGCACATCTGTTCAGCAAGCGCCAGCTCCTCGGCGCTGTGGCAGGACGCCGCCAGCCAGCGCTCCTTGGGGAACGGCCGGCCCTTGGCAGCGTACTTGCGCAACTGCGCTGCCGTCAGGTGCCAACCGGCCGACGGGAAATCACCCAGCCATTCCAGCGGCCCCTTGAGCATCAGTTGCGCCTTGCCCCCACACAACCCCACGGCATCCACCGCGACATCACGGTACTTGGGGTCATACATGTCCGGCGCCCGCAACTGGATCAGGCGAGTACCATTGGCCACCGCCTTCTGGATGCCCTTGAGCATCTGTGGCACTTCCAGGCCATCCGGGGTAATCAGATATTGGTCCGGCAGACGCGCGGCAGCCACGATCGGCTTGTTGGCCTCGGGGAACTCGTATTGCGCCAGATCCCGTGGCGACACCCACTCCAGCGGCTGCCCTTCTGCGCCATGAGGCTCGCCCGTGAACGCTTCGACTTCGCGCACGTCCAGCAGCACCTGTTTGTCCGGGTAGTCATGGCTGACCTTGATCAGCGCACGCGAGCGGGTCACCTCGATGCCCAGCTCCTCGCGTAGCTCACGGGCCAGCGCCGCTTCCACGCCTTCACCCTCTTCCACCTTGCCACCGGGAAACTCCCACAGGCCGCCCTGGTGCTGGGTATCCGCCCTGCGGGCAATCAGAATACGGCCATCAGTACCGCGAATGACCGCCGCTACAACATGTATCCGTTTCACCCTTCACGCTCCGCCAGGCCGGCCTGCTGCCAAGCCTGGAAGGCTGGCCACTGATAAATGGTTTCGATGTAGGCTGCCGCCTCTGCCGGCACTTCCGCGCGGTAGGTGCGCAGGCGCACGGCCACCGGGGCGAAGAAGGCATCGGCCAGGCTCGGCTTGCCGAACAGGAACGGGCCGCTGTCCTTGGCCACCACGCGGCATTCGGACCACAGCGCGACGATACGGTCGATGTCGACCTGCACGTCCAGCGGCACATTGTCCAGGGCCTGGTCCCGCGACAGGTCGAACGGCATGGCACCGCGCAGGGCGAAGAAACCACTGTGCATCTGCGCGCAAGCCGAACGGGCCTGGGCACGCGCGGCTACGTCGACAGGCCACAGCTGGGCCTCAGGGTGCTGTTCGTTGAGGTATTCGGCGATGGCCAGGGAATCGGCGATCACACCGTGCTCGCTCTTGAGCAGCGGCACCTTGCCGGTGGAGGAAAAAGCGAGGATGCGCTGGCGGGTATCAGGCTGGTTCAGCTTGATCAGGGTTTCTTCGTAGGGCACGCCAGCCAGCTCGAGGGCCAGGGCGCCACGCAGCGACCAGGAGGAATACAGCTTGTCGCCGATGATCAGGTGATAGCTCATGGTTCGGCTCCATTGGTTTGGACTTTTGGGGCTGCCTTGCAGCCCAATCGCGACACAAGGCCGCTCCCACATGGGGCGGTGTTCGCAGGACCTTGTGGGAGCGGCCTTGTGTCGCGATTGGGCCGCAACGCGGCCCCATTTTCGATCAGGTACGGTACTCGGCGTTGATCTTCACGTACTCGTGGGACAGGTCGGTGGTCCAGATGGTTTCGCTGCACTGGCCACGGCCCAGCTCGATGCGGATGGTGATCTCTTCCTGGGCCATCACTGCCGAGCCCTGAGCTTCGGTGTAGCTCGGGTCACGGCCGCCTTTACTGGCGATGCATACGCTGCCCAGGTACACGTCGATCAGGCTTACATCCAGTTCCGGCACGCCAGCACGGCCAACGGCGGCCAGGATGCGACCCCAGTTCGGATCGGATGCGAACAGTGCGGTCTTGATCAGTGGCGAGTGGGCCACGGCATAGCCGACGTCCAGGCATTCCTGGTGGTTGCCACCACCGTTGACCTGCACGGTCACGAACTTGGTGGCACCTTCGCCGTCACGGACGATGGCCTGGGCCACTTCCATGCACACTTCGAACACAGCCTTTTTCAGCGCTTCGAACAGCGCGCCGCTGGCTTCGTTCACTTCCGGCAGGTTGGCCTTGCCAGTTGCGATCAACATGCAGCAGTCGTTGGTCGAGGTGTCGCCGTCGATGGTGATGCGGTTGAACGACTTGTTGGCGCCGTCCAGCATCAGGTCCTTGAGCACTGCCGGGGCAACCTTGGCATCCGTGGCGATGTAGCCGAGCATGGTGGCCATGTTCGGGCGAATCATGCCTGCACCCTTGCTGATGCCGGTGACGGTAACAGTCACGCCATCGTGCTGGAACTGACGGCTGGCGCCCTTGGGCAGGGTATCGGTGGTCATGATGCCGGTGGCAGCTTCAGCCCAGTGGTTTTCCGACAGGTTGTCGAGGGCGGCCTGCAGTGCACCTTCGATCTTCTCGACCGGCAGTGGCTCGCCGATCACGCCGGTAGAGAACGGCAGTACCGACTCGGCCGGCACGCCAGCCAGCTCGGCCAGCTTGGCGCAGGTACGTTCGGCGGCGGCCAGGCCTGGCGCGCCGGTACCGGCGTTGGCGTTACCGGTGTTGGTCAGCAGGTAGCGCACGGTGCCCTGTACACGTTGCTTGGACAGGATCACCGGCGCTGCGCAGAAGGCGTTGAGGGTGAACACGCCAGCCACGCTGGAGCCTTCGGCACAGCGCATGACCACCACATCCTTGCGCCCCGGGCGCTTGATGCCGGCAGAAGCGATGCCGAGTTCAAAACCCGGAACCGGGTGCAGGGTGGGCAAAGGACCAAGACCAACAGCCATTAGAGCGCTCCTAGAAAAACGATTGATTTCGAAAAGGGGCCGCTTCGCGCCCCATCGCGACACAAGGCCGCTCCCACAAGGACCGCGCCCATCCATGGACGAGCGCGGTACCTGTAGCAGCGGCCTTGTGTCGCGAAAGGGCCGCAAAGCGGCCCCAGGCTTTTTACAAATGTCAGGTCAGATCACTCGATCTGCCCATGGCAATGCTTGAACTTCTTGCCCGAACCACACCAGCACGGTTCGTTGCGGCCCAGCTTCTGGTCGTTGCGCACTGGCGCTGCGGCGACCGCCACTTCGGCGCCCTCCTCGCTCAGCTGCTCGCTTTCCAGGCCCGGCGCAGGGGCATGCTGGAACTGCATGCGGCTGGCCAGTTCCTCGGCCTCGCGGCGCAGGCGGGCTTCTTCTTCGATCGGATCTTCGCGGCGAACCTGAACGTGCGACAGCACGCGGATGGTGTCGCGCTTGATCGACTCGAGAAGCTCCTGGAACAGGCTGAACGACTCGCGCTTGTACTCCTGCTTCGGGTTCTTCTGCGCATAGCCACGCAGGTGAATACCGTGACGCAGGTGGTCCATGGTCGACAGGTGGTCTTTCCACAGGTCGTCCAGCACGCGCAGCAGAATCTGCTTCTCGAAGGTACGCAGGGCGTCGATACCGGCCTGGTCTTCCTTCTCGGTGTAGGCGGTGGTGATCTCGTTCAGCAGCTTCTCACGCAGGGTCTCTTCGTAGAGGTGATCGTCCTCGTCGAGCCACTGCTGGATCGGCAGTTTCATGGCGAAATCGCTGGCCAATGCAGCTTCCAGGCCGACCACGTCCCACTGCTCGGGCAGCGACTGCGGCGGGATATGCTGGCTGATGGTAGCGTCCAGTACTTCCTTGCGGAATTCGACGATGGTGTCGCCGATATTTTCGGCGGCCAGCAGGCTGTTGCGCATGTGGTAGATCACCTTGCGCTGTTCGTTCGCCACGTCGTCGTATTCGAGCAATTGCTTGCGGATATCGAAGTTGCGCCCTTCTACCTTGCGCTGAGCCTTCTCGATGGCGTTGGTGACCATGCGGTGTTCGATGGCCTCGCCCGACTGCATGCCCAGTGCCTTCATGAAGTTCTTCACCCGGTCAGAGGCGAAGATGCGCATCAGGCTGTCTTCCAGCGACAGGTAGAAGCGGCTGGAGCCCGGGTCGCCCTGACGGCCCGAACGGCCACGCAGCTGGTTGTCGATACGGCGCGATTCGTGGCGCTCGGAAGCGATCACGTGCAAGCCGCCCGACTCGATCACTTGCTGGTGACGTTTCTGCCAGTCCGACTTGATCTGGGCGATCTGCTCGGGTGTCGGGTTTTCCAGGGTGGCCACTTCGGCCTCCCAGTTACCGCCCAACAGGATGTCGGTACCACGACCGGCCATGTTGGTGGCGATGGTCAGTGCGCCTGGCGCACCGGCCTGCGCGATGATCTCGGCTTCCTTCTCGTGGTACTTGGCGTTCAGTACCTTGTGCTCGATGCCTTCCTTGAGCAGCAGGTTCGACATGTGCTCGGAGGTTTCGATGGTGGCAGTACCCACCAGCACCGGGCGGCCGTGGGTCATGCTTTCCTTGATGTCGGCGATGATCGCGGCGTACTTCTCGTCGGCAGTCAGGTACACCAGGTCGTTGAAGTCTTTACGTGCCAGCGGCTTGTTCGGCGGGATCACCATCACGTTGAGGCCGTAGATGGACTGGAACTCGAACGCTTCGGTGTCGGCGGTACCGGTCATGCCGGACAGCTTGGTGTACAGGCGGAAGTAGTTCTGGAAGGTGGTCGAAGCCAGCGTCTGGCTCTCGGCCTGGATATTCAGGTTCTCTTTCGCCTCGATGGCCTGGTGCAGGCCCTCGGACAGGCGACGGCCCGGCATGGTACGGCCGGTGTGCTCGTCAATCAGCAGGACCTGGCCGTCCTGGACGATGTACTCGACGTTGCGGTGGAACAGCTTGTGCGCGCGCAGGCCAGCGTAAACGTGGGTCAGCAGGCCCAGGTTGTGCGAGGAATACAGGCTCTCGCCCTCGGCCAGCAGGCCGGCCTGGGTGAGCATCTCTTCGATGAACTGGTGACCGGCTTCGTTGAGCTCGACCTGGCGGCTCTTCTCGTCGATGGTGAAGTGGCCTTCCTGGGTGACCTGGCCCTCGACTTCTTCGATGTGCTGGGTCAGGCGCGGGATCAGGCGGTTGATCTCGATGTACAGCTTGGAGCTGTCTTCAGCCTGGCCGGAAATGATGAGCGGGGTACGCGCCTCATCGATGAGGATGGAGTCGACTTCGTCGATTACCGAGAAGTTGAGTTCACGCTGGAACTTCTCTTCCTGGCTGAACGCCATGTTGTCGCGCAGGTAGTCGAAACCGAATTCGTTGTTGGTGCCGTAGGTAATGTCGGACGCATAGGCGGCGCGCTTTTCTTCCGGCGGCTGGAAGGCCGAAACGATACCGACCGACAGGCCGAGGAATTCGTACAGCGGGCGCATCCAGTTGGCGTCACGGCGGGCCAGGTAGTCGTTGACGGTGACCACGTGCACGCCCTTGCCGGACAGTGCGTTGAGGTACACGGCCAAGGTACCGACCAAGGTCTTGCCTTCACCAGTACGCATTTCTGCGATCATACCCTCGTGCAGGGTCATGCCACCGATCAGCTGCACATCGAAGTGGCGCATGCCCATTACGCGCTTGCCGGCCTCTCGGGCCACGGCGAAGGCTTCAGGCAGCAATTGGTCCAGTGTCTCGCCTTTGGCCAAGCGCTCCTTGAACTCTGCGGTCTTGCCCCGCAGTTGCTCGTCGGAGAGGGCCACCATCTTCTCTTCGAAGGCATTGACGATACTCACCGTCTTGAGCATGCGTTTCACTTCACGCTCGTTCTTGCTTCCAAAAAGTTTTTTTAACAAAGGCGCAAACATATCGGCAGGATCTTCCACACGTAGGGATGGAGGGCGGCCCCATGAGTCGCCCGTGCAGCCCTGAGGCCGCATGCGAACGAGCATTCTACCCGGAAACGATGGTGAGGAAAGTGGTGGATTTCCACGATGCTATTACAGCGTTTTGGCAGGGGCCTGTCTTAGATAGGGGCATTTTCCCTGAGTTCAAGCCTTGGCAACATGAAAGCTATCGAGAACTAGTCTTATCTTCTATTGCCTGTGCCGGCCTCTTCGCGGGTAAACCCGCTCCCACAGGTATTTCACAGGATCCGGACCTGTGGTGATCCTGTGGGAGCGGGTTTACCCGCGAAGAGGCCGGCACAGGCTATAGAGGTGTTAAACTGCTGCTCTTGTAACCTCATGCGTATCCAATGGCCTATAAACCCTCCCCTGCCCAGCAGCCCTCCGCTTTGCTGCGCCAGGTGCGCCCCCTGCGCCTGCTGCTGAACCAGGCCGAACGCCTGGAGCACCTGCAGCGCCTGCTGGAAAGCCAGCTGCAACCGGCTGCCCGGGAGCACTGCCATGTGGCGTCGTGGCGCGATGGCACTTTGTTGCTGGTGGTTACCGACGGCCATTGGGCAACCCGCCTGCGCTACCAGCAGAAGCGCCTGCTGGCAGCATTACAAGCCATGGAAGCATTCGGCAACCTCAGGCGCATCCTGTACAAGGTGCAGCCACCGCTAGTGCCAGCCAAGCGAGGTGGGCATGCTGCAGAGCTGTCGATCAGCGCCGCCGAAAGCCTGCGCGACACCGCCGAGGGCATCACCGACCCCAAGCTGCGCGCAGCGCTGGAACGGTTGGCCGCCCACGCCAGGAACAAGCCATAAAAAAGGCCACCCGAAGGTGGCCTTGATACAACACTAGAGAGAGTGTTCGAACTTACACGGCCGCAACAGGGCGCATGTACGAGATCGGTGCCGTGCTGGCATCTTCGAAAGTGACCACTTCCCAGGCATCGGTTTCAGCAATCAGCTTGCGCAGCAGCTGGTTGTTCAGCGCGTGGCCGGACTTGTAGCCCTTGAACTCGCCGATCAGGCTGTTGCCCAGCAGATAGAGGTCGCCAATGGCGTCGAGGATCTTGTGCTTGACGAATTCGTCATCGGAACGAAGGCCGTCTGCGTTAAGCACACCGGTCTCGTCGACCACGATGGCGTTCTCGACACTGCCGCCCAGCGCAAGGTTGTGCTTGCGCAGGTACTCGATGTCACGCATGAAACCGAAGGTACGCGCGCGGCTGACTTCCTTCACAAACGAGGTGCTGGAGAAGTCGACGACCGCACTCTGGGTCTGGCCCTTGAGGACCGGGTGATCGAAGTCGATCTCGAAGCTCACCTTGAACCCTTCGAAAGGCAGGAACGTGGCGCGCTTGTCGCCCTCTTCCACGGTTACCTCACGCAGGATGCGGATGAACTTCTTGGCTGCGTCCTGCTCTTCCAGGCCGGCAGACTGAATCAGGAATACAAAGGGTCCGGCGCTGCCATCCATGATCGGCACTTCCGAGGCGGAGAGCTCGACGTAGGCGTTATCGATGCCCAGGCCCGCCATGGCGGAGAGCAGGTGCTCGACCGTATCGACCTTGACGTCACCGTTGACCAGCGTCGTCGACATGGTTGTCTCGCCGACGTTGGCCGCACGCGCAGGGATTTCGACCACAGGGTCGAGATCGGCGCGGCGGAAGACGATGCCGGTGTCCACAGGTGCAGGCTTGAGGGTCAGGTAAACCTTCTCCCCAGAGTGCAGACCGATACCTGTGGCACGGATGGTATTCTTCAGGGTGCGTTGTTTAATCATGGCATTGGCCGCTTCAGCGCAAATTGCGAACAGGTATCAACAAAGGCTGGGGATGATAACAGACCCAACCTTTGATGAATACCAATCACCTTTATACCCCTGATAAATTCCATTAATCAGCCTGACGACGCAGGAAAGCCGGGATATCGAGGTAGTCCAGGTCATCCTGAGGGTTCAGTTTAGCGGCTGCAGCAGCACCTGCATGGGCCTGGTTGCGCATGACAGTCGGGCGCTCGAGGTCACGGTAATTGATCGCTGGCTGCTCCTGGCGAACCGGTGCAGGGTTGGAAGCTTCGTACACCTGCTGCGCGGTCTGCAGGGTGTTGTCGACCACTTTGACCGGCTTCTCGATGCGCGCGCCCAGGCCAGTGGCCACAACGGTCACGTGCAGTTCGTCGCGCATGTCCGGGTCGATCACGGTGCCGACCTTGACCATGGCGTGGTCAGAGGCGAAGGCTTCGATGATGCTACCCACATCGGAGTACTCACCCAGCGACAGGTCCGGGCCTGCGGTGATATTCACCAGGATGCCACGGGCGCCCTGCAGGTTGACGTCTTCCAGCAGCGGGTTGCGGATCGCCGCCTCGGTGGCTTCACGCGCCCGGTTCGGGCCGCTGGCACAGCCAGTACCCATCATCGCCATGCCCATTTCACCCATCACGGTACGCACGTCGGCGAAGTCGACGTTGATCATGCCAGGGCGTTTGATGATGTCGGAGATACCGCGAACGGCACCGGCCAGTACATCGTCGGCCTTGGCGAAGGCGGACAGCAGGCTGGCATCCTTGCCCAGGATGGTCAGCAGTTTCTCGTTGGGAATGGTGATCAACGAGTCGACGCTTTCAGCCAGCATGCGGATGCCTTCATCGGCGATCTGCATACGTTTGCGGCCTTCGAACGGGAACGGACGGGTCACCACGGCTACGGTGAGAATGCCCATTTCCTTGGCCACTTCGGCAATGATCGGCGCTGCACCGGTACCGGTACCGCCACCCATCCCAGTGGTGATGAACACCATGTTGGTGCCCTGCAGCACCTCGGCGATGCGCTCACGGTCTTCCAGCGCGGCCTGACGGCCGACTTCCGGATTGGCACCGGCACCCAGGCCCTTGGTCACGCCAGTGCCCAATTGCAGGATGGTGCGCGCGCCAATGCTTTTCAGCGCCTGGGCATCGGTGTTGGCGCAGATGAATTCCACACCTTCGATGCTGCTCTTGACCATGTGGTTGACGGCGTTGCCGCCACCACCACCAACGCCGATCACCTTGATGACCGGACTTTGCGGGACGTTGTCTACGAGCTCGAACATTTTCCCTCTCCTTACAGTTCTCTAGTTGTTGCGCCTACCACTACTGCTTTGAAACTTAGAAGTTGCCCTGGACCCACTTCTTGAAGCGCTCAAGCACTGGGGCCTTCGGTTCATCGCCATAGCTGTTGTTGCTGCTGTTGGTGTTACCGGTCAGGATCAGGTCCTCGGACTGCTTCAGCAGACCGTAAGTGAGCAAGCCCACACCGGTGGAATAGATCGGGTTGCGAACCACGTCGCTCAGCCCCCGAACGCTGTGCGGTACGCCCAGGCGTACCGGCATGTGGAAGATTTCCTCGGCCAGTTCCACGGCACCTTCCATCTTCGCGGTGCCGCCGGTGAGGACGATGCCGGCTGGCACCAGGTCCTCGTAGCCGCTGCGGCGCAGCTCGGCCTGGATCAGGGTGAAGAGCTCGTCGTAACGTGGCTCCACAACCTCGGCCAGGGCCTGGCGCGACAGCTCGCGCGGTGGGCGGTCGCCCACGCTCGGCACCTTGATGGTCTCGCCGGCGCCAGCCAGTTTGGCCAGGGCGCAGGCGTAGCGGATCTTGATTTCTTCGGCGTACTGGGTAGGGGTACGCAGGGCCATGGCGATATCGTTGGTGACCTGGTCGCCGGCAATCGGGATGACCGCGGTATGACGGATGGCGCCCTCGGTGAAGATGGCGATGTCGGTGGTGCCGCCACCGATGTCCACCAGGCACACGCCCAGTTCTTTTTCATCGTCGGTCAGCACCGAGTAGGCCGAGGCCAGCTGCTCAAGGATGATGTCGTCGATTTCCAGGCCGCAGCGGCGTACGCATTTCTCGATGTTCTGCGCCGCATTGACTGCACAGGTGACCACGTGGACCTTGGCTTCCAGGCGCACCCCGGACATGCCCAGCGGCTCGCGCACGCCTTCCTGGTTGTCGATCACGTAGTCCTGCGGCAGGGTGTGCAGCACGCGCTGGTCGGCCGGAATCGCCACGGCCTGGGCGGCGTCGAGTACACGTTCCAGGTCGGCCAGGCTGACCTCGCGGTCGCGGATGGCGACGATGCCGTGGGAGTTCAGGCTGCGGATGTGGTTGCCGGCTACCCCGACGAAGGCCGAGTGGATACGGCAGCCGGCCATCAGCTGCGCTTCTTCCACGGCGCGCTGGATCGACTGCACGGTGGACTCGATGTTCACCACCACGCCTTTCTTCAGGCCGCGGGACGGATGGGTGCCGATCCCGACGATTTCCAGGGTACCGTCTTCGCCCACTTCGCCCACCAGCGCCACCACCTTGGAGGTGCCAATGTCCAGCCCGACGATCATTTTGCCGCTATGCGCGTTTGCCATGGTCCTGCCTCTCTCTAATTCTTCGCAACGGCGGGTTGGGCCGTCGTCGGTGCAATCGGTTCCCGCCAACCAACGGCAAGTCCGTTGGAATAACGCAGATCAATGCGGGCGATAGTGGTGATCTGGTCTTTGAGTGTCTTGTCGTAAATGGCAATGAAACGGCGCATCTTCTCCACCAGATGGTCGCGCCCCAACAGCAGCTCGATGCCTGGCCCGGCGCTGCTTGCACCAGTGGTCAGGAACCAGCTGCCTCGCTCGCGCAGCTCCAGGCGAGCAATGGAAAAGCCCATGGGGCGCAGCATCTGGCTCAATACCTGATACTGCTGCATGACTTGTTGCTGAGCACGCTGGGGCCCGGCCAACTGCGGCAGGTGCTCGTAGTTGGCCAGTTCGCGCGGGGTGAAGGCCTGGCCTTGGTTGTTGAGCAAGGCTTCGTCACCCCAGCGCGCCACCGGCAGCTGTTCTTCCAGGCGGATCACCACCTCGTCAGGCCACACCCGGCGTACTTCGGCGTGGGCGATCCAGGGCATCTGTTCGAGCTCGGCACGCATCGCTGGCAGGTCGACGCTGAAGAAGCTCGCCGCCACGTAGGGCGCGATGCGCTGCTGCACCGACTGCTGGCTGATGTAGCTGAGGTCGCCTTGCACGTCGATCTTGGTGATCGGCCGGTCGGCATACGGCATAAGGCGAATGGCGCCTTCGTAGGCACCAAAGCCGGCCGCCACCAGCAGCACCGGCCACAGCAGGCGCTTGAGGCCTCCCAGGCTTGGCCGCGGCAGGCGCGCCGATACGGGCTCATCGGCCACCAGCCGGCTGGCACCACGCGGCACCGGCTTGCTACGGCCGGTAACGGGTTGCTGCTGACGTATCATCGCGCCTTGCATGGTTGTTAACCTCGCGTCGTCACGCTTTCAGCCAGGATTGCCAGCACCAGTTGCTGGAAGTCCAGGCCAGCCGCGCGGGCCGCCATTGGCACCAGGCTATGATCAGTCATGCCCGGTGCGGTGTTGACTTCGAGCAGCCAGAACCGGCCCTGCTCGTCCTGCATCACGTCCAGACGCCCCCAGCCTTCGATGCCGATGGCATCACAGGCGCGAGCGGTCAGGTCGATCAGTTCCTGTTCCTTGACGCTATCCAGGCCGCACGGGATGCGGTACTGGGTATCGTTGGCGATGTACTTGGCGTCGTAGTCGTAGAACACGTGCGGCGTACCCAGGGCGATCGGCGGCAGCACCTGGCCGCGCAAGACCGCGATGGTGAACTCCGGGCCGTGGATCCACTGTTCCACCAGTACCTGGGAATCGTATTTGGCGGCGTCCTGCCAGGCGGCGACCAGTTCCTGGGCGCTGTTCACCTTGGCCATGCCGATGCTAGAGCCTTCATGGGCGGGTTTGACGATAAGCGGGAAGCCCAGTTCCGTACTGGCCAACAAACAATCGTTTTCGCTCGCCAACACCGCGTGACGCGGGGTCGGAATGCCCAGGCTCTGCCACACCTGCTTGGTGCGCAGCTTGTCCATGGCCAGCGCCGAGGCAAGGATGCCACTGCCGGTGTAAGGGATGCCCAGGCACTCCAGCAGGCCTTGCATGCTGCCGTCTTCACCGCCACGGCCGTGCAGGATGATGAAGGCGCGGTCGATCTTTTCGCTTTGCAGGCGCGTGAGCAGGTCGTCACCGACGTCGATAGCGACCACGTCGACACCGGCAGTGGTCAGCGCGTCGATCACCGCCGCACCGGACTTCAGCGACACTTCACGCTCGGCGCTTTTGCCACCGTACAGCACGGCGACGCGGCCGAACGCCTTGACGTCCAGGGTCGAGTGCAGTTTTTCGTAGGCGCTGGTCATTTCGACTTCTCCTGCTTGGCGCCAGCGAACAGCGGGCTTTTCATCAATTGCGGGGCCAGGCCGCCGACATCACCGGCACCCTGGCAGATCAGGATGTCGCCAGCGCGCAGAAGTGGCTTGACCAGCGGTGCCAGCTCGGCGCCGCGCTCGATGTAGATCGGGTCCAGCTTGCCGCGCTGGCGGATGCTGTGGCACAGCTGACGGCTGTCGGCACCCGGGATCGGCTCTTCGCCCGCCGGGTAGACCTCCATCAGCAGCAGCACGTTGGCATCGCCCAGCACCTGGACGAAATCGTCGTACAGGTCGCGGGTGCGGCTGTAGCGGTGCGGCTGGTAGACGATCACCAGGCGGCGGCTTGGCCAGCCACCGCGCACGGCCTTGATCACCGCAGCCACTTCGGTCGGGTGGTGGCCGTAGTCGTCGACCAGCATCACGCTGCCGCCTTCCACCGGCAGTTCGCCGTACACCTGGAACCGGCGGCCGACACCCTGGAAGCCGGACAGGCCCTGGACGATGGCTTCGTCGCTGATGCCTTCGTCGGTGGCGATGGCGATGGTGGCCAGTGCGTTGAGCACGTTGTGGTTGCCAGGCATGTTCACCGACACTTCCAGCGGCTCGCAGTCACGGCGCAGCACGGTGAAGTGGGTCTGCATGCCCTGCTGGCGCACGTTGATGGCGCGGATGTCGGCCTCTTCGCTGAAGCCATAGGTCACCGTCGGGCGTTTCACCTGTGGCAGGATCTCGCGCACCACCGGGTCGTCCAGGCACATCACCGCCAAGCCGTAGAACGGCAGGTTGTGCAGGAACTCGACGAAGGTTTTCTTCAGCTTGTTGAAGTCACCTTCGTAGGTCGCCATGTGGTCGGCGTCGATGTTGGTGACCACGGCCACCATCGGCTGCAGGTGCAGGAAGCTCGCATCGCTTTCGTCTGCTTCGGCGATCAGGTAGCGGCTGGTGCCCAGCTGGGCATTGGTACCGGCAGCGGTCAGGCGGCCACCGATGACGAAGGTCGGGTCCAGGCCACCGGCAGCGAACACCGACGCCAGCAGGCTGGTGGTGGTGGTCTTGCCGTGGGTGCCGGCAACGGCCACACCATGACGGTAGCGCATCAGTTCGGCGAGCATTTCGGCACGCGGCACTACCGGAATGCGTCGCTCGAGGGCGGTAGCCACTTCCGGGTTGGCCGGGTTGATGGCACTGGACACCACGAGCACGTCAGCGGTAGCGGCGTTCTCGGCGCGGTGGCCGACGAAGATCTCGGCGCCGAACGATTCCAGGCGCTCGGTCACCGGCGAAGCTTTCAGGTCCGAACCGGACACTTCATAGCCCAGGTTCAGCAACACTTCGGCAATGCCGCACATGCCAACGCCGCCGATACCGACGAAGTGAATACGGCGGATACGGCCCATCTTCGGATGGGGCATGGCTTTCTGGCTTTCAACCATGGGCCACCTCCAGGCAGATATCGACTACGGTGCTGGTTGCAGCAGGTTTGGCCAGGCGCCGTGCGGTGCCTGCCATGACGTTGAGTTTCTCGGGTTGCATCAGCACCTCGTTCAGGCGTTCAGCGAGCTGCGCTGCGCCAGTTGTCGCTTGTGGCATCAGGAAGGCAGCGCCTTCGCGGGCCAGATATTGGGCGTTGTGGGTCTGGTGGTCGTCGATGGCGTGTGGCAAAGGCACCAGCATCGAAGGCAGGCCTGCTGCCGCCAGTTCGCTGACGGTCAGGGCACCGGCCCGGCACACCACCATGTCGGCCCAGCCATAGGCTTGGGCCATGTCCTTGATGAAGGGCTCTACCTGAGCCTCGACGCCCGCCTCGTGATAACGCTCGGCGGTGATTGGCGCGTGTTGCTTACCGGCCTGGTGGAACACCTCTGGCCGCAGCGCGGCAGGGACTTCGGACAGGGCCTTAGGCAACAATTTGTTCAATGGTTCCGCACCCAGGCTGCCACCGAGCACCAGCAGGCGCGCACGGCGCTGGGCCAGGGGCGCGCGTTGTGCATCCATGAACAGCTCCGGGCGCACCGGGTTGCCGGTGGTGCGACGCTTGTCGCTGGCCTCGAAGGTGTTCGGGAAAGCTTCGCAGACCCGCGCCGAGAGTGGCACCAGCAACCGATTGGCGGTACCGGCACGGGCGTTCTGCTCGTGGATCACCAACGGCACGCCGCACAGCCGCGCGGCCACACCGCCGGGGCCGGTCACGTAGCCTCCAAAGCCCAGCACGCAGACCGGCTTGAGCTGGCGAATGATGCGTCGCGCCTGCAGCACGGCCTTGATAAGGGTGAATGGCGCCTTGAGCAACGACAGTTTGCTTTTGCCGCGCAGGCCGCTGACCTGGATCAGGTGCAGTGGCAGGCCAGCCTGTGGCACCAGCTCGTTCTCGATGCCACGCGGGGTACCCAGCCAGTGCACGGTAAACCCACGCGCCTGGAACTCACGGGCGCAGGCCAGGGCCGGGAATACATGGCCCCCGGTGCCGCCCGCCATGATCAGTATGTTCTTGCCGTCAGCGGCCATGACTGGTCTCCTCGGCAAAATCGCTTTCGCTGAACTCGTGTTCCTCGCTGCCCAGGTGCGTGCGGCTCTCCCACTCGATACGCAGCAACAGGCCTACGCAGGCGCAACAGATCACCAGCGAACTGCCCCCGTAACTGAGGAACGGCAGGGTCAGGCCCTTGGTTGGCAGCAGGCCGACGTTCACCCCGATGTTGATCAGGAACTGGCCGATCCACAGAAACGCCAGGCCGAAGGCCACATAGGCGGCAAAGAACTGCTTGGCTTTTTCGGCCCACAGGCCGATGTACAGGGCACGCACGGTCACGAACACGAACAGTGCAATGGTCAGCAGCGAACCGACCACGCCCAACTCTTCGGCCAGTACCGAGAACACGAAGTCGGTGTGCGCTTCGGGCAGGTAGAACTGCTTCTGCACGCTGTTGCCCAGGCCAACACCCAGCCACTCGCCACGGCCGAAAGCGATCAGTGCCTGGGTCAGCTGGTAACCCGAGCCAAACTGGTCGGACCACGGGTCGGTGAAGGTGATAAGCCGCGCCATCCGGTAGGGCTGCGCCTGTACCAGCACAAACACCGCCAGCACCGCCAACACCACCATGAGGCTGAAGCGGAACAGCCCCACCCCGCCGAGGAACAGCATGGCCGCCGCCGCGCCCATCATCACCACGGTGGCACCGAAGTCCGGCTCCATCAGCAGCAGGGCGGCCATGGGCAGCAGCACGATGAACGGCTTGAAGAAGCCCATCCAGGTTTCGCGTACCTCGGTCTGCCGGCGCACCAGGTAACCCGCCAGGTAGACGACCACGAACACCTTGGCGATTTCCGAAGGCTGGACGTTGAAGAAGCTGAAGCCGATCCAGCGCATGGAACCGTTCACTTCGCGGCCGATACCCGGCACCAGCACCAGTACCAGCAGGCCGAAGGCGCCCAGCAGCATCATGAAGCCCATGCGCTGCCAGGTGGCGATCGGCACCAGCATGGTCGCGCCGCAGGCAACCAGGCCAAGGAACACGTAAACCAGGTGGCGGAACATATGGTAAAGCGGGTTGCCCGACTGCACCGCGGCCACTTCCGAGGACGCCGAGGTGATCATCACCAGGCCCAGGCCAAGCAAGGCCAGGCAGCCGGCGAGCATCGGGAAGTCCAGGTCGATGCCACGACCGCTGATCAGCGGCGACGGGTAGGGCTTGAAGATGCCGAAGATCATGCAAGACCTCCCGCTGCCTGGGCAAACAGGCGCCCGCGCTCTTCAAAGTTCTTGAACATGTCGAGGCTGGCGCACGCCGGCGACAGCAGCACCGCATCGCCGGCCTGGGCCAGTTCGGCACACTGCTGCACGGCGTCCTCGAGGGTCTTGACCCGTACCAGCGGCACGTCATCACCCAACGCTTCGGCCAGGCGCTCGGCATCACGGCCAAGCAATACCACGGCGCGGCAGAAGCGCTTGACGGGCTCGCGCAACGCAGTGAATTCAGCACCTTTGCCGTCGCCACCGGCGATCAGCACCAACTTGCCTTCGATATCGGCACCCAGGCCTTCGATGGCGGCCAGGGCAGCACCGACGTTGGTGGCCTTGGAGTCGTCGTACCAGTTCACGCCATTACGCTCGCGCACCCACTGGCACCGGTGGGCCAGGCCACCGAACTCACGCAGGGCTTCGAGCATGGGCTCGAACGGCAGGCCAGCAGCATGCCCCAGGGCCAGTGCCGCCAGGGCGTTGGACTGGTTGTGGGCACCACGCACCTTCAGCTCGCGCGCCGGCATCAGCGCCTGAAACTCGAACGCCAAGTACTTTTCACCCTCCACTTCACGCAGGCCAAAGGCCTTGAAGTCGGGTTGGTTGAGGCCGAAGGTCCAGCATGGGCGGCCTTCCACCGGCAGTGGCCGGCTAAGGGCGTCCTGGCGGTTGACCACCACCTGGCGGGCACCGCGGAAAATCCGGTGCTTGGCCAGGTGGTAGGCCGGCAGGCCGCTGTAGCGGTCCATGTGGTCTTCGCTGATGTTCAGCACAGTGGCCACTTCTGCGTTGAGCTGGTCAGTGGTTTCCAGTTGGAAACTGGACAGCTCCAGCACGTATAGCTCGAGGTCATCAGCCAGCAAGTCCAGCGCCGGGGTACCGAGGTTGCCGCCCACCGCCACGCGCTTGCCGGCCTTGGCGGCCATTTCGCCGACCAGGGTGGTAACGGTGCTCTTGGCGTTGGAACCGCTTATTGCAACGATCGGCGCCTTGGCGTGCCGGGCGAACAGCTCGATGTCACCGGACAGCTTCACGCCACGCGCGGCTGCCTGCTGCAGGGCCGGGGTGGCCAGGGCCAGGCCAGGGCTCACGTACAGCTCGTTGGCGCGGCACAGGAAGTCCACGTCCAGCTCGCCACAGCGCACTTCCACCTGCGGGTAATCACGGCGCAGGGTGTCCAGTTCCGGCGGTTGCTCGCGGGTGTCGGCGACCGCAAAGGCAATGCCCCGGTTCGCCAGGAAGCGAACCAGGGACATGCCGCTCTTGCCGAGGCCGACAACGATGCGGAATTGGTCGGAAGCGATCAAAGACACGCTCATCTACCTCAGTTTCAGGGTGGCAAGGCCGATCAGCACCAGGATCACGGTGATGATCCAGAAGCGGACGATCACCCGTGGCTCTGGCCAGCCCTTGAGTTCAAAGTGGTGGTGGATCGGCGCCATGCGGAACACGCGCTTGCCGGTCAGCTTGAAGGAGGCGACCTGGATCACCACCGACAGGGTTTCCACCACGAAGATGCCGCCCATGATGAACAGCACGATTTCCTGGCGGACGATCACGGCGATGGTGCCCAGCGCGGCGCCCAGCGCCAGCGCGCCGACGTCACCCATGAAGACTTGTGCCGGATAGGTGTTGAACCACAGGAAGCCCAGGCCGGCACCGATCAGCGCGCCGCAGAACACGATCAGCTCGCCCGAGCCCGGTACGTAAGGGATCAGCAGGTACTCGGCGAACTTCACGTTACCCGACAGGTAGCAGAAGATGCCCAGGGCGCCGCCGACCATCACCGTCGGCATGATTGCCAGGCCGTCGAGGCCATCGGTGAGGTTGACCGCGTTGCTGGAGCCGACGATGACGAAGTAGGTCAATACGACGAAGCCGACGCCCAGCGGGATGGTGACATCCTTGATGAACGGCAGGATCAATGTGGTCTCGACGCTGGTCGGCGCGGTCTTGTACAGGAACACGGCGGCAGCCAGGCCGAACACCGACTGCCAGAAGTACTTCCAGCGGCTTGGCAGCCCACGGGAGTTCTTTTCGATCACCTTGCGGTAGTCGTCAACCCAGCCGATCGCGCCGAATGCCAGGGTAACGATCAGCACCACCCACACATAGCGGTTGGACAGATCAGCCCACAGCAGTGTGCTGATGGCGATGGCCGACAGGATCAGTGCGCCACCCATGGTCGGGGTGCCGGACTTGGACAGGTGCGATTGCGGGCCGTCGTTACGCACGGCCTGGCCGATCTGGCGGATTTGCAGGGTACGGATCATCCACGGCCCCAGCCACAGCGCCAGGGACAACGCGGTCAGTACACCAAGAATCCCGCGCAGGGACAGGTACTGGAAGACCGCGAAGCCTTTGTGGAACTGTTGCAGATACTCGGCCAACAGCAGCAGCATTAATGTTTCTCCCCGCTGGCACCGCACAATGCCGCCACGACGTTTTCCATCGCAGCGCTGCGCGAGCCCTTGATCAAGATAGTGGTGTCGCTGGCATTTTCGGCGCTAACCGCGTCGATCAGCTCAGCTTGAGTAGCGAAATGACGGCCATTGGCGCCGAACGCCTTGACCGCATGTGTCATGTTGGAACCCACTGCGTACAGGGCGTCGACCTTGCCACGCGCGTAGTCACCCACCTGACGGTGGCCTTCTTGCGCCCATTGCCCCAATTCGCCGATATCCCCAAGCACCAGGACGGTGCGTCCGGAAAAGCCGGCGAGTATATCAATGGCTGCGCACATGGAGGTGGGATTTGCGTTGTAACTATCGTCGATCACCCGCACGCCATTTGGCGCGACCTGCGCCACGGTGCGGCCCTTGACCGGCTGCACGGCAGCAAGGCCGGCAGCAATGCCGCTCAGGCTCAGACCAACGGCATGGGCGGCGGCGGCGGCGGCCAGGGCGTTGCTGACGTTGTGGGTACCCAGCAGGTTCAACTGCACCGGCACGCTGCCATCAGGCCCGTGCAGGGTGAACGACGGGCAGCCCCGGGCGTCGCGACCGATGTCGCTGGCATGGAAATCAGCCTGCGGGTTATCCAGTGCAAAGGTGAAGATACGGTGGTTGCCGGCACGCTTGCGCCAGATATCGAACGCCTTGTCGGCCAGGTTGAGAATGGCGACCCCGCCCTCGCCCAGGCCTTCGAGAATCTCGCCCTTGGCTTCGACGATTTTCTCCGGGCCACCGAATTCGCCAACATGGGCAGTACCGGCGTTATTGATGATGACCACCTGAGGTTGGGTCAGGCCGACGGTGTAGCGGATTTCGCCAATGCGCGAAGCGCCCAGCTCGATCACGGCGGCGCTGTGCTCCGGGGCGATCTCCAGCAAGGTCAGCGGCGCGCCGAGGTCGTTGTTCAGGTTGCCGCGGGTGGCGTGCACCAAGCCACGGGTGCGCAAGATGCTGGCAAGCA
Organism: Pseudomonas sp. TSO6; assembly: GCF_056098905.1. Classification (NCBI taxonomy): domain Bacteria; kingdom Pseudomonadati; phylum Pseudomonadota; class Gammaproteobacteria; order Pseudomonadales; family Pseudomonadaceae; genus Pseudomonas; species Pseudomonas sp. TSO6. Next base: position 187,300 of record NZ_JBLZWV010000012.1, on the reverse strand, counting down.
TTTCCTTCACCGTGGTCTTGCCACTGGAACCGGTAATGGCCACTACGGGCTTGTCGAAAGCAGCGCGGTTCAGGGCACCGAGCTGACCCAGTGCTGCCCGGCAATCCTTGACCAGCAGTTGCGGCAGGTCGACACCGGCCACTTCACGCTCGACCAGCGCAGCAACCGCGCCCTTGGCTTTAACGTCAGCCAGGTAGTCATGGCCATCGAAACGCGGGCCGGCCAAGGCGACGAACAGTTGCCCGGTGCTGACGCTGCGGCTGTCGATGCTGACGCCGATGAAGGTGGCGTCGGCACCGACTTGTTGACCACTCAGTGCTGTGGTCAGCTGGCTGAGTGTCATCGGCTTAAGCATGTGGAGCCTCCCAGGCTTCAAGGGCCTTCTCGGCTTCGATCAGGTCGGAGAAGTCATGGCGCTCGCCATTGATCTCCTGGTAATCCTCATGCCCCTTCCCGGCCAGCACGATCACATCGTTGGCAGCGGCTGAGGCGATCAGGTGCGCAATGGCTTCGCCACGGCCGGCGACGAACTCGACGTCGTCAGGCTTGGTGAAACCGGGGCGGATGTCATCGAAGATGCGCAGCGGGTCTTCCGTGCGCGGGTTGTCGTCGGTGACCAACACGCGGTCGGCCAGGCGCTCGGCGACTTCAGCCATCAAAGGGCGCTTGCCGCGGTCACGGTCGCCGCCGCAGCCGAACAGGCACAGCAGCTTGCCGTGAGCATGCGGGCGCAGGGCTTCAAGCACTTTTTCCAGGGCGTCCGGGGTGTGCGCGTAGTCGACCACCACCAGCGGCTTTTGGCCGCCACCCAAGCGCTGCATGCGGCCTACCGGCCCTTGCAGTCGCGGGGTGACCTCCAGGATTTCGTCCAGCGCGTAATCCAGCGCCAGCAGGGTTGCCACGGCGGCCAGCATGTTGCTCAGGTTGAAGCGGCCCAGCAGCTGGCTGCGCAGGGTGCGCTCACCCTGGGCGGTGACCAGCGTGGCGCGCACGCCATCGTCACTGAACACGGCTTCGCGGCAGAACAGCGAGGCATCCGGGTTTTCCAGGCTGTAGCTCAGCAGCCGGGTCTCGACAAGGTCGACACTCGGGCGGCGAGCAAAGTCTTCGGCCAGGCGACGACCAAAGTCGTCATCCAGGTTGACCACCTGGCAACGCAGGTTCGGCCAGGCGAACAGCTTGGCCTTGGCCGCCTCATAGGCCTGCATGCTGCCGTGGTAGTCCAGGTGATCACGGGACAGGTTGGTCATGACCGCGATGTCGAACGCCAATGCGGCGACCCGCCCCTGCTCCAGGGCGTGGGAGGAAACCTCCATGGCCACGGCCTTGGCGCCCTGCTTTTTCAGGTCGTAAAGGGTCGACTGCACGGCAATCGGGTCTGGCGTGGTCAGCCGACCACTTTGCAGGTCACCGTAGAAACCGGTACCCAGAGTACCAATAAGGCCGCAGCGCTGGCCGAGCACATCAAGCGCCTGGGCTACCAACTGGGTGACGCTGGTCTTGCCGTTGGTACCGGTCACGCCCACCAGGTTCAGCTGGCGGCTGGGCTCGCCATAGAAGCGCCCGGCGATGTCCGACAGCTGCGCGATCAGGCCCTTGACCGGAATCAGCGGCACATCGGTCAACGGCAGCACGTTGGCGCCATGCTCTTCATAGGCCACGGCGGCAGCGCCACGGGCCAAGGCATCGGCGATATGCTCGCGGCCATCGACCTTGGCACCCGGCACGGCCAGGAACAGATCGCCCGGGCGCACACTGCGGCTGTCCAGGGTCAGTTCACGAATCAGCGGGTCGCGGCTGGCGTGAGCGAAAAGTTTGCTTAATGGCATTGTCATCATCCACGCCCTCCCTTGGCGGCTGCTGCATTGACTTGCGACTGTTCGGCGGGTGCTGGTGGCGGCAGGTTGTCTGGCGGCACGTTCATCAAACGCAGGGTGCCGGACATGACCTTGCTGAAGACCGGCGCCGAAACCAGGCCACCGAAGTAACCACCCTTGCCCGGCTCGTCGATGACCACGACGATGGCGTAGCGCGGGTCACTCATTGGCCCGAAGCCTGCAAACAGCGAGCGGTAGGCATTTTCGGTGTAACCCTTGGAACCCACGGTGGCTTTACGCGCGGTACCGGACTTGCCGGCCACGTGATAGAACGGCACCTGGGCGCGGAACACGCCACGCGGCGCTTCAATCACTTGCTGCAGCATGCCCTGAACGGTTTCGGCGGTTTCCTTCGGAATGGCCTGCACGGCTTCCGGCGCCTTGTCGACCTTGATGATCGACAGCGGCACCATCTTGCCGTCGTTGGCCAGCGCCGCGTAGGCATGCACCAGCTGCAGGGCGGTCACCGACAGGCCGTAGCCATAGGAAAGGGTCGCGGTCTCGGCCTTGCGCCACTCGCGGTGGTTGGGCAGGTTACCGACACGCTCACCCGGGAAACCAAGGCCGGTGTACTGGCCCAGGCCGACCTGGGACATGACCCGGTAGATGGCCTCGCCGCCGATGTCGAAGGCGATCTTGCTCATGCCGACGTTACTGGAGTTGATCAGGATGCCGGTCAGGTCGAGGATCGGGCCCTCGCTGCGCGACACGTCCTTGATGGTGTAGCGGCCGATCTGCAGGCTGCCCGGGTAAACCTCGACCTTGTCGGTCGGCTTCCAGCGACCGCTTTGCAGTGCCGCACTCATGGAAATCGGCTTGACCGTGGAACCGGGCTCGAACACGTCGATGATCGCCCGGTTGCGCATCGCTGCCGGGAACATGCTGCGGCGGTTGTTCGGGTTGTAGGTTGGCTGGTTGACCATGGCCAGAACTTCACCAGTCTTGACGTCCATGATCACCAGGCTGCCGGCCTTGGCGTCCTGTTCGGCAATGGCGTTGCGCAGCTCGCGGGTAGCCAGGTATTGCAGGCGCAGGTCTATCGACAACGCCAAGGTCTTGCCGGCCTTGGCGTTCTTGGTTACCTGGATGTCCTTGATCAGCCTGCCACGCCGGTCCTTGATCACCTGGCGCTTGCCGGGCACGCCGGCCAGCCACTCGTCATAGGCCAGTTCCACCCCTTCACGACCGTGGTCGTCGAGGTCGGTGAAACCAACCATGTGCGCAGTGACATCACCGGCCGGATAGAAGCGGCGGAATTCTTCCAGGCCGTATACACCTGGCACCTTCAGGTCGAGTACGTGCTGGCCCTGCTCCGGGGTCAGGCCGCGGACCAGGTAGATGAACTCCTTGCTGGCCTGCGCGGTCAGGCGTTCGACCAGTTGCTGCGGATTTTGCCCCAACGCTGCAGCCAGCTGTGGCCAGCGGTCTTTGGACGCCTGCATTTCCTTGGGGTTGGCCCACAGGGTAGTGACCGGGGTACTCACGGCCAATGGCTCACCGTTGCGGTCGGTAATCAGCCCGCGGTGCGCCGGGATAGGGATATGACGCAGGCTGCGCGCATCGCCCTGCCCCTTGAGGAAGTCACGGTCGACCACCTGCAGGTCGATGATGCGCCAGCAGATGGCACCCACCATGATTGCCAGCAAGCCGATCACCACGCGGAAGCGCCACGGGTAGAGTGCGCCTTCGAGCTTCATCATGGCGCCACCATCCGCACTTCGTCAGCCGAAGGCACGCGCATCTTCAACTGCTCGGAAGCCAGGTTTTCGATACGGCTGGCGGCGGTCCAGGTGCTCTGTTCCAGAATCAGCCGGCCCCACTCGGCCTGGGCCTTGTCACGCTCGTTCAACTCGCCGTAAAGGGTGTTGAGCAACTGACGGTTCCAGTGCGCGCTGTAGGACACGGCGACGGCCGAAACCAGCACGCCGACAAACAGCAGAAGCATCAGGAAGCTTCCGCCTGGCAATGGCTTGGCGAACAGCCTGCTCACCGCAGCTTCTCCGCCACACGCATCACGGCGCTACGCGACCGCGGGTTGGCCTTGAGCTCGGCTTCGGAGGCGAACTGGGCCTTGCCGATGAGCTTGATTTTCGGCTCGAAGACCTTGTGCTGTACCGGCAGGTTACGGGGCAGGTTGTCGGCCTCGCCCTTGACCAGCTTGCGCATGAACAGCTTGACGATACGGTCCTCCAGCGAGTGGAAACTGATCACTGCCAGGCGACCACCGACCTCGAGCGCGTCGAGTGCGGCCTCAAGGCCAGCCTCCAGGTCACCCAGTTCGTTGTTGACATGGATCCGCAGCCCCTGGAAGGCACGGGTAGCCGGGTTCTTGCCTTTTTCCCAGGCAGGGTTGGCAACCTTCAGCACTTCAGCCAGGTCGGCAGTGCGGGTGAACGGCTCCTTTTCGCGGCGCTCGACCACGGCACGCGCCATGCGGCCGGAGAAGCGCTCTTCACCGTACTCCTTGAAGACGCGGGCAATTTCTTCGACAGGCGCCGTGGCGATGAACTCGGCGGCACTGATGCCCTGGTCCGGGTTCATGCGCATGTCCAGCGGGCCATCATTGAGAAAGCTGAAGCCACGCTCGGGGTCATCCAGTTGCGGCGAGGACACGCCCAGGTCCAGCAGTACACCGCTGACCTTGCCGTGCAGGCCGCGCTCGGCCACTTCCGCGCCCAGCTCGGCAAAGCTGCGCTGCACAATGACAAAGCGGCCGTCTTCGGCCGCCAGCGCTTGCCCCGTGGCAATCGCCTGTGGATCTTTGTCGAAGCCCAGCAGCCGCCCTTGCGGCCCAAGCTTGCTGAGAATCAGCCGGCTGTGTCCGCCACGGCCGAAGGTGCCGTCCAGATAGCAACCGTCGGCGCGCAGGGCCAATGCCTCGACAGCTTCGTCGAGCAGGACGGTAATGTGGTTGAAGCCGCTATCTATGGTCACAGGATCAGGTCACGCAATTCGTCGGGCATGGCGCCCGGTTGTTGAATAGCTGCAAGGTCGGCTGCCGAAACCGTGTTCCAGGCATCTTCATCCCACAGCTGGAATTTGTTCAGTTGCCCCACCAGCATCGCCTTCTTGTCGAGCTTGGCGTACTCACGCAGGCGGGGCGGCACCAGGAAACGCCCACTGCCATCGAGCTCCAGGTCAACCGCATTACCGATCAGCAAACGCTGCAGACGGCGGTTTTCCTCACGCAACGATGGCAAGGCTCGCAACTTGGCTTCTATCTGTTCCCACTCATCGAGGGGGTATACGCACAAGCAGGGGTCAACGGCGTCAATGGTCACGATCAGCTGCCCATTGCAACGCGAATCGAGCTCGTCACGGTACCGGCTCGGCATGGCGAGACGTCCCTTGGCATCGAGGCTGACGGCGTTGGCTCCGCGGAACACGGCTGCGATTCCCCACAATGTTAGCTTTTTTGTGCCAGAAAACCCACTTCATCCCACTTTCTGCCACTTGCGCACACTATAGGAATCCGCCCGCAGCACCGTCAAGGCACGTTCATAAGGAAAAGCCTTACAGGACCGAGATTTAGCGCGATAAGGGAATGTGGAACGATTACCCAAGAGAAGAAAACACGAGAAAAATCAAACCCACGCAAGCAAATGGAGTTCGAAGTTAAAGTGATTTATGAAGAGTAAGATTTTTTCGGTATTACCAGAGAGGATCTGCTATCGAATCAAGCAGGGGAGGAAAAGGTGGAGAGTCGATCTGTAAGCCGGGTTTTGTCGAGGACAGTCATTCCTCTACGACGGCCATCACTGGACGCCTCTAGCAACCTACCCGGTTCCGACGCGGGCCACGCCTGATGGAACCCTATTTGGTCTTGCTCCGAGTGGGGTTTACCTAGCCACGAACTGTTGCCAGCCGTGCGGTGCGCTCTTACCGCACCTTTTCACCCTTACCGGCACCGAAGTGCTTAGGCGGTTATTTTCTGTGGCACTTTCCGTAGGCTCGCGCCTCCCAGGCGTTACCTGGCACTCTGCCCTATGGAGCCCGGACTTTCCTCCCCCTGCTGCTCACACAACAAAAAGTTGCGGAACGAAAACAGGCAGCGACTGTCCGATCGACTCTCCGCCGCCAAGGTTACCGGCACGCGCGCACAAGAACAAGCAATAACGGCATTTATATCAAACTGCCACTATTCGGCTTTCTGCTTTTCCAGGGCAAGTTGATACAAAAGGTTCTTGCGCACCCCGGTAATTTCCGCCGCCAGCGCCGCCGCCCGCTTCAGTGGCAACTCGGCCAATAGCAGGTCGAGCACTCGCTGGGCCTCGGCACTGATGGCCTGCTCGCCTTCCGGCGCGCTCCAGCCGCCCACCAGTACCACGCATTCACCACGCTGCTGGTTGCTGTCGCCGGCAACGAACGCCCGCAGCTCGGCCAGCGGCAGGCCCTTGAGGGTCTCGAAGGTCTTGGTCAGCTCACGTGCCAGCAGTGCCGGGCGTTCGCCACCAAATACCAGCTCCATGTCTTCAAGGCATTCGAGGATGCGGTGCGGGGCTTCATAGAAGATCAGCGTACGCGGCTCTTCCTTCACCTGATCGAGGCGCGCCCGGCGCCCTGCCTGCTTGGCCGGCAGGAAGCCTTCGAAGATGAAGCGGTCCGACGGCAAGCCGGCCGCCGACAGTGCAGCGATCAAGGCGCAGGCGCCCGGCACCGGCACCACGTTCACCCCCGCAGCCCGCGCCTGGCGCACCAGGTGGTAGCCCGGGTCGGAAATCAGCGGCGTGCCGGCATCGGAAACCAGCGCCACGTTCTCGCCAGCCAGCAGCTTGGTGAGAAAACGCCCGCCCTCGTCACGCTCGTTGTGTTCATGACAGGCCGCCAGCGGTGTGTCGATGCCAAAGTGTTGCAGCAGGCGGATCGAATGGCGGGTGTCTTCGGCAGCGATCAGCGCCACATCTGCCAGCACCTTCAGCGCCCGGGCGCTCATGTCGTCGAGGTTGCCGATGGGGGTTGCCACCACATACAGCGTCCCCACCGTGGATTTCGAAGCCCCTGCCACATCAGTCACTGCGCACACCTGTCATTCGGATCAAAGGCGCCATTGTAGCCCGAGCGCCTGCAACAGGGCGCAAAGAACTTCGCCGGCGATCAGCTGCAAGCCACCTATAGTGAAGGATCAGCACAGCAACATCGCGCCCCGGCCAGTGCTTGGGTACAATTGCCGGCCAACTTGATCGAGTAACAGGACCTTTACATGATCGCTTGCCTGCGGCTGCTCACAGCCCTCTGCCTCGCTGCCCTGCTGGCAGCTTGCGCCAGCTCGCCCTCATCCAGCCTGGGCGAACTGCCGCGCACCCCGGACGCCAGCATCGAGCAACTGCTCGAAAAGGCCGCTTCCAGCAAGTCTGCGGAAGACGCCGCACTGCTGCGCCTGAGCGCGGCCGACCTGGCCTACAAGCAGAAGGACTTCCCACGCGCCGCACGCATTCTTGAGCAAGTCCCGCTGGACACGCTCAAGCCGGCCCAGCAAGTGTTCGCCAGCACCCTCGCAGCCGAGCTGGCCATGAGCCGCAACCAGCCCAAGGCGGCCCTCACCGCCCTGGCCCACCCCAGCCTGCAACGAGTAGCCGAGCTGCCGGCAGAGCAGCAAGCGCGCACCTACAACGTGCACGCCGCCGCCCTGGAAGCCGACGGCCAGGCCCTGGCTGCCGCGCAACAGCGCATGCTGCTGGCCCCGCTGCTCAGCGGCCAGGCTGCCAGCGCCAACAATGACGCTATCTGGGCCTTGGTCGCCTCGTTGCCGGCAGAGCAACTGCAGCAGCCCGCCAACGACCAGACCCTGGCCGGCTGGACCAGCCTGGCCTTCGCCGTGAAAAGCGCCGGCACCCTGGAACAGCAACAAGCGGCCATCGACACCTGGGTCAAACAACACCCGGACCACCCTGCTGCCCAGCAACTGCCGCAGGCACTGACCAAGCTCAAGGAACTGGCCAGCCAGCCACTGACCAAGATTGCCCTGCTGCTGCCCCAGGAAGGCCCGCTGGCCGGTGTTGCCCGCGCCCTGCGTGACGGCTTCATGGCAGCCCACTTCCAGGCCCAGCAAGCCGGTCAGCCAGCGCCTGCGGTGCAGGTGTTCGACAGCTCGCGCATCGGCTCGCTCGACGATTTCTACAACCAGGCCCAGGCCGCCGGTGTGCAACTGGTCATCGGCCCGCTTGAGAAGCCACTGGTCAAACAACTGGCCGCCAAACCACAACTGCCGATCACCACCCTGGCCCTGAACTACGCCGACGCCGGTCAAAAGGCCCCGCCGCAACTGTTCCAGTTCGGCCTGGCTGCCGAAGACGAAGCGCGCGAAGTAGCCCGCCGCGCCCGCGCCGACGGCATGGTCCGCGCCGTGGCCCTGGTGCCGAGTGGCGAATGGGGTGACCGCGTGCTGGCCGCCTTCCGCCAGGACTGGGAAGGCAATGGCGGCACCCTGCTCGCCGCCGAGCGCATCGCCCAGCCGGTTGCCCTGGCCCAGCAGATCGCCGACCTGTTCCAGCTGCGCCAGAGCGAAGGCCGCGCCAAGAGCCTGCAAAGCACGGTAGGCGGCAGCATCGCCGCACAACCGTCGCGCCGCCAGGATATCGATTTCATCTTCCTGGCCTCGACCCCGCAACAGGCCCAGCAGATCAAGCCGACCCTGAACTTCCAGTACGCCGGTGACGTACCGGTATACGCCACCTCGAACCTGTACAGCGCCAGCGGTGACGTCAACCAGTACAACGACATGAACGGCATCCGCTTCTGCGAAACGCCGTGGCTGCTCGACACCAGCAACAGCCTGCGCCAGCAGGTGGTACAGCAATGGCCGCAGGCCGCTGGCAGCCTTGGCCGCCTGTACGCCATGGGCGTCGATGCCTACAGCCTGGCGCCGCGGCTGGGCCAGCTGAAAGCGCTGCCGGACAACCGCGTCCAGGGCCTTTCGGGCAGCCTGAGCATCAACGCCAACCAGCGTATCGAGCGCCAGCTGCCATGGGCCGAGTTCGCCGGCGGCCAGGTCAAGCGCCTGCCTGACACCGCCCGCTGATGGCAACAGCGTCGCCCACCAGCGCCGGGCAAGCAGCAGAAACCCTGGCCCTTGAGTACCTTCAAGGGCAGGGCCTGCAGCTGCTGGCGCGCAATTGGCGATGCAAAGGCGGTGAGCTTGATCTGGTCATGCTTGACGCCGATACAGTAGTATTCGTCGAAGTCCGCTACCGGTTGCACGCGTGCTTCGGTGGCGCCCTCGAAAGCATCGACGGGCGCAAGCAGAAACGGCTGGTGCTCGCCGCCAGCCTGTACCTGCAGAAGACGCCCCACTGGGGCAACCACCCCTGCCGCTTCGACGTAGTCGCCCTGCAGGGCAGCCACCATGCAGGTAGACCGCTTCAATGGCTGAAAAACGCCTTCGAATGCTGAACCCACTTCGTTTTTTTTGCTCTATGTTTCGCGGGCTGGTCGTTGATGCGCGCAGCAAAGGCCACCGCCCCACTTAAGGTCACCAGATGGACATGCAATCCCGAATTCGCCGGCTGTTCCAGGCCAGCATCGATACCAAGCAACAGGCAATGGACATCCTGGCACCGCACATCGAGCAGGCCAGCCTGGTCATGGTCAATGCGCTGCTCAACGAGGGCAAGATGCTCGCCTGTGGCAACGGCGGCTCGGCCGGTGATGCCCAGCACTTTTCGTCGGAACTGCTCAACCGTTTCGAGCGCGAGCGCCCGAGCCTGCCAGCCATCGCGCTGACCACCGACAGCTCGACCCTGACCTCGATCGCCAACGACTACAGCTACAACGAAGTCTTTTCCAAGCAGATTCGCGCCCTGGGGCAGCCCGGCGACGTTCTGCTGGCGATCTCCACCAGCGGCAATTCGGCCAACGTGATCCAGGCGATCCAGGCCGCACATGACCGCGAAATGATTGTCGTAGCATTGACTGGCCGCGACGGCGGCGGCATGGCTTCACTGCTGCTGCCCGAAGACGTGGAAATCCGCGTACCTTCGACGGTTACCGCACGCATCCAGGAAGTCCACCTGCTGGCGATCCACTGCCTGTGCGATCTGATCGACAGCCAACTGTTCGGGAGTGAAGAATGACCCCTATGCGCCTCGGCCTGATGGCCCTGACCCTGTGCCTGAGCGTCACCGGTTGCAGCTCGGTACTCACCTCTACCCGCAATTCGCCGATCGAAGACGATCGCGGTACGCGCACCATTGGCAGCAAGATCGACGATTCGCTGATCGAGACCAAGGCCTCGGTGAACATTTCCAAGGCCAGCCCTGACCTGGACAAGGGCTCGCATATTGTTGTCAGCAGCTACAACGGCATCGTCCTGCTGGCCGGGCAGACCCCACGTGCCGACCTCAAGAGCCTCGCCGAGCAGACCGCCGGCCAGGTACAGCGCGTCAAGAAAGTGCACAACGAGCTGCAGGTGATGCAGCCCTCCTCCATCCTGGCACGCAACAACGACGCCTGGCTGACCACCAAGATCAAGACCCAGATGCTGGGTGACAGTGCCGTGCCCAGCTCGCGCATCAAGGTGATCACCGAGAACGGTATCGTCTACCTGCTCGGCCTGGTAACCCAGAAGGAGGCCAACTCGGCCACCGCAGTGGTGCAGGGCGTGTCGGGCGTGCAGAAGATCGTCAAGCTGTTCGAGTACATCGACTGATTCATTGCTGCCTGCACCGGCCTCTTCGCGGGTGAACCCGCTCCCACGGGGATCTCACAGCTTTCAAGCCTTGTGCATTCCTGTGGGAGCGGGTTTATCGAAGCGTCGAACCGCCGCGAAAGGGCCAGTACAAGCAACAACAATGCCCCACCTTTCAGAAACCCAGGAAACACCGCATGAAAAAGCTTCTGCTGCCTGCCCTGCTGATCGGCACCTTCGCCACCCTGGCCGGCTGCTCTACCCCAAGCCTGATCACCCTCAACGATGGCCGTGAAATCCAGGCTGTCGACGCACCGAAGTACGACCGCGACGCCGGCTTCTACGAGTTCCAGCAACTCGACGGCAAGCGCACCCGCATCAACAAGGACCAGGTACGCACTATCAGCGACCTGTAACCCAAAGTTGGCTGCAACGAAAAAGGCGATCCGGTTGGATCGCCTTTTTTGTTACTTGACCACTTTCAGGCTTGGCCGACCACTTGGGCGCGGCGGCTGGCCCCCACCTTCTGGCGGGCCATCGTCGTCCGGCTGCACATCATCCTCTTCCAGCTCGTCGCCATCCATTGGCGACTCCAGCTCGAAGACCATGCCTTGGCCATTTTCGCGGGCATAGATGCCCAGAATGGCGCCAACCGGCACAAACAGCGAATGGGCCACGCCACTGAAGCGGCCCTCGAAGCTGACCGCATCGTTATCCATGTGCAGGCTGCGCACGGCACTTGGCGAAATATTCAGGACGATCTGGCCATCGCTGGCGAAACCATCCGGCACCTGCACTTTCGGGTATTCGGCATTGACCAGCATATGGGGTGTGCAATCGTTGTCGACGATCCACTCATACAGTGCTCGAACCAGATAGGGGCGACTGGAGTTCATCAACAGCTCCTTAAAGCTTGCGCATTTCACGTTCTACGGAGGACAGGCTCGCCAGGAAAGGCTCCCGGGCAAACTGCCGCTCCATGTAATCCAGCAGCGGCTTGGCTTGCCGCGGCAATTCGATACCCAACACTGGCAAGCGCCAGAGTATGGGCAATAGACAACAATCGACCAGGCTTTGATCCTCACTCATGAAACAGGCGTACTCACCGAACAATGGCGAGACGCCGGTGAGGCTTTCGCGCAGGGCCTTGCGCGCCTCGACACGGGCTGCCTCGGTGCTGCGTGAGTCCAGCACGGTGTCGGCCAGGGCACACCAGTCGCGCTGGATGCGGTGCATCAGCAAACGGCTGTTACCCCGTGCAACCGGGTACACCGGCATCAGCGGCGGGTGCGGGTAACGCTCCTCGAGGTATTCCATCACCACGGTCGACTCATACAACGCCAGGTCACGGTCGACCAGGGTCGGCACACTGCCGTAAGGGTTTACCTCGGCCAGCTTGGCCGGCAGGCGACTGGGGTCGACATCGATGACCTGCACGCTGACACCCTTCTCGGCCAGCACAAGGCGTACCCGATGAGAATAGTGATCAGCGGGATCGGAATAGCAGGCTAACCTGTTGGTTGCGCCCATGTAGCGGCTCCTCGCACGGGATGCTTGTGCAACTGTAAATGAAAACGCGCCTGGGGCCCCCTGGCAAAACTGCCAGGGCGCCCCAGGCGCGTTCAACAACCAGAAACTACTGCGTGATCAGTGCACGTCCTTCCAGTATTCACGCTTGAGCAAATAGGCGAATACGAAGAAGAAAGCCAGGTACAGCAACACGTAGGTACCAATGCGCTGGCTTTCCAGTTTGACCGGGTTGGCCGAATAGGCCAGGAAGGTCACCAGGTTCTTGACCTTCTCGTCGAACTGCTCGGTGGTCAGGGTACCGGATTTCGGCGTGACGGTCAGCTGGTCACAGGCTTCGTGGGTGATCGGGCTGCCGGTCAACGGGTCGAATTGCTTCTTGCCATCGGTTACCGTCTGCACCTGCTTGCAGCCAATCGCCTGGTTACCCTGCAAGCCAACCAGCACGTTAGGCATGCCCACGTTCGGGAACACCTTGTTGTTCACCCCATAAGGCCGCGATGGGTCCTCGTAGAAGCTGCGCAGGTAGGTGTACAGCCAGTCGGTACCCCGCACACGGGCGACCAGGGTCAGGTCGGGCGGCGCGGCACCGAACCAGGTCTTGGCGTCACTGGGCTTCATGCCGATCTGCATGTGGTCACCGATCTTGGCACCGGTGAACACCAGCTTCTCGAGCATCAGCTCGTGGGGGATACCCAGGTCATCGGCCACCCGCTCGTAACGCTGGAACTTGGCACTGTGGCAGCCCATGCAATAGTTGGCAAAGGTGCGCGCACCGTCCTGCATGGCGGCCTTGTCGGTCAGGTCGATATCGGCCTTGTCCAGCTCCAGGCCGTGTTCGGCAGCGAAGGAAAAGGCAGGCATCACTGCCAGCAAAAATACTGCAATAAACTTTTTCATCAGCCAGTCACCCTTTCCGGAACCGGTTTGGTCTTCTCAAGCCTTGTGTAGAACGGCATCAGCAGGAAGTAGGCGAAGTACAACACCGTGCACACCTGCGACAGCAAGGTACGCCCAGGTGTCGGCGCCAGTACGCCCAGCACGCCGAGGATGACGAAGGCCACGCAGAACACCAGCAGGAAGACCTTGCTGATCCAGCCCTTGTAACGCATGGAACGCACCGGGCTGCGGTCGAGCCACGGCAGTACGAACAGCACGGCGATGGCCGCGCCCATGGCAATGACGCCCATCAGCTTGTCAGGCACCGCCCGCAATATTGCGTAGAACGGTGTGAAGTACCACACCGGTGCGATGTGCTCAGGCGTCTTGAAGGCGTTGGCCTGCTCAAAGTTCGGTTTTTCCAGGAAGTAACCGCCCATTTCCGGGAAGAAGAACACCACGGCGCAGAACACGAAGAGGAACACCACCACGCCGACGATATCCTTGACGGTGTAGTACGGGTGGAACGGAATGCCGTCCAGCGGAATGCCGTTTTCGTCCTTTTTCTTCTTGATGTCGACACCATCGGGGTTGTTCGAACCCACTTCGTGCAGGGCAAGAATGTGCAGCACTACCAGGCCAAGAATCACGATTGGCAGGGCAACCACATGCAGGGCGAAGAAGCGGTTCAGGGTAATGCCCGAAATCAGGTAGTCACCACGGATCCACTGGGTGAGATCGTCACCGATCACCGGAATGGCACCGAACAGCGAGATGATCACCTGGGCACCCCAGTAGGACATCTGGCCCCACGGCAGCAAGTAGCCCATGAAGGCTTCGGCCATCAGCGCCAGGTAGATCAGCATGCCGAACAGCCAGACCAGCTCGCGCGGCTTCTGGTAGGAGCCATAGAGCAGGCCGCGGAACATGTGCAGGTAGACCACGATGAAGAACGCAGACGCACCGGTGGAGTGCAGGTAGCGCAGGATCCAGCCGTATTCCACGTCACGCATGATGTACTCGACCGAGGCGAACGCCTCTTCCGCCGAGGGCGTGAAGCTCATGGTCAGCCACACACCGGTGACGATCTGATTGACCAGCACCAGCAATGCCAAGGAGCCGAAGAAGTACAGGAAGTTGAAGTTCTTGGGCGCGTAATACTTGCTCAGGTGGTCTTCCCACATCTTAGTGGCGGGGAAGCGAGCATCAATCCAGTCCATGAACTTGCTCATCATGCGTTCTCCTGATCGACGCCGATGACAATGATGTCGTCCGTCTCGTAAGAGTGCGGCGGCACTGGCAGGTTGAGAGGTGCCGGCTGCGACTTGTAGACACGGCCAGCCAGGTCGTAGTGGGAACCGTGGCACGGGCAGAAATAGCCACCCACCCACTTCGGACCAAGGTCAGCAGGCGCAACTTCCGGGCGGAAGGTGGGCGAACAGCCCAGGTGCGTGCACAGGCCGACGAGAATGAGGATTTCCGGCTTGATCGAGCGAACCTCAGGGTCGACGTAGGTCGGCTGCACCGAGGCCTTGGACTCGGGATCAGACAGGTCACCCGTGATTTTTTTCAGGTTGCCGAGGATTTCCTGCGTTCGCCGCACGATGAATACCGGCTGGCCACGCCATTCGGCCACCATCTGCTGCCCGGCCTCGACCTTGGCGATATTGACCTTCACCGGTGCACCCGCGGCTTTCGCCTTGGCACTGGGAAACCATGACCCCACGAACGGTACCGCAGCCCCCACTGCCCCCGCCGCCCCGACCACGGATGTCGCGGCTACGAGGAAGCGGCGCCGGCCTGCGTTGACGCCGTCATTGCTCATTCAGTCCTCTCCCATCAGCTTGCTTGGCCTGTTGAACCAGGCTCGTACTTAGGTTGTGTCAATGGCACTAAAATTTGGCCGTCATGGTAAGAAACAAATCCACACACTGACAAGGTGATTACCCTGGCAAGGGCGACAACCCGCGCTTTGCTTGATCTGCGTCTATGCGACAAGCGGCCACTGACATGCTGACAGGTTAGTTCAAGCCAAAAAAAAAGCCCGGTTCCAAGGAACCGGGCTTTTTTCGACTGCCGAAGCGGTATTAACGCTTGGAGTACTGAGGACGCTTACGCGCTTTACGCAGACCCACTTTCTTACGCTCGACTTCACGAGCGTCGCGGGTGACGTAGCCAGCACGACGCAGAGCGCCACGCAGGGTTTCGTCGTATTCCATCAGAGCGCGGGTGATACCGTGACGGATCGCACCGGCTTGACCGCTGACACCACCACCGGAAACGGTGACGTAGATGTCGAACTTCTCAACGGTTTCGGTCAGCTCGAGTGGCTGGCGAACAACCATGCGAGCGGTTTCGCGACCGAAGAACACGTCCAGAGAACGGTTGTTGATGGAGATGTTACCAGTACCCGGACGCAGGAATACGCGAGCGGTTGCGGTCTTGCGACGGCCAGTGCCGTAATTTTGAGTCGCCGACATAATGAACTATCCCGTTAGATCTTCAGTTCTTGAGGCTGCTGAGCAGTGTGTGGGTGAGCAGCACCCGCGTACACTTTCAGCTTGCGGTACATGTCGCGACCCAGCGGGTTCTTAGGCAGCATGCCTTTGACCGCGGTTTCGATAACACGCTCAGGGGCCTTGGCGATCAACTTCTCGAAGTTGATTTCCTTGATACCGCCCGGGAAGCCGGAGTGGGAGTAGTACATTTTGTCGGAAGACTTGGCACCAGTCACACGAACCTGCTCGGCGTTGATAACGACGATGTAGTCGCCGGTGTCAACGTGAGGGGTGTATTCTGGTTTGTGTTTGCCACGCAGACGGGTAGCGATTTCAGTAGCCAGACGACCCAGGGTCTGGCCAGCGGCGTCGACTACGAACCACTCGCGCTTTACTGTTTCCGGTTTAGCAGTAAAAGTTTTCATTCTCTAAAGCCTCAGAGGCCGCCCAGCGAAAAATAGACGGCGAATCTTACTGGATAGTGCACACGTTGCCAAGAGCAAGCGCGCAGCCGAACACAGACGCTTTTGGGGGCTCGGGTCGGGCACGCCAATGTTCGACGGGGTTCTTCCTGCGTGATGGTGCATCACTTCCGCCACGCGGAGAGGGGCTGAATTATCCAGATTGCGAGAAAAATTTCAACCTGCTTTGATAGCTATCTATTGCCAAGGAGTGTCTAACCGATGGAATACCGCCAGCTCGGCCGTACCGACCTCAATGTCAGCGCCCTGTGCCTGGGCACCATGACCTGGGGCGAACAGAACGTTCAGGCCGAAGCCTTCGAACAGATTGCCCGGGCCAAGGCCGCCGGGGTCAACTTCATCGACACCGCCGAGATGTACCCGGTGCCGCCGCGCCCGGAAACCTACGCAGCCACCGAGCGCATCATCGGCAACTGGTTCCGTGACAACGGTGATCGCGACGACTGGGTGCTGGCCAGCAAGGTTGCAGGCCCTGGCAACGGCATCAGCCACATCCGCGACGGCCAGCTCAAGCACAACCGCCAGCACATCGTCGCGGCGCTGGAGGAGAGCCTGAAGCGCCTGCAGACCGACCGTATCGACCTGTACCAACTGCACTGGCCGGAACGCAGCACCAACTTTTTCGGCAAGCTGGGCTACCAGCACCTGCCCCAGGACCACTTCACTCCGCTGGAAGAAACCCTCGAAGTACTCGACGAGCAGGTGCGTGCGGGCAAGATCCGCCACATCGGCCTGTCCAACGAAACGCCGTGGGGCACCATGAAGTTCCTGCAACTGGCCGAAAGCCGAGGCTGGCCGCGGGCGGTATCGATCCAGAACCCGTACAACCTGCTCAACCGCAGCTTCGAGGTGGGCCTGGCGGAAGTGGCCATCCGCGAGCAGTGCGGCCTGCTGGCCTATTCGCCGCTGGCGTTCGGCATGCTCTCGGGCAAATACGAGAACGGCGCACGGCCGGGCAACGCGCGCCTGACCCTGTTCAGCCGCTTTGCCCGCTATTCCAACCCGCAGACCGTGGCAGCCTGCAGCCGTTACGTGCAACTGGCCCGCGAGCACGGTCTGGACCCGGCGCAGATGGCCCTGGCGTTCGTCACCCGGCAGCCGTTCGTGACCAGCAACATCATTGGCGCGACCAGCCTGCAACAGCTGGACAGCAACCTGGCAAGCCTTGATCTGAGCCTGAGCGATGAGTTGCTGGCGGCGATCGAAGCCATTCACCAGGAGCAGCCGAACCCGGCGCCTTGACCGCCAGAGGGGCTGCTTTGCAGCCCCTCTGTTGCATAGGCTAGACACAATCGCCAAAAAATAAGACGATCCAGCCGGTGATTGACCACTCTACCCTATAAGAACAATGACAATGATGTTTACCCAACCCTCCGCGTCGCTGCGGCGCGTCAGCATCCTGGCCATTGACAAGGTGTTTGCTTCGACCTTGATGCAGGCCAAGGATTTCTTCCACCTCGCCAGCCTGCGTTACAGCAAGCAGCTGGGCCTGGGCTTGCAGCCCATGTTCGAGATCCACCTGGTGAGCCCCGACGGCCAGCCCGTGGACAGCTTCAGCAATGTTCAGCTACCGGTCGACGGTGGCCTGGACGACGCCGATGTGATCATCCTCCCGGCCTACTGGGACGATTTCGACAACCTCCTGCAACGTTATCCACAGGTGCTGCCATGGCTGCGTGAACAGCATGCCCGCGGTGCGGTGCTGTGCGCCGAGGCCAGTGGTGTGTTCTGGCTGGCCGAATCCGGCCTGCTCGATGGCAAGGAGGCGACGACCTACTGGCGCTTCTTCACCAGCTTTGCCGAACGCTTTCCGAAGATCCGGCTGAACCAGGACAAGCACCTGACCGACGCCGACAATATCTATTGCGCCGGCGGCGCCACGTCGGCCTGCGACCTGTACATCTACCTGATCGAGCGCTTCTGCGGCGCCAACGTGGCCCGCGCCGTGGCCCGCGACATCCTCTACGAAGTACAGCGCAACTACACCCCGGGGCGCATGGGCTTTGGCGGGCAGAAGCTGCATCAGGACCTGATCATCCTGCAGATCCAGCACTGGCTGGAGGAACACTTCGCCGACAAGTTCCGCTTCGAGGATGTGGCCCGCAACCACGGCATGAGCATCCGCAACTTCATGCGCCGCTTCCAGGGCGCGACGGGTGACAAGCCGCTGCACTACCTGCAACGGCTGCGGATCGAGACCGCCAAGGGGTTGCTGTCGAGCACGCGCAAGAGCATCAAGACCATCAGCTATGAAGTTGGCTATGACGATGCCAGTTTCTTTGCGCGGCTGTTCCGCCAGCACACCGAGCTGTCACCGAACCAGTATCGGCAGCAGTTCATGCAAGAGGCTTGAGGGCCATGGGGCTGCTTTGCAGCCCATTCGCGGCACAAGGCCGCTCCTACAAGAGATCGCGTACCAGCATGGAATCGCGTTCCCCTGTAGGAGCGGCCTTGTGCCGCGAATGGGCCGCAAAGCGGCCCCAGGTTCTCATGGCTTGTGCGCGCGCGACAGGAATTCGTGCGACTGCATCTCCAGCAACCGGCTCAGGGTGCGCTGGAACTCGAAGCTCAGGCGCCCGCCGGTGTACAGGTCTTTGAGCTCCACCTCGGCCGAGATGATCAGCTTGACGTTGCGGTCGTAGAACTCGTCCACCATGTTGATGAAGCGGCGGGCGATGTCGTCGGTGGCAACACCCATCTGCTCCACATTGCTCAACAGAACGGCGTGGAAGATCTTGCCCAGTTCGATGTAGTCGTTCTGGCTGCGTGGCCCATCGCACAGGGCGCGGAAGTCGAACCAGGCGACATCGTCACAGGTGCGCAGGGCATTGATCGGACGGTTCTCGATCATCAGCACATCGTTCTCGACCGCCTGGGTGCACTCAGGCGTCAGCGCCTTGAAGCTGGCGCGCATGCTCTGGTGCGCCGCATCGTTGAGCGGGTAGTGGAACAGTTCGGCCTGCTCCAGGTGACGCAGGCGGTAGTCGACCCCACTGTCAACGTTCACCACGTCGGTGAACTGCTTGATCATGGCAATGGCTGGCAGGAAGCGTGCGCGTTGCAGGCCGTCCTTGTACAGGCCGTCCGGCACGATGTTGGAGGTGGCTACCAGCGACACGCCGTTCTTGAACAGCTCTTCCATCAGGGTGCCGAGGATCATGGCGTCGGTAATGTCCGACACGAAGAATTCGTCGAAGCAGATGACCCTGGCTTCGTCGCTGAAGCGCTTGGCGATGATGGTCAGCGGGTTCTTCTCACCCTTGAGGGTTTTCATTTCCTCGTGCACACGCTTCATGAAGCGGTGGAAGTGCGTACGCATCTTCTGCTTGAACGGTAGCGCTTCGTAGAAGGTATCGACCAGGTAGGTCTTGCCTCGCCCTACCCCACCCCAGAAGTACAGGCCCTTGACCGGGGTCTGCTCCTTTTTGCCGAACAGCTTGCCGAACACGCCCGGCTTGTTGTTCTGCGCCTGTACCAGGTCGTCGTACAGGCGCTGCAGGTGACGCACCGCAGTTTCCTGCGCCGCGTCATGGAAGAAGTCGGGACGTTTCAGATCTGCTTGATAGCGTTCTAAGGGAGTCATGATTCGTTAGCGAGGCAACAAAAAACGGGCCGTCACTGTAGCGACAGGCCCGCTTAATGGCAATCAGACTTGCGTCAATATGCCTCAGTCCTGCTGTGGTGCCAGGGCATCACGCAGGCTTTGAATGGCCGCATCACGGGCTTCGGGGCTGTCGAACTGCGGCCCGTCGGCAACCTGCTCGCCGCTCAGCCACAGGCCGAAGCTCAGGCCTTCAACCCGCACATCGGCCTCGCCACCCTGCTGCAGCTGCTTGCTCACGGCGCCGGCGCTCTTGCCGTCGGCGAAGCTGCGCGACAGCAGCAGTTGCTCGCCGTCAGCGGCCAGCAGGCGGAAGCGGAAGCTGCCGTCTTCGTCGCGGAAGCTGACGAAGCGTGCGCTCTTGGCGGCCTTCTTCTTCACCTCGGTGCCGGCTTGCACACCGCTACGGAACGAGCGCAGGCCAACGGCTTCGCGCAGTTGCTCGAGGAACGGCGTGGCAATCTTGCGTGCCTTGGCGGCGCCGGCCAGCAGGATGTCTTCCAGGTCCGCCGGGCGGGCGATCAACTGGTGGTAGTACTCGCGTTTTTCGGCAAGTTGGCCATCCAGCAGCTGGAACAGGCGCTGCTTGGCATCGCCCCAGCCCAGGCCCTGCAGCAGCTCTTCGCGGAATTCGGCGCATTGCTGCGGCGTCGAGAAGGCCTGGTACAAGGTGAACAGGTGCGAATTGTCCGGGTCTTTCGCTTCGCCTGGCGCGCGCGAGTCAGTGACGATGCGCGAGATGGCGTCTTTCATGTCCTTGGCGCTGGTGAACAACGGGATGGTGTTGTCATAGCTCTTGGACATCTTGCGCCCATCCAGGCCTGGCAACGTGGCCACGCTTTCCTCGATCACCGCCTCCGGCAGGGCGAAGAAGTCGCGGCCCTGGCCGAACAGGTGGTTGAAGCGCTGGCCGATGTCGCGGGCCATTTCCACGTGCTGGATCTGGTCACGGCCGACCGGCACCTTGTGGGCGTTGAACATCAGGATGTCGGCGGCCATCAGTACCGGGTAGCTGAACAGGCCCATGGTCACGCCGGCGTCCGGGTCTTCGCCGTTCTCGACGTTCTTGTCCACCGAGGCCTTGTAGGCATGCGCGCGGTTCAGCAGGCCCTTGGCGGCAACGCAGGTCAGCAGCCAGGTCAGCTCGGGAATTTCCGGGATGTCGGACTGGCGGTAGAAGGTCACCTTGTCCGGGTCCAGGCCACCAGCCAGCCAGGTGGCGGCGATTTCCAGGCGCGAACGCTGGATACGCAGCGGGTCGTCGCACTTGATCAAGGCGTGGTAGTCGGCCAGGAAGTAGAACGAGTCGGCACCGGGCTGCTGGCTGGCACGGATCGCAGGGCGAATGGCGCCGGCGTAGTTGCCCAGGTGCGGAGTGCCGGTGGTGGTGATACCGGTAAGAATGCGCGTGGTCATGGGTGTTCGCTTATTCAGGCTTGGCTCAGTTCGAAAGGCGCGGCAGCAGCAGATCCTTCAGATCGGTCAGCTTGCCATGGAAGAAGTGTCCGCATTCTGCCACTTTCAGCAGCTCATGGGGGCGCGACAGGCTGTCAGACCATTCGTAAACCAGCTGCGGCGCGACCACTTCGTCGGCATCTGGCTGCACCACGGTGATCGGGCAGTGCTGGGGCAGCGGGAATTCGGCCGTCAGGCGCATGACTGCCGGGGCAATCATGAACAAGTGTTGCAGCGTTACCCCGGCGGCTTCCAGGCGCCCGGCCAGGCTGGTGGCAACGAAACCGCCGAACGAGAAGCCCATCAGCACCAGTGGCAGGTCGGGGTGCCTGGCGCGCAGCCAGGCGGCAGCGGCCTCGGCATCGGCCACTTCGCCGGCCCCCATGTCATGGCTGCCGGCGCTCTGGCCGACGCCACGGTAGTTGAAACGCAGGGTCACATAGCCGGCATCGCGAGCGGTGCGTTGCAGGGTCGAGACCACCTTGTTGAGCATGGTGCCGCCCTGGACCGGGTTGGGGTGGCAGATCAGCACCGCGCCACGGGCATCGGCCACGTCCAGGTACAAGGCTTCCAGCTGGCCGGCAGGGCCATCGATGAACAAGGGGGTTTCGCGGACAAGCAAGGCACTACTCCGTGACCTCGGGAAGGGTCGATTCGTCTAGGTGAGGAATTCTGTTCTGATTTGCGATCGCTCGCGGTATACAGCGCAGGTCTGAGCCGTTAACGTAAAGCAAAGCCGTTTATAGAGGAAGGACTCGTGGAACTCTCGCTCCTTGTTTGGTTGTTGCCAACCCTGGCCCTGGTCATCGGTGTGGCGGTCGGTTTCATTGTTGCCCGCCTGCTGCCCAACGCAGCGCCCAGCAACACCCAGCGCCAACTGGATGACATCCAGAAGCGCTTCGACAGCTACCAGAACGAAGTGGTCACCCACTTCAACAGCACCGCCATGCTGGTCAAGAAACTGACCCAGAGCTACCAGGACGTACAGGATCACCTGGCCGAAGGCGCCAACAGCCTGGCCCTCGATGAAGTCACTCGCCAGCGCCTGCTGGCTGCACTGCATTCCGAAGCGCCGCAAGGCCCGCGTGACCGCCTGACCCCGCCGAAAGACACCGCCGAAGTGCCGCGCGACTATGCGCCAAAAGCGCCAAATTCGCCGGGCATGCTCGATGAGAGCTACGGGCTCAAGCGTTGATCTGCTGAACATGAAAAAGGCCTCGCAAGAGGCCTTTTTTGTGCTTTGAATCGCCAAGATAACCCCGCCAGTGCGGGGTTCCCGGTTCAGATCAAGGCTTGCGCCAGGACTGGCCACCTTCATCATCGTCACCGCCACTGCGGCAAATGAACAGGTCGATGTATTTCGGGAATACGCTCATTGTCAAACTCCTCTTGGATAAGCCGGCCAACTCACCAGCTCATCCAAAGTGCCATCGCCTGATCCCGTAAGGCATTGGGCAAGTGTTCCCGATCCTGCAAGGCAAGTTCATGCACACGCCTTCAACGCCACCTCGATATCTGCCAGCAGGTCCTCCACATCCTCCAGCCCCACTGACAACCTCACCAGCCCCTCTGATATCCCGTGATGCGCCCGCTCTTGTGGCGTGTAACTGGAGTGCGTCATGCTCGCCGGGTGCTGCGCCAGCGACTCGGCATCCCCCAGGCTCACTGCCCGGGCAAAAAGCTGCAGTGCATTCATGAAACGCCGCCCTGCCTCTATCCCCCCCTTGAGCTCAAAGGCAATCATCCCGCCCGGCAGACGCATCTGCCGCTGTGCCAGTTCGTACTGGGCAAACGACGGCAACCCTGGGTAGTGGATCAGCTCCACCTGAGGCTGCCGAGCCAGAAACTGCGCAACCTGCAACGCATTTGCGCAGTGGCGGTCCATGCGCAGAGCCAAGGTCTTGATACCGCGCATCAATAGCGAAGCGTCATGCGGCGACAGCACAGCCCCGGTCATGTCTTTGAGCCCTTCCAGGCGAATCCGGTCGACCAGCGCCTTGCGCCCCACCACCAGGCCCGCAGTGATATCACCATGGCCACTGAGGTACTTGGTCGCCGAATGCACCACCAGGTCCGCCCCCAGTTCCAGTGGCCGCTGCAGGTAGGGCGTGCAGTAGGTGTTGTCGACCACCACAAGCACATCACTCCCCCGCACCGCCTCGACGACCGCCGCTATATCCACCAGTTGCATGTTGGGGTTGGCCGGTGTTTCGAAGTAGATCATCCGCGTTTTGCTGTTGATCGCCGCTTTCAGGGCCTTGGCATCGTTAAGGTCGACATGGTGGATCTTGACCCCGAACTCGCCAATGCCATGGTGCAGGAACGCAAAGGTGCAGCCATACAAGGTGCGCCCCACGATCAGCTCATCACCAGGCCGCAGCAGGGTCCAGAGGGTCGAAGTAATGGCCCCCATCCCCGACGCCAGCGCCAATCCCGCCTCACCACCCTCCAGCGAGGCCATGCGTTGTTCGAGCAGGGCCAGGGTGGGGTTGGAGATGCGGCTGTAGAAGTGCCCCGCCTCCTCCCCGGCGAAGCACGCAGCGCCGTATTCGACAGTCGGGAAGGCATAGGTCGCGGTCTGGTACACCGGTGGCACCAAGGCACCACCGTGGGAGAGCGGGTCGTAGCCATGGTGAATGGCCCGTGTGGAAAAACCGGTGTTGTTATGGGAGTCGCGCATGGCAACAGCCTCTTGTGGTTTGTTATAAGCTTATGCCACCGAGCTGCCCGATTTTTTCCAAAATTGCCCACGCATCTGCGTGCTTGCTGGAACAAAAACAACAATTAACGGATCAGGAGGGCAAAACATGCCTTCAAGCCTCGACCGCACCGACCGCGCCCTGCTCGCCGCCTTGCAGGACAACGCCCGCCTCACCGTCGCCGAACTTGCCGACCAGGTGGCATTGACCACCTCGCCCTGCTGGCGCCGGGTCAAGCTGCTGGAAGACAACGGCTATATCACTGGCTACCAGGCCATCCTCTCGCCCAAGTCGCTGGGGTTCGGCGTGACCGCGTTCGTCAGCATCATGATGGACTCGCACACCAAGGACATGGCGCTGGCGTTTGAGCAGCGGCTTATGGAAATCCCCGAAATCGTCGCCTGCCACAACATCTCCGGACGCTATGACTTTTTGCTGGAAATTCTGGCGCGGGATCTGGAGTCGTTTGGCGAATTCACCCGGGAAGTGCTGCAGCGGTTGCCGGGGGTGAAGGAGATCTATTCGAGTTTTTCCTACAAGGCGGTGAAGGAGCGGCGGGTGATTCCGGTGTCGGAAAAACATATCTGAACCGGATACGCAGCACCTGCGGGAGCGAGAAATAAAAAACCCCGCCGAAGCGGGGTTTTTCCTGCTGGCCAGCGCTTAGATAGCGCCACGCTGGCGCAGTACGTCCAGCACCAGTTTCACACCTTCGTCCACGCTAGTGGCCTGGGTGTCGATCACAAGGTCAGCATCCAGCGGCACATCGAACGGGAAGCTTTCGCCCGGGATGTTTTCGCCACCGGCCGCGTACAGGCCTTGCGGGTCACGCTCGCGGCAAGCCAGCGGCGAGGCCTGAACGTAAACGGTCACCAGGCGCTCTTTGCCGATCAGGGCCTTGGCCTGTTCGCGGCCTTCGGCATCCGGGGCCACGAACGCAGCCAGGGTCAGCAGGCCGGCTTCGTTGAACTGGCGCGCCACATGGGCGGCGCGGCGCCAGTTTTCGGTGCGGCCGGCGCGGTCTTGCGGCAAGCCCTTGTTCAGGTCGTGGCGCAGGTTCTGGCCGTCGAGCACGTATACCGCACGGCCCATGTCGAACAGCTTGCGCTCCACGGCATAGGCCAGGGTGCTCTTGCCAGCGCCGGACAGGCCGCTGAACAGCACGGTGGCTGGCTGCTGGCCGAAGCGCAGGGCGCGCTCTTCGGTAGACACGTGGGCCTGCTTGCCATGCTGGCCGGTGCTGCCATGCGGCAGGACTGGCGGAGCGATGATCATGCCAGCGCCAACGGTGCCGTTGGTCAGGCGGTCGATCACGATGAACGCACCGGTGGTGCGGTTGCTGTCGTAGCCGTCCAGGGCGATCGAGGCGTCCAGCGCAACCTTCACGCGGCCGATCTCGTTCAGTTGCAGCGCGCTGGCTGCGTCCTTCTCGAGCGTGTTCACATCGACCTTGTGGGTAATGCTTGCGATCGAGCCCGGCACATAGCTGGTGGCGCGCTTGATGTCGTATTTCTTGCCTGGGAGCATCGGCTCTTCGGCCATCCACACCAGCATGGCGTCGAACTGGTCGGTCACCGGCGGTACGTTGTCGGCATGTACCAGCAGGTCGCCACGGGAGATGTCGATCTCGTCTTCCATGGTCAGGGTCACGGCCTGGCCTGGGCCGGCGTTTTCCAGTTCACCTTCGTAGGTGACGATGGACTTGACGCGGCTGCTCTTGCCCGACGGCAGCACGACGATTTCATCACCCTTGTGCACTACGCCACTGGCAATGGTGCCGGCGAAGCCGCGGAAGTTCAGGTTCGGGCGGTTCACGTACTGCACCGGGAAGCGCAGGTCGGTGAAGTTGCGGTCGGCCGCAACCTCGACGGTTTCGAGGATTTCCATCAGCGTCGGGCCGGTGTACCACGGCGATTGTTCGCTGTGGTTGACCACGTTGTCGCCCTTGAGCGCCGACATTGGCACGAACTGCAGGCTGCTCGGGGTCAGGTTGATGGCCTCGGCGAACTGCAGGTAGTCGGCCTTGATCGACTCGAAGACGCCCTCATCAAAGCCCTTGAGGTCCATCTTGTTGACCGCGACCACGATGTGCTTGATGCCCAGCAGCGAGGCAATGTAGCTGTGGCGACGGGTCTGGGTTTGCACGCCGTAGCGGGCATCGACCAGGATGATCGCCAGGTCGCAGGTGGACGCACCGGTGGCCATGTTGCGGGTGTACTGCTCGTGGCCCGGGGTGTCAGCGATGATGAACTTGCGCTTGGCAGTGGAGAAGTAGCGGTAGGCGACATCAATGGTGATGCCCTGCTCGCGCTCGGCCTGCAGGCCGTCGACCAGCAGTGCCAGGTCGACTTCTTCGCCGGTGGTGCCGGACTTCTTCGAATCACGGGTGATGGCTTCGAGGTGGTCCTCGTAGATCATCTTCGAATCGTGCAGCAGGCGCCCGATCAGGGTGCTCTTGCCGTCATCCACGTTGCCGCAGGTGAGGAAACGCAGCAGTTCTTTGCGCTCGTGCTGAGCCAGATAAGCGAGGATGTCTTCGCTGATCAAATCGGATTGGTGCGACATGGAGTAACCCTGAAAATTAGAAGTAGCCCTGACGTTTTTTGTCTTCCATGGAACCGGCGCCATCGTGGTCGATGACCCGGCCCTGGCGCTCGGAAGTGCGCGTCAGGAGCATTTCCTGAATGATGTCGGTCAGCGTTTCTGCTTCCGACTCGACAGCACCCGTCAACGGGTAGCAACCGAGGGTACGGAAACGCACCTTCTTCTTGACGATACGGGCCTTCTCTTCCTCGGAAAGGTGCTCGAGGATGCGCTCGTCGTCGATCATGATCAGGGTGCCGTTCTTCTCGATGACTTCCCGCTCGGCGGCGAAGTACAGCGGCACGATCGGGATGCCTTCAAGGTAGATGTACTGCCAGATGTCCAGCTCGGTCCAGTTCGACAGCGGGAAGACGCGGATCGACTCGCCCTTGTTGACCTTGCCGTTGTAAACGTTCCACAGCTCGGGGCGCTGGTTTTTCGGGTCCCAGCGGTGCTTGCTGTCGCGGAACGAATACACACGCTCTTTGGCCCGCGACTTCTCTTCGTCGCGGCGCGCGCCACCGAAGGCGGCGTCGAAACCATGCTTGTCCAGTGCCTGCTTCAGGCCCTGGGTCTTCATGATGTCGGTATGCTTGGAGCTGCCATGGGTGAACGGGTTGATGCCCTGCGCTACACCCTCAGGGTTGACGTGGGTGATCAGTTCCAGGCCCATTTCCTCGACCATCTTGTCGCGGAAGCTGTACATCTCCTGGAATTTCCACTGGGTGTCGACGTGCATCACCGGGAATGGCAGCTTGCCCGGGAAGAAGGCCTTGCGCGCCAGGTGCAGCATCACGGCGGAATCCTTGCCGATCGAGTACAGCATCACCGGGTTGTCGAACTCGGCGGCCACCTCGCGGATAATGTGGATGCTTTCCGCCTCCAGCTGTTTCAAGTGCGTCAGTTTGTCGACCATGGCTACTCACGAAAAACGATCTTATGGACGGCCTGCGGGCCGTGTTCGAGCGAGCCACTTTATCACAGCGGCTGCTTCTATTTAGGAGGTGGGCTAGATCGAAAAGGTCTAACGATATGACTGCGGGTTTGGGCTCTGCCTGCCCAGCACCGAGCCCTGTAGGAGGAGCCTTGTGCTGCGAAGAGGCCGGTATAGCAGATAGGGATCTATTGCCTGCGTCGACCTCTTCGCAGCACAAGGCTGCTCCTACAACAACCGCATGCAACTCCGAAAGCCTCAGATGGGATTCGGGCAATCGATGAACAGGTGCTCCACGGCAAACCGCCGCGCCAGGTAATCGCCCAGCGCCTGCACGCCGTAACGCTCGGTGGCATGGTGCCCGGCAGCAATGAAGCTGACGCCATTCTCGCGCGCGCTGTGGTAGGTCTGCTCCGACGCCTCGCCGGTCAGGTACAGGTCCACCCCGGCGGCAATCGCCGTGTCGATGTAACCCTGCCCGCCACCGGTGCACCAGCCGACCCTGCGGATCATCTGCTCGCCGTCCACCAGCAACGGTTCACGCCCCAGCACTTCCTGAACCCGCCGGGCAAAATCGCGCGCAGTCACAGGTTCAGCCAGTGAGCCGACCAACCCCACCACCTTGGGGTTCTCCGGGTCCAGCGGGCCTTCGACGGTGATGTCCAGTTGCCGCGCCAACTGCACGTTGTTGCCCACCTCCGGGTGCACATCCAGCGGCAGGTGAAACGCCAGCAGGCTGATGTCGTTGTTCAGCAAGGTTTTCAGGCGACGCTGGCGGATACCGGTAATGCACGGGTTCTCACCCTTCCAGAAGTAACCATGGTGCACCAGCACCAGGTCGGCCTGGGCCTCGACCGCAGCATCCAGCAACGCCTGGCTGGCAGTAACGCCGCTGACGATACGGCTGACCTGCGGCCGGCCCTCCACTTGCAGGCCATTGGGGCAATAATCCTGGATCTTCGCGCTGCCCAGGTAACGCTCGGCTTCCTCGACCAGGATGTTTAGAGCGACGGCCATGAAAATCTCCTCGAAAACTGCGCTTTTCTCGGGCACAACACCAATGGAACGCCCGTATAATGCCGGCCATTATGGGCCGTCGCCGGCACTGGGGGAACCGGTGTATGATCCCGCGCGCTCATGCCCCACTGCGCGGCCACTGGCCCTCGCTCTTTCCAGGATTCGTTCATGTTCAAGGCTTTGCGTTACTTTGGCTGGCCCCTGCTTACCGGCGTACTGATCGCCATGCTGATCATCCAGCGTTTCCCGGAATGGGTCGGCCTGCCCAGCCAGGACGTCAACCTGCAACAGGCACCGCAGACCACGCGGATCATGCAGGGCCCGGTGTCGTATGCCGACGCCGTGACACTGGCCGCCCCCGCCGTGGTCAACCTGTACACCACCAAAGTGGTGAACAAAAGCGCCCATCCGCTGTTCGAAGACCCGCAGTTCCGCCGTTTCTTCGGCGACAACCTGCCCAAGCAACGCCGTTGGGAATCGAGCCTGGGCTCGGCGGTGATCATGAGCCCCGAGGGCTACCTGCTGACCAACAACCATGTCACCAGTGGCGCCGACCAGATCGTCGTGGCCCTGAAAGATGGCCGCGAAACCCTGGCCCGCGTGATCGGCAGCGACCCGGAAACCGACCTGGCGGTGCTGAAGATCGACCTGAAGAACCTGCCGGCGATCACCATCGGCCGTTCCGACACCATTCACATTGGCGACGTGTCACTGGCCATCGGCAACCCGTTCGGTGTCGGCCAGACCGTGACCATGGGTATCATCAGCGCTACCGGCCGTAACCAGCTGGGCCTCAACAACTACGAAGACTTCATCCAGACCGACGCAGCGATCAACCCCGGCAACTCGGGCGGCGCACTGGTCGATGCCAGTGGCAACCTGGTCGGCATCAACACCGCGATCTTCTCCAAGTCCGGCGGTTCGCAGGGCATCGGCTTTGCCATCCCGGTGAAGCTGGCACTGGAGGTGATGAAGTCGATCGTCGAGCACGGCCAGGTGATCCGTGGCTGGCTGGGCATCGAGGTGCAGCCGCTGAGCCAGGAACTGGCCGAATCGTTCGGCATGAAGGACCGCCCGGGTATCGTGGTGGCCGGTATCTTCCGCGAAGGGCCGGCGGCCAAGGCCGGGTTGCAACTGGGTGACGTGATCCTGAGCATCAACGGCGAACCGGCCGGTGACGGGCGCAAGTCGATGAACCAGGTGGCGCGGATCAAGCCCACCGACAAGATCACCATCGAGGTGATGCGCAATGGGCAGCAGCTGAAGCTGATTGCCGAGGTGGGGCTGCGGCCGCCACCGGCGCCGGCTGCAACGCAAGAAGAAAAGTAACCCTCCCGTGTAGGAGCGGCCTTGTGCCGCGAAAGGGCCGCATGGCGGCCCCAGCCATATCAGCGGCGAAGCTGAAACCCTGGGGCCGCTGCGCGGCCCTTTCGCGGCACAAGGCCGCTCCTACAGGGACCGCGACAGCCCCCTCAATAGTGCAGCACCAGTTGCCTCAATGCAGGATCTGGCTCAGGAACAACCTGGTCCGGTCACTGCGCGGCCGGTCGAAGAAGTCATCCGGCGCCGCCTGCTCCACAATCTCGCCCTTGTCCATGAAGATCACCCGATTCGCCACGGTGCGGGCAAAGCCCATCTCGTGGGTCACGCAGAGCATGGTCATGCCGTCTTCGGCCAGGCCCACCATGGTATCGAGCACTTCCTTGACCATTTCCGGGTCCAGCGCCGAGGTCGGCTCGTCGAACAGCATGATCTTCGGCTTCATGCACAGCGCACGGGCAATGGCCACACGCTGCTGCTGGCCACCCGATAACTGCCCCGGGTACTTGTGTGCCTGCTCGGGAATACGCACACGCTCCAGATAATGCATGGCAATTTCCTCGGCCTTGCGCCGCGGCATCTTGCGCACCCACATGGGCGCCAGGGTGCAGTTTTCCAGAATGCTCAGGTGCGGGAACAGGTTGAAGTGCTGGAACACCATGCCCACTTCGCGGCGGATGGCCTCGATCTGCTTGAGGTCGTTGGTCAGCTCGACGCCATCGACCACGATGCGCCCCTGCTGGTGCTCTTCCAGGCGGTTGAGGCAACGGATGGTGGTGGACTTGCCCGAGCCGGACGGCCCGCACAGCACGATGCGCTCGCCCTGGCGCACGTTCAGGTTGATGTCCTTGAGCACATGGAACTGGCCGTACCACTTGTTCACACCCTGCATCTGGATGATGCCTTCGGGGCCGGCAGGCTGCTTGATCGCTTCACTCATTTCGAAACTCCTAACGCTTGTGGCCAGTGTCCAGCTTGCGCTCCAGGTGCATGGAGTAGCGGGACATACCGAAACAGAAAATCCAGAACACCAGGGCGGCGAACACATAGCCCTCGGTAGCCATGCCCAGCCAGGCCGGGTCGGCGGCGGCTTGCTTGACGCTGTTCAGCAGGTCGAACAGGCCGATGATGATCACCAGGCTGGTGTCCTTGAACAGGGCAATGAAGGTGTTGACGATGCCGGGGATCACCAGCTTGAGCGCCTGCGGCAGAATCACCAGGCCCATCGAGCGCCAGTAGCCCAGGCCCATGGCTGCGGCGGCTTCGTACTGGCCCTTGGGGATGGCCTGCAGACCGCCGCGCACCACCTCGGCGATGTACGCCGACTGGAACAGGATCACGCCGATCATTGCCCGCAGCAGCTTGTCGAAGCTCATGCCTTCGGGCAGGAACAACGGCAGCATCACCGACGACATGAACAGCACGGTAATCAACGGCACGCCGCGCCAGAACTCGATGAAGGTCACGCACACCACCTTCACGGCCGGCATCCTCGAACGCCGGCCCAGGGCCAGCAGGATGCCCAGCGGCAAGGCACCGACAATACCCACGGTGGCGATCACCAGGGTCAGCATCAGCCCGCCCCACTGGCTGGTCGGTACGCTTTCCAGGCCCAGGTACCCACCGTGCAGCAGGGTGTAGGCCAGTACCGGGTACAGCACCAGGAAGCCCAGGCCGTAGAAGGCCTTGCGCGGGAAGCGCTTGATGAACAGCGGCGCAGCGCCGATGACGGCAAGCCATACCGTCAGGTCCACCCGCCAGCGCAGCTCGGCCGGGTAGTAGCCGTACATGAACTGGCCAAAGCGCTGCTGCACGAACACCCAGCAGGCGCCCTCCTTGGTGCAGTCGGCGCGGGTGGTGCCGACCCAGTTGGCGTCGATCAACGCCCACTGCAGCAGCGGTGGCACGATTAGCCATACCAGGTAGATGGCGAGCAGGGTCAACAGCGTGTTGAGCCAGCTGGAGAACAGGTTGGCACGCATCCATGCGAGCACGCCGACGGTTTTCACCGGTGGCGGCATATCGGGTTTGAAAACATGGGCATTCACGGGCGTATCCTCACCGCTCGATCAGCGCTATGCGCTTGTTGTACCAGTTCATCAGCAGCGAAATGCTGATGCTGATGGCGAGATAGACACTCATGGTGATCGCAATCACCTCGATGGCCTGGCCGGTCTGATTGAGCACGGTGCCGGCAAACAGCGAGACCATCTCTGGGTAACCGATACCGGCCGCCAGCGACGAGTTCTTCGCCAGGTTCAGGTACTGGCTGGTCAGCGGCGGAATGATCACCCGCAGTGCCTGGGGAATGATCACCTTGCGCAGGGTCGGGCCCTCGCGCAGGCCCAGCGACCGCGCGGCTTCGGTCTGGCCATGGCTGACCGAACGGATGCCGGAACGCACGATTTCAGCAATGAAGGCTGCCGTATAGATAGTCAGCGCCAAGGTCAGCGCCAACAGCTCGGGGATCAGCACCCAGCCACCGACGAAGTTGAAGCCCTTGAGCTGCGGCACTTCCCAGCTGACCGGGCTGCCGAACAACAGCACGCTCAGGCCCGGGATGACCAGCAGCAGGGCCAGCCCCACCCAGAACTTGTGGAACGGCACGCCGGTCTCGTCGAAACGCTTGTTGGCCAGGCGCACCATCACGACAACGGCGGCAATTGCCACCAACAGGGCCACGACGAACGGCCAGAAGCCATCGGCCATGGACGCGCCAGGCATGTTCAGGCCCCGGTTGCTGATGAAGAACATATCGTCGATGTTGATGCTGCCCCGCGGTCCCGGCAGGGTCAGGAACACGGCGAAGTACCAGAACAGGATCTGCAGCAACGGCGGGATGTTGCGGAAGGTTTCCACATACACGGTCGCCAGTTTGTTGATCATCCAGTTCGGTGACAGGCGAGCCACACCGATGATGAAGCCCAGAATGGTCGCCAGGATGACGCCGATGAAGGTCACCAGCAGGGTATTGAGCAGGCCGATGACGAACACCCGCGCATAGCTGTCGGATTCCACATAGGGGATCAGGTGCTGGGCGATGCCGAAGCCTGCACTGCGGTCGAGGAAGTCGAAGCCTGAGGTGATACCCCGGTGTTGCAGGTTGGTTTGTGTGTTGTGGAACAGGTACCAGCCCAGGCCGACCACGAAGACGATCGTGAGGATCTGGAACAGCCACGCGCGCACACGCGGATCGTTAAGGGACAAGCCCTTGGGTGCGCCGATTTGATTTTGCATGAAGTGCCCCGGACAGTAGGGATTCGAACAGCCTGCGGCGGCGGGATGCCGCCGCAGGGTGCAACCATCAGCGCACAGGTGGCGCGTACTGGATGCCGCCGTTGTTCCACAGGGCGTTCATGCCACGGTCGATCTTCAGGTCGGTGCTCTGGCCCAGGTTCTTCTCGAACACTTCGCCGTAGTTGCCGACTTGCTTGACGATCTGCACTACCCAGTCTTTGGGCAGCTTGAGGTCCTTGCCGTACTCACCATCCGCACCCAGCAGGCGGGCGACGTCCGGGTTTTTGGTGCCTTTGGCTTCGGCCTCGACATTTTTCGAGGTGACGCCTGCCTCTTCGGCGTTGAGCATGGCGAACAGGGTCCACTTGACGATGCTGAACCACTCCTCGTCGCCTTTACGCACCACCGGGCCCAGGGGCTCCTTGGAGATGGTTTCCGGCAGTACCACGTAGTCGGTCGGCGCGGCCAGCTTGGAACGCTGGGCGAACAGCTGCGACTTGTCCGAGGTCAGCACGTCGCAACGGCCCGACTCCAGCGACTTGGCGCTTTCGTCCGAGGTGTCGAAGGTGATCGGGGTGTACTTGAGGTTATTGGCGCGGAAGAAGTCCGACACGTTCAGCTCGGTGGTGGTACCGGCCTGGATACAGATGGTTGCGCCATCAAGCTCCTTGGCACTGGAGACACCCAGCTTCTTGTTGACCAGGAAGCCTACACCGTCGTAGTAGGTGACCCCGGCGAACACCAGGCCCATGCCGGCATCGCGCGAGCTGGTCCAGGTGGTGTTGCGCGACAGCACGTCGACCTCGCCCGACTGCAGGGCGGTGAAGCGTTCCTTGGCGTTGAGCTGGCTGAACTTGACCTTGGTCGCATCGCCGAACACGGCTGCGGCCACGGCGCGGCACACATCGGCGTCGATACCGACGATCTTGCCCTGCGCATCAGGTACCGAGAAGCCCGGAAGACCGTCGCTCACGCCACACTGGACGAAGCCCTTCTTCTTTACCGCATCGAGGGTGGCGCCGGCCTGGGCATTGCTCACGGCGCCCAGTGCGGCGGCAGCGGTCAGGACTGCCAGGGTGGTTTTCAACATCTTCATTCACAACCTCCAAATCGCTCTTGTTGTATCGAGCCGGAATTGCACCGCACCCTTTTGAGGCGTATCCGACCCGTATTGGCTTGTTATTGGGTCAATTGGCGCAATGGACTGTTCTGTGACAGCCTTCGCGTACAAAGGGTGTTACCGTCTCGGCCTACCCTTTGCATCACAGATTGAATTGCAAAGCGCGTACCAGATTCTGTGGCTGTAGCGTTTAAGCGCTCGTCAAGTAGGGAAAGTTGTATCGTTGCGACATTCTTTTTCCGACAATCATTTCCAGCGCCTTCTTTTCACGCACGCCATAACAAGACCCGCACACTTTCGGAGCAGTCATGACCAACCCGCTGATTCTCGAACCACAGAAAACCGCTGACGCCTGTGTGATCTGGTTGCACGGTCTGGGGGCCGACCGTTACGACTTCCTACCTGTGGCCGAATTCATGCAGGAGCGCCTGCTCAGCACCCGCTTCATCATGCCCCAGGCCCCGACCCGTCCAGTCACCATAAATGGCGGGTATGCCATGCCCAGCTGGTATGACATCAAGGCCATGACCCCGGCCCGCGCCATTGACGAAGCGCAGCTGGAAGCGTCGGCCGAACAAGTGGTTGCCCTGATCAAGGCCGAGCAGGCCAAAGGCATCAACCTGTCGCGGATCTTCCTGGCCGGCTTCTCCCAGGGTGGCGCGGTTGTGCTGCACACTGCCTATATAAAGTGGCAAGAAGCACTGGGTGGGGTGATCGCCCTGTCCACCTACGCCCCCACCTTCAACGACCAGCACCAGTTGACTGCCTGCCAGCAGCGCACCCCGGCCCTGTGCCTGCATGGTGTGCATGACCCGGTGGTGATCCCGTCCATGGGGCGCACCGCCTTCGAGTACTTGAACACCTGGGGCGTCGCCGCCCGCTGGTACGAATACCCGATGGAACACGAAGTGGTGGTCGAAGAGCTGAACGACATCCACAACTGGCTCAGCGAGCAGCTGCAATAGGCTGGCTCTCTTGTAGTTGTGGGAGTATTCCGCTACGCCGCGCCCGGATCTTGCATTACACTGCCCGGCGTACATTCCTTAATCAGTTGATGAGACGATCGTGCTCAAAGCACTCAAGAAAATATTCGGCAAGGGAGACGCCGCGCCACAAGCCGTCGCTCCTGCTGCCAGCGTGACGCCGCCTGCGCGCGCACCCGCCAGCGAGGCCCGGCCCGCAGCAAAACCGGCCGTACCGCGTGCCAACACCGCCCCCGAGGCTGAACAACCCGCCACCGCTACCGCTACCGCTACGCCACCTGCCGACAAAGCGGCCAAGGACAAACCGCGTCGCGAGCGCAAGCCCAAGCCGCAGGCCAGCCTGTGGAAGCCGGAAGACTTCGTGGTCGAGCCGCAGGAAGGCAAGACCCGCTTCCACGACTTCAAACTGTCCAACGAGCTGATGCACGCCATCCACGACCTGGGCTTCCCGTACTGCACGCCGATCCAGGCGCAGGTGCTGGGGTATACCCTGCGTGGCCAGGACGCCATCGGCCGCGCACAGACCGGTACCGGCAAGACCGCGGCGTTTTTGATTTCGATCATTTCCCAGCTGCAGCAGACGCCACCGCCCAAGGAACGCTACATGGGCGAACCGCGTGCGCTGATCATCGCGCCTACCCGCGAGCTGGTGGTGCAGATTGCCAAGGACGCCGCTGCGCTGACCAAGTACACCGGGCTGAACGTCATGAGCTTCGTCGGCGGCATGGACTTCGACAAGCAGCTGAAGGCCCTTGAAGCACGCCACTGCGACATCCTCGTAGCTACCCCAGGCCGCCTGCTGGACTTCAACCAGCGCGGCGAGGTGCACCTGGACATGGTCGAGGTGATGGTGCTGGACGAAGCCGACCGCATGCTCGACATGGGCTTTATCCCCCAGGTGCGCCAGATCATTCGCCAGACGCCGCCGAAAAGCGAGCGCCAGACGCTGCTGTTCTCCGCCACCTTCACCGACGACGTGATGAACCTGGCGAAGCAGTGGACCACCAACCCGGCCATCGTCGAGATCGAACCGGAAAACGTGGCCAGCGAAACGGTCGAGCAGCACGTGTATGCGGTGGCTGGCAGCGACAAGTACAAGCTGCTGTACAACCTGGTAACCCAGAACAACTGGGAACGGGTGATGGTATTTGCCAACCGCAAGGACGAAGTGCGGCGCATCGAGGAAAAACTGGTGCGCGACGGCATCAATGCCGCCCAGCTGTCGGGCGACGTGCCACAGCACAAGCGCATCCGCACCCTGGAAAACTTCCGCGAAGGGCGCATCACCGTGCTGGTGGCCACCGACGTGGCCGGGCGTGGCATCCATATCGATGGCATCAGCCACGTGATCAACTTCACCCTGCCAGAAGACCCGGACGACTACGTGCACCGCATTGGCCGTACCGGCCGCGCGGGGGCCAGCGGCGTGTCGATCAGTTTTGCCGGGGAGGATGACTCGTATCAGTTGCCGGCAATCGAAGAACTGCTGGGGCGCAAGATCAAGTGCGAAATGCCGCCCGATGAACTGCTAAAGCCGGTGCCGCGCAAACACCACTGATGCTGGGGCTGCTTTGCAGCCCAATCGCCGGCAAGCCGGCTCCCACATGTACTGCACAGGCTTCAGCAGCTGCGGATTACCTGTGGGAGCGGGCTTGCCCCGCGAACCGGGGCAAAGCCCCGGCCATCAGACAGAAATCTACCAGCGCCCCGCCGCATCCTGGTCACTCTGCTTGCCTTCAACCCACCGCGGCCCTTCCTCGGTATTCTCCTTCTTCCAGAACGGCGCCCGGGTCTTCAGGTAGTCCATGATGAAGTTGCAGGCATCGAACGCCGCCTGCCGATGGGCACTGGCCACACCGACAAACACGATCGGCTCGCCCGGCTCCAGCGCTCCGATGCGGTGCAGCACCTCCACCTTGAGCAACGGCCAGCGCTGCTCGGCCTCGACCACGATCTTGGCCAGCGCCTTTTCGGTCATGCCCGGGTAGTGTTCAAGGAACATCCCCGCTACTTCCCGGCCATCGTTGAAATCCCGCACATAGCCGACAAAACCAACCACCGCGCCCACGCCAACATTGGCCGCATGCATGGCATTCACCTCGGCGCCCGGGTCGAACGCGCCTTGTTGCACTCGCACTGCCATGGTCAGCCTCCAGTCACCGGCGGGAAGAACGCCACTTCATCACCCTCTTCCAGTGGCTCATCAAGCTTGCACAGCTCTTCGTTGCGCGCACACATCAGGTTTTGCTCGGCCAGCACCGCATAGTGCCCACCCTTGCCCACCAGGGCCTGGCGTACATCGTCCAGCACCTTGAACGCGCCTTCTACACGCTCGCCATCCACGCCCAGCAGTTCGCGGTAGCGGGCGAAGTACATCACCTTGACCTTCATCATGCCTGCACCTTGTAGTGGCCACTCTTGCCGCCGAGCTTTTCCAGCAGGCGCACCTGTTCGATGACCATGCCCTTGTCCACAGCCTTGCACATGTCGTAGATCGTCAGCGCGGCAACGCTGGCAGCGGTCAGTGCTTCCATCTCCACGCCGGTCTGCCCGGCCAGCTTGCAACGGGCGACAATACGCACGGCGTCCTCGCCCTCGGCGCTGAGCTCGACCTTGACGCTGGTCAGCATCAGCGGGTGGCACAGCGGGATCAGGTCACTGGTCTTCTTCGCCGCCTGGATCCCGGCAATGCGTGCCACGGCGAACACGTCGCCCTTGGGATGTTCGCCGTCGACGATCATCTGCAAGGTCTGCGGCAACATGCGCACCCGCGCCTCGGCGATGGCCTCACGCTCGGTCACGGCCTTTTCAGTGACGTCGACCATGTTGGCCCGCCCCTGGGAATCAAGATGTGTCAGCACTGCTCTGCTCCTGTGAAGGGAACCCAAAGTTTAAACCTGTGGGTCAGTTTTTTGCAGGAAAAATTGCTCCTCTGAGAACCTGGCGCACCCCAAAAAAAATCAGCCATTTTTATGTGCATTAATGCGCGGAAAACATCCAAACTCCTGAAAATCAATATTTTTAATACCACGGAAAATTCCTACCCTCCACTCAGAACTTTCCTACCTTCATATACGGTTGACTTTCACAACATGGAAATTATTCTTACTTGCGAAGTCACGCCGACTTCAACAACAAAAATATGAGGAACTAAGCATGAAAAAGGTCACATTGCAGAGTCACCTTAGCGCGCTGTCCAACAACGCCTATCACATCCTTGTAGCTCGATTTGATCATGTAAAAGCACTGGTGGATTAATCCGCAATCCTGGGCAGTGCGCGCCTGCCCAGGACTATAAAAAATAAAAACGAGAACAAAATGAAAAAATACCAGCTCAACGAAGACATCGTCTTCACTGCCAAAAAAGGCGTGTTCGCCCTATGGAATTTGAAGAATGGCGAGCAATACCAGATTTACGACCAAAAGTATTTGGATAGAATTTACGAACTAACAACTTTATCAGGATACCGGTCCGCCACTGACAACATCGACGAAGAACTTATCGACGCTGGCATACTAGAGCTGACAACGTTTGACAAAGCGAGTGAAAGTCCACGCCAACAATGGGGATGGGACGATATCGCAAAAATCTTCCATCTGGGTACAAAACACAATTTCCCGTGCGACTTGTCTAATGACTCAGAGAATCCAGAGGCTGCTTACGTCGACTTTTGCGAGAGTATTGCCGCCAACATACCTCCGATTCACACAGAGCGGACTGGAACTGTAACAAGCTTACCTAAACCATGTTTAATAGAGCTAGAGTCTTCATTACTGAGCACACTAAAAAATAGAAAAACGAGCCGTCATTTCAAATGCTTAGACACCGATGTGAAAATTGTTTCGGACTTATTGTTCACCACCTTTGGCAAGTTTCATGGGGACACGCATGAAGAGGCATTAGCCGCGCGCGGAATAAAAACCATTGGCTATAGACGCTCATCACCAAGCGCTGGGTGCCTACAAGCTACAGAAGCTTATCTCATTGCACTAAACGTCCAAGGGCTTGAAAAAGGTGTTTATCATTATAGACCACAAGATCATGCATTATCACTCATCACAAATGACATTGTCGATCTGAGTAAAACATTATGTCATCAGACATTTGCCACAGATGCATCCTTCCTTATCGTCATGACGTCTAGGTTTGACAAGCTCTGGTGGAAATATCCTCACTCAAGAGCATACCGGTCAGCTCTAATGGAGGTTGGGCACCTTTCTCAGACTTTTAATTTATCCGCAACAGCCTACAAGTTGAACACCTGGATCAGCGGGTACTTCATCGACGACATGCTCAACAAGTTATTGGAAGTAGACGGCACCAACGAACACTCCCTCTTCGTAATAGCTAGCGGCCCTGGTTATTCAGATCCTATATCTCCTAATATGCAGAAACTAATTTAGGAGCTAGTTCTCATATGGACGATACACAACTGCGTCACGAAGCCTCCGAAATCGAACGAAGAGTAGGCGATGAGCTTTTCAGCCACCAACAACTTACTCGTGCAGCAGCCGCATACGAAATAATTCTTACCCTTGACAAAAACAACATAAAGACACTCAACAACTTCGGCGCACTTTACGAAAAACTCGGAGACACAGAAAGATCTATCGAACTATACAGAAAGGCCTGCTCGCAACTAAACAACAAAACAAAAAACGCTCACGTTTACTACAGAAACTTGGCACGCGCCTGCCACTCAATCAAAAAAATCAACTTGGGTCTCTGGGCGTACGAAAAAGCTATAGACTCAGAAGACACAACCAGTTATGAGATCGCAGTAAATTATCTCGACCTGCTGTCCAGCGCCACTGTACCCAGCAACAAGCAAACATTAATAACACTAGAAAAAATTTCCAACGTTGAAAAAATTGACTTTGAATTACTGTCACATATTTACTATAAGAACCTGTTACCAAGATCAACTATAGACCCGTCACAAGCCAAGTGGCCATCGAAACTCGCAGCACACTTGTTCAACTATAAATTTTCTTTTCAAATTCTGACAACTCAGGTCATTACTAACCCTATACTTGAGGATCTACTTGAACGCTCAAAAGAATACTCATCCGACCTCGATCAAAAAAGCCAATCCTTACTATCCGAAGTCATTGACGCTCAACACCACTTATCCCAACACGCTTTCAACACTGACGGGCATAAATTATGCCAGATCACTTCAAATACTTCAAAATTACATATCCGAAAACCGAGGGGGCAGAACCAGTCTCTCAATAGGCTTGTTCACGATACTACAGGAGATCCTCTTCGATCATTTTACGAGTCAAACCCTTATCCAAAATGGACATATTTACCACATCATACACCCAGCACAATTTACGATTACTTCTCTACCACGGGATTAATTCACACGAATAAGCTTTCGCTAAAAGCCAAAATACTTATTGCAGGTTGCGGGACAGGCCGCCATGCAATTCAGATGGCTCTCAACTATCCAGATGCTCAAATATTTGGAATAGACATAAGCTTATCAAGCCTGCAATTCGCCAACGCAATGAAACAGAAGCACAACATTGAAAATGTCAGCTTCATCCACTGCAGCATCTTCGACATATCAACTCTTAAAACTAAGTTCCACATAATTGAATGCATTGGAGTTTTACACCACCTCAAACAACCTTCCAGATGTATCAAGGCTTTATTGATGGCGCTGCGCAGAGACGGGATTATAAAGCTCGGCCTCTATAGCAAAACAGCTAGAACATCTATTGAAACCCTAAAGGAGAAATGCAGCGAACACAAAATAACGTATTCCCCAGAAAACCTCATTGCAATAAGGAAGCTTGCCGCAACTCAATATCCTGACAAAATGAAGAGCATCATCTGGTCGAGAGATTTTTTCTCTCACCAAGGGTGCATGGATCTCCTATTCAATCCCTATGAATATAACTATACCCCAAAAAGAATTTACGACCTTCTCCGGACATACAACCTAGATTTTTGCGGCTTCGAAACTTATCAACCCCACGCACCCTTCTTTACAAAATTCAATAGTGGAGAAGACCTGAGAGACTTACTCCACAAGTGGCACATATTTGAGTCGGTGAACCCCTCATTTTTTTCAGACATGTACCTGTTCTGGATCAAGCCAAGGAATACCCATGAGAATCGTAAGTTATAACATCGGTCACGATGGTCAAATTTGCCTAGTCGAAAACAACAAGCTGGTGTTCAGTTACGAAGCAGAAAAGGACAACAACCCCAGGTATTCAGCTAACTCCCCCAGCGACCTTTTAAACCTTCTCACATCGATCAACAATGAATATGATGCAATAGCCATAAGTGGCTGGGCGAAAGGGCATGACCCCCGAAATGATCCGATCGATGGGGGATATCTTGGACTGGGCTATAGTACTAAACTCAACAACAACATGACATGGGTCTACTGCAGCCACGAACTCTCGCACATCATATGCTCATATGCATTATCAAAGCATGCAGACATCTCTGACTGCTATGTTCTTCTACTGGAAGGATTTATTGGTAGCCTCTACTACATCAACAAAGGCCTACAAGTAAAATGCCTTGAAAATATCATTCAAAGCCCTGGCCTTAGATACTCCTTTGCATTTGGGATAGCCGACCCACATTTCAACCTGCCCAAAGGTTACTGCCGCTTGGGCGACGCGGGAAAAATGATGGCGCTCGCTGGACTTGGCAACAACTCCCAAACGAGCAGAGACGAACAACACATGCTCGACTACCTAATTGCCAGCTCCTCTCCGATAGATACTTTTTAAAAATCTGATTTTGTAGGCTCCAAATACTATAATATCGGGCCGCACAGTCAACCATTCTGCGACCTTGCAAAGAAAATATCTAATGCACTATTCGAACATATAAGACTCAAAATACTTCCACACATAAACAAGAAAATCCCATTATTAATTTCCGGCGGATGCGGTTTAAACTGCGACTGGAATAGAAAGTGGGAAGAGAGCGGCTTGTTTTCGGATGTATTCGTCCCCCCATGCACCAATGACACTGGTGTGGCTATCGGGGCAGCTGCGCTGGCGCAGAAACTAATGACTGGACGATGTGGCTTGGAATGGAGTGTTTATTCAGGTCAACCCTTCATACTCGAGCAAAACTCTACTACAAGGTCATCCTATAGTCCTTCCCCACTCCAGCCTCACACAATCTGCAAAAAAATTCTTGAAGGGGAAATAATCTGTTGGATACAGGGGCGTTGTGAAATCGGCCCAAGAGCATTAGGTAATCGTTCGATCTTGGCATCCCCGTTCTCTAAAACAACCACGCAAAAATTGAACAAACTAAAACAGAGAGAAAACTACCGACCTATAGCCCCAATATGCCTGGAGACAGATGCTCCCTTACACTTTGAGAACTGCAAATCCAGCAAATATATGCTGTCGTTTTATAAAGTGATAAACCCACGACTTCAAGCCATCACTCATGCCGACGGCACCGCTCGCGTTCAGACTATCACCTCTGAGGACAACCCCACGCTTTACAACCTATTAAAAGCCTTCAAAAAACTCAGCGGCACTGGAGTTTTATGCAATACATCACTCAATTTCAGTGGTGCGGGGTTCATTAACAATAGATCTGACTTGGAAACATTCTGTACTCATAACAGCATCTCTACATTTGTAATTGATGACATCATGTATACGAAGGTGGAGTGACGGGAATGCAAACCTTGGCAACCAGACAGTATTGCTATCTGTACGGAATACGGTTATGTAGCTCTGCAACAGTTTGGCTTGACTTTATACTAATATTTTCGACGCTGACTTTCATATTTGACGCAGAAGCCCATACCTTAGCGCTCGCAGCAGCACTTTATGGTGTGCCTTCGCTAATATTCGGCCCCTATATTGGATCATTACCTGATCGCTACTCACCACGTGCAATTATAGCAGTTAGCTTTTGCATTAGAGCCATTACTGCAACCTGTCTTCTACTTGCTTCGAACCTTGAACTTTTTTTGCTCTTTATAAGCCTTAAAGGACTCTCCAACCTTGGATCAACTCCAGCTGAAATCGTATTAACAGCTCGACTCTTACCCCCTCAAAGCATAATAAAAAACACATCATTAGTCAGCATCACCGATCAGACCATTAAAATAATAGCCCCCCTTGCTGCTGGATTATCTATCACTTGGAGCAGTAGCACTTACGGTTTTCTAATTTCTGCAGGCATCAGCCTTAATGGACTGATCTTTGTATGGCTATTGAGCTCACAAAAAATACATGCCGAAAATTTTGGCAAAACCAAACATAAACCTAACCTGAACGAGGTATTAAAATTTTTTGTATCTAACACAGCTGCTCAAGCATTTCTTTTATGTATGCTAGTTCAATCAGCAGCGCTGGGAATTTATGACTCTTTGCTAAGCCTTTTCATGAAAGAACTGAGCTTAAGCTCTGCTTCGTTCGGCCAGGTGGTCAGCGCAACGGCAATTGGTGGAATTATAGCCGGGCTTGCTTTCCCGCAGATTTATAGACGGCACTTTCTACTTTGCGCGACTGTCGCCTCCTCTATATTTGGCGTTTGCTTATGCGTTGTAGCCACGGTAGGTTTAATTCCTGAAATAATTACACCTTATTCATTTCCGATCCTTTTCCTGATTGCAGGTTTTTCATATGGATTAACCTCTCAAGGCTTTACTTCGACTCTCCAACTTACATGCCCCAGCAGAATACTGGGTACAGCATTTTCTACTGCGAGAAGCTGTGCAGTCTCCCTGTTTATTGTCCTGCCAGCTGCAGGCGCATGGTTGGCAGGAATCACCAGTACAGCCAGCGTCATCATGACAGCTGGATTGTTGACGCTCATCAGCGCTGGCATTTTGCACATCTATTACTTAACACGTGAAGCATCGGATATCTCGTAACGGTTGCAAGCCTGTAGAAACAGGCTTGCAACTTTTGTTACCAATTTACAGATGCGACTCGGCGTACTCGGCCAGCACCGAGCGTGGCACGCCCTGCAGGGTGATGTGCACGCCATGGGGGAAGTCCTTGAAGCGCTCGGTCAGGTAGGTCAGGCCCGAGCTGGTCGCGGACAGGTAGGGTGTGTCGATCTGCGCCAGGTTGCCCAGGCAGACCACCTTGGAACCGGAGCCGGCACGGGTGATGATGGTTTTCATCTGGTGCGGCGTCAGGTTCTGGCACTCGTCGATCAGGATCAGGCTTTGCTGGAAGCTACGGCCTCGGATGTAGTTCAGCGACTTGAACTGCAACGGCACGCGCTCAAGGATGTACTCGACGCTGCCATGGGTGCTTTCGTCATCCATGTGCAAGGCTTCGAGGTTGTCGGTGATGGCGCCCAGCCAAGGCTCCATCTTCTCGGCCTCGGTGCCCGGCAGGAAGCCGATTTCCTGGTCCAGCCCCTGCACGCTGCGGGTGGCGATGATGCGCCGGTAGCGCTTGCTGACCATGGTCTGCTCGATGGCCGCGGCCAGGGCCAGGATGGTCTTGCCGGACCCGGCCGCGCCGGTCAGGTTGACCAGGTGGATATCCGGATCGAGCAGGGCAAACAATGCCAGGCTCTGGTGAATATCGCGTGGCTTCAGCCCCCAGGCCTCCTGGTGCAGCAGCGGCTCCTGGTGCAGGTCGAGCAGCAGCAGTTCATCGTTGCGGATACCCTTGATCCAGCCGACGAAGCCCTGTTCGTCGATGATGAACTCGTTGATGTGAACCGCAGGCAGGTTGTCGATCATCTGCACCCGATGCCAGGTGCGGCCGCGCTCCTGACGGGTATCGACCTTGCTGACCCGGTCCCAGAACGAGCCGGTGACCGAGTGGTAGCCCTTGGACAGCAAGGACACGTCATCCACCAGCTGGTCGGTGCTGTAGTCCTCGGCCGCAATGCCACAGGCGCGCGCTTTCAAGCGCATGTTGATGTCTTTGGTAACCAGCACCACGTCCAGGTCGGTGCGCCGCGCCCGTACTTCAAGTAGCTGGTTGATGATGATGTTGTCGTTGAGGTTTTCCGGCAGCAGCTTGTTCGGCTCGTTGCGCGGGGTCATCAGGATGGAC
Organism: Pseudomonas sp. TSO6; assembly: GCF_056098905.1. NCBI lineage: Bacteria > Pseudomonadati > Pseudomonadota > Gammaproteobacteria > Pseudomonadales > Pseudomonadaceae > Pseudomonas > Pseudomonas sp. TSO6. The sequence continues at coordinate 142,436 of NZ_JBLZWV010000012.1, read as the reverse complement.
AGGAAGCCTTTGGGCCCGCTCTTGTTGCGCTGGATCGGCACGCCCTGCTCGACATCGTTGGGCGAGGCGTCGCCCAGGGTCTGGTCGATCAGGCGGATGGCCTGGCGGCATTCGGCGGCGATGGTCTGTTTGCCGGTCTTGAGCTTGTCGAGTTCCTCCAGCACCGTCATCGGGATGGCGACATGGTGCTCCTCGAAGTTCAGTAACGCGTTGGGGTCGTGAATCAGGACGTTGGTATCGAGCACATACAGGATTGGCTTGCTGGAGGAAGGGTTGCGTCCTTGGTCATCCATACTCGGTCACCTTATGTCGAAGCCACACGGCGCGGTCTGTTGCGCCGCAGAGTGACTACCGGTCTCCCCTGCACCGCGTTGTTACGGGCGGGAAGCGAACCTGGCTAGGTGGGCCTGGATGACGCCACCTGTGCTGCAGGAATCGGCTGTCTGGTTTCTTCATACCGCAAAACCGATGAACGAAAAAAGTATTTTTATGTGTTTTGAAGTTTATTTTTCTGATTGATGAAGAAGCCTTGGCGGCGAAGCCAGAGGGGACTACGCTCAGAAGTCATACCCCCTCTTCGCGATAAGCATATTCCCGGCAATCCGCCCAGCCAATGCCGCTCTGGGCAGTGTTGCGTAGCAACCACTCCACCGCTGGCCGGGCCTTGGGCAGGCTGTCATGGAGCTGGATCACGCCCTTGCGCCACAGCAGCATCAGGGTCAGCACCCGCTGCGCAGAGGCCTCTGCGCTCAGTGCGCCATCGTCCAGGGCATCGATATCCCACAACGACACCCGCAACTGCTGGCTGGCCATGAACGCCTCGCCATCGGCACGACGCTGCCCGTAGGGTGGCCGGAACAACGGCACATACTCTGCCGGCAGGTCGGCCTGCACCCGTGCCTGGCTGCGCCGCAACGAGTCCTGCCAGTCCGTCCACTGGGCATGGGAACGGTATTCCCAACCCTGAATGCCCACGCACTGGCCGCGGTAGACCTGGCGCAAGGCATTTGCCGCCCCGGCGTCACGGCGCTGCTGCAAGCGGTTGCCCAACACGAAGAACGTACCTTCGAGTTTCTGCCGGCGCAGGTAGTCGGCAAGCAGATCGGTGTTGCCACCCTCTGGCCCCGGGCCACCGACGAAGGTCAGCAGGAACATACGGTCGTTCAGTTCATCGCCATTACGCTCACGCGCAGAAAGGCGCTCCACCTCGCTGCTGGTCTGCGGCAGCAAGGCGGCTTTGCGCAGTTGCTCGTCCAGGTAACGCACATGGAACTGGTGGCTCGGCTCGATCCAGTTTGTATAGAACGTGCCGACATCGGCAGCGAACGTCGCGGCTTGCGTGCGCAGATCCGCCATTGATGTTACCGGGTAGCAGAATGAGGCATCCTGCTCGCAGCTGCGCTGCGCCTGTTCATACCCTTCCCACAGCCGCTGCCACATGCGCGCGCGCACAAGGCGTACCTTCTGCAGGTTGATCTGCCGTAACCCAAGCCGCGCCGCCAGCGCTGCGTCGTCGAGCAACTCGCTTTCGTGCAGTACCTGAGCAAACGAAAGGATCTCTGCCCGCGAGGCTACATCGAACAGTGCCGGGCTGTTCAGTTGCTCGGGCCACAGGCTGCGGTCGAGGCTCACCTGGGGTAAAGGGGCGGCTTGCACGGCCAGGCTCAGCAGAGCGGCCAGCAAGGCAAAGGCAATGCGCACGGTGGAAGGCTCCGTAACGGCAAAACGCGAACTATAGCGCCTGCACCGGCCATGGTCTGTGACTATCGTCGCCATAGTTTGGACTTGCACCGCCCAGCCCGTAGAATCTGTGGCCAACGATGCCAGGAGCCGACCCGATGCTGACGGTGATTTCCCCCGCCAAGACCCTCGACTACGACACCAAGCCTGTAACCGAGCGTTTCACCCTGCCCCAGTACCTGGACGACTCCCAGGAACTGATCCAGCAACTGCGCGAACTGTCGCCGGCGCAGATCAGCGAACTGATGCACCTGTCCGACAAGCTCGCTGGCCTGAACGCCGCCCGCTTCGGCAGCTGGACTCCGGACTTTACCCCGGCCAATGCCAAGCAGGCCCTGCTGGCGTTCAAGGGTGACGTGTACACCGGCCTTGACGCAGAGAGCCTGGGCGAGGACGACTTCAGCTACGCGCAAGACCACCTGCGCATGCTTTCGGGCCTGTACGGCCTGCTGCGCCCGCTCGACCTGATGCAGCCCTACCGCCTGGAAATGGGCACCAAGCTGGCCAACGCCCGCGGCAAGGACCTGTATGCCTTCTGGGGTACACGCATCAGCGAATGGCTGAACCAGGCCCTGGCCGAACAAGGCGATGACGTGCTGCTCAACCTGGCCAGCAACGAGTACTTCAGTGCAGTGAAACGCAGCGCGCTGAAGGCCCGGGTGATCAATGTCGACTTCAAGGACCTGAAAAACGGCCAGTACAAGATCATCAGCTTCTACGCAAAGAAGGCCCGCGGGATGATGAGCCGCTTCGTCATCCAGCAGCGCATCAGCGACCCGGAACAGCTCAAGCAGTTCGACGTGCAGGGGTACTACTACAGTGCCGAGCAGTCCAAGCCGGACCATCTGGTGTTTTTGCGGGATCATCCCGCGGAGTGACCCTGTAACGCCCTCTTCGCGGCTAAAGCCGCTCCCACATGAAGCGCAGAGCTCCCGGCCAGCGCCATACAAGTGGTAGCGGCTTGGGGCGAAGAGACGGCTGCCATGAAACAACCCTCCGCCCTGCAATGGGGCCCGCTGCAAATCGCCACCACGTCACGATTTCGGCGCCAGAAAACCGCCGACCATAGCTTTATCGCCAAACGCCATAAGACCGTTCATACCTTTTTTGACGAATTCTGAAAAAAATTTTCAGATGCTGGCATAAAAACATCTCGTAACAGTTACACCCTTGATAGACGGGGGTGAAACACCTGCGTGCTATCAAATTGAAACTGTCTACAACTGAATAAATATTTAGAAATCTTTCATTCGGAAGAAATCCACCGAGGAACTTCTCCTAGCGCCAATCGCTCATAGTGCCGTAACGATTTTCCTGCCTACGGGCTGTGAGAGATGACTTACAGATGACAACGGCAGGTATCTACTACCCGCCCTGGTAACTTCGACAGGTAGCACGGGATCCTCCGAAAGCCTTGTCCCTTGCAGGAGACGCGTCCCTTACACATCGTCCTAGTGGTTGATTTCAAAGGATTTATCCACTTGAAAAAACAAGCACAGCAACGCGCCAAGTAGCGCATTGCAATAACGACGGCTGCATTTCAGGGCACGTTTATTAATTAATGGCTTTTGACTGCCAACTTTGAGTGCATAACTTTTTGCGCTCCGGATTTATTTTGCCTGCGCTCGGCGAAGTGTGCATTCGCCATGGACCCGTGCGCCCGAAAACTGATGTTAATCAACCCAGCCCGGCTCTCTGCGGAGGCGTCGGCGTGATAAACACATGAGGTGATAGCGATGCGTATCAGCATCTTTGGTTTGGGTTATGTGGGTGCGGTTTGTGCAGGCTGCCTGACGGCGCGTGGCCACGAGGTAATCGGTGTGGACGTGTCCAGCACCAAGATCGACCTGATCAACCAGGGCAAGTCGCCCATCGTCGAACCTGGCCTGGAAGCACTGCTGCAACAGGGCATCGCCAACGGCCGCCTGCGTGGCACTACCGACTTCGCCGAAGCCATCCGCGCCAGCGACGTGTCGATGATTTGCGTGGGTACGCCCAGCAAGAAGAACGGCGACCTGGGCTTGGAATACATCGAGTCGGTGTGCCGTGAAATCGGCTACGTACTGCGCGACACCACCCGCCGGCACACCATCGTGGTGCGCAGCACCGTGCTGCCGGGTACCGTCAAGAATGTGGTCATCCCGATCCTCGAAGACTGCTCGGGCAAGAAAGCCGGCGTTGACTTCGGCGTCGCGGTCAACCCGGAATTCCTGCGAGAAAGCACGGCAATCAAAGACTACGACCAGCCACCGATGACCGTCATCGGCGAATTGGACAGCACCAGCGGCGACATCCTGCAAGGCCTGTACGAAGAACTCGACGCCCCGATCATCCGCAAGCCGATCGAAGTGGCCGAGATGATCAAGTACACCTGCAACGTGTGGCACGCCACCAAGGTCACCTTCGCCAACGAAATTGGCAACATCGCCAAGGCGGTAGGCGTCGATGGCCGTGACGTGATGGACGTGGTCTGCCAGGACACGGTGCTGAATCTGTCCCAGTACTACATGCGCCCCGGCTTTGCCTTCGGCGGTTCGTGCCTGCCCAAGGACGTGCGCGCCCTCACCTATCGTGCCGCCAGCCTCGACGTGCGCGCACCGCTGCTCGACTCGCTGATGCGCAGCAACGAATCGCAGGTGCAGAACGCCTTCGAGCTGATCGAAGCCCATGACAAGCGCAAGGTCGCCCTGCTCGGCCTGAGCTTCAAGGCCGGTACCGATGACCTGCGCGAAAGCCCGCTGGTAGAACTGGCCGAGCGCCTGATCGGCAAGGGTTACCAGTTGGACATCTTCGACGAGAACGTTCAGTACGCCCGCATGCATGGCGCCAACAAGGACTACATCGAGTCGAAGATCCCGCACGTGTCGTCGCTGCTCAATGCCGACCTCCAGCAGGTGATCGAGAACGCCGACATCATCGTCCTCGGCAACCGTGACGAGCAGTTCCGTGCACTGGCCCAGCAAGCGCCAGCCGGCAAGCAGGTAATCGACCTGGTCGGTTTCATGAGCAACCCGTCCAGCACCACCAACCGTACCGAAGGCATCTGCTGGTAAGCCCTCGGCCGGGCAACGCAGGCGAGCCTGCGTTGCCCACCCTTTCCCGAATTCTCGACGGATGCTGAACATGCAAAGGCTCCAGACAGTGCTGTTGCAGTGCGCCGGGTGGCTGCTCTACATGAGCCTGCTCATGCTGATCGCCCTGGCCCTGCCAGCCGATATCTTCGACTCGCAGTCGAAGCACTTCATCTTCCTGGTCGGCGCAGTCGGCATCTGGCGCTATTCCATGGGCGCCACCCATTTCATCCGCGGAATGATCTTCCTCTACGGCGTGTACCCGTACCTGCGCCGCAAGGTGCAGAAAATGGGTAACGCCACCGACCCGTCGCACGTTTACCTGATGGTCACCAGCTTCCGTATCGAGGCGTTGACCACTGCCCAGGTGTACAGCTCGGTGATCCGCGAGGCGATCAACTGCGGCTTCCCCACCACCGTGGTCTGCTCGCTGGTGGAAATGTCGGATGAACTGCTGGTGAAGAGCCTGTGGGCCAAGTACAACCCGCCGGCCCACGTGAAGCTGGACATCGTGCGCATTGCCGGTACCGGCAAGCGCGATGGCCTGGCCTACGGCTTCCGCGCCATCTCGCGCATGCTGCCGGACGAGAACGCCGTGGTGGCCGTGATTGACGGCGACACCGTGCTGGCCGATGGCGTGGTCCGCAAGACTGTGCCGTGGTTCAAGCTGTTCCCCAACGTTGGCGGCCTGACCACCAACGAGTTCTGCGAAGTCCGTGGCGGCTACATCATGAGCGAGTGGCACAAGCTGCGCTTCGCCCAGCGCCACATCAACATGTGCTCAATGGCCCTGTCCAAGCGCGTGCTGACCATGACCGGGCGCATGTCGATGTTCCGCGCAAGCGTGGTGACCAACCCCGAGTTCATCGCCGACGTCGAAAGCGATTCGCTGATGCACTGGCGCCTGGGCCGCTTCAAGTTCCTTACCGGTGACGACAAATCCAGCTGGTTTAGCTTGATGCGCCTGGGTTACGACACCTTCTACGTGCCGGACGCCGCCATCAACACGGTCGAGCACCCGCCAGAAAAGAGCTTCTTCAAGGCCAGCCGCAAGCTGATGTACCGCTGGTACGGCAACAACCTGCGGCAGAACTCCCGTGCACTGGGCCTGGGCCTGGGCCGTCTGGGGCTGTTCACCAGCATCGTGCTGTTCGACCAGCGCGTGTCGATGTGGACCAGCCTGCTGGGGCTGACCGTGGCGGTGATCGCCAGCCTCAAGTTCGGCCTGGCCTTCCTGCTGGTGTACCTGCTGTGGATCGGCATCACCCGCCTGATCCTCACCATCATGCTGCTGTGCTCTGGCCACAACGTGGGCCCGGCCTACCCGCTGATTCTCTATTACAACCAGATCATCGGCGCGCTGATGAAGATCTACGTGTTCTTCCGCCTCGACAAGCAGTCCTGGACGCGTCAGCCCACTGCCCTCAAGCGTGACCTCGCCAGCTTTCAACAATGGTTCAACACCTGGTCCTCGCGGACCATGACCTTCTCGGCTGCCAGCATCTTCGTTGCTGTGCTGTTCATGGTCGTGTGAGCCCAACCCGGATCGGATCTAACAGGAACAAACCACCATGAATACCGCCGTGAACGTCAATGTCGTGCATGAGTCCGAAGCCCAGCGCCAACACGCCCGGGTGCGCATTCCCGCCAAGCTGCGTTTTCTGGACGCCCAGCGCCAAACCCACGAAGTGAAGGTCGACGACCTTTCCGCCGGTGGCCTGAGCTTCCACACCAAGCAGCAACTGTCGGTGGGCGATGTGCTGCGCGGGCGCCTGCAGTTCGTGGTCGACAACCTGGGCCTGTCGATCGACATCGAGTTCCAGGTGCGCTCATACAACCCGGACAATGGCCGTACCGGTGCGCAGTTCCAGAACCTTGAACCACGCGATATCGCCACGCTGCGGCACATCATCACCAGCCACCTGTCGGGTGAGCTGATCAGCATCGGCGATGTGCTCAGCACCCTGCAGCGCGACAACTTCACCAAGGCACGCAAGCAGAAGGATGGTGGTTCGGGCCTGAGCGCCTTCGGCCGGCTCAAGGCCGTCACCGTCACCCTCGGCGTGTTCGTGGTCGGCGTCGCGGCGTTCGGCTTCGTCGCCAAGTCGCTGTACGGCATGTACTTCGTCAGCCACGCCGAAGCCGGTGTGGTCGCGGTACCGACCACCACTGTCACCATGCCGCGCGACGGCACCGTGAGCAGCCTCATCGAAAGCGGTGGGCAGATAGCCAAGGGCGCACCACTGGCCAGCTTCACCACCAGCATGCTGGACATGCTCAAGGGCAACCTGGACGACGCGCAGCTGGAACCGGCGAAGATCGAGGAACTGTTCGGCAAGCAGCTGTCCGGCACCCTCACCAGCCCCTGCGATTGCGTGGTCGCCCGCCAGCTGGTGGACGATGGCCAGTACGCAGCCAAGGGCCAGGCGATCTTCCAGCTGATCCCGCGCACCACCACGCCGATGGTCGAGGCGCGCTTCAGCTACCGCCAGTTCGACGAGGTCAAGCCAGGTACCCGGGTCAACTTCCAGGTCGCCGGCGAAGACGAAGTGCGCACCGGCCAGATCGTCAGCAGCACCAGCCTCAACAGCGAAGACCTGTCCTCCGACATCCGCGTGCAGATCAAGCCTGACAGTGGCATGCCCGCCGAACTCGCCGGCCGCCCGGCAGCGGTCAACAGCGACCGTGGCCCGTCAATGAACTGGCTGATCGACAAAGCCGTGGCCCGTGGGCTGTAAGAGGATCTCCGCATGATTCCCTACAAGAAGCGCGCAAACCTGGGCCTGTGTGCCCTGGCTGCTGCCATCACCCTGGCCGGCTGTGCCGGCCTGCCTGACCAGCGCCTGGCCAACGAAGCCCTGAAGCGCGGCGACACGGCATTGGCCGAGCGCAACTACAAGGCCCTGGCCGACCTGGGCTACAGCGAAGCGCAGGTGGGCCTGGCGGATATCAAGGTGGCCACCCGCGACCCGTCGCAAATCAAGGAAGCCGAGGCCACCTACCGCGCCGCGGCCGCCACCTCGCCCCGTGCCCAGGCGCGCCTTGGCCGCCTGCTGGTGGCCAAGCCCGACAGCACCCAGGCCGAACGCGAGGAAGCCGAAACCCTGCTCAAGCAGGCCGCGAAACAGGGCGAAAGCAACACCCTGATTCCGCTGGCCATGCTCTACCTCAGCTACCCGCAGAGCTTCCCCAAGGTCAACGCGCAGCAGCAGATCGACCAGTGGCGCGCCGCCGGCAACCCCGAAGCGGGCCTGGCCCAGGTGCTGCTGTACCGCACCCAGGGCACCTACGACCAGCACTTGGACGACGTGGAAAAGATCTGCAAGGCCGCGCTGAGCACCACCGACATCTGCTACGTCGAACTGGCCACCGTGTACCAGAAACGTAGCCAGGCCGACCAGCAAGCCGCCCTGCTCGGCCAACTGAAATCCGCCTACGCCCGTGGCGCCGTACCAGCCACCCGGGTCGACAGCGTTGCCCGGGTACTGGCCGACCGCAGCCTGGGCCAGACCGACGAGAAAACCGCCAAGGACCTGCTCGAACAGGTAGCCCCGGCCAACCCGGCATCCTGGGTCAGCCTGGCGCAACTGCTGTACGACTTCCCCGAGCTGGGCGACACCGACCAGCTGCTGGCCTACATCGACAAGGGCCGCGAGGCCGAACAGCCACGCGCCGAACTGTTGCTGGGCCGCCTGTACTACGAAGGCAAAACCCTGCCGGCCGACGCCAAAAAAGCCGAGCAGCACCTGCAAGCCGCCGCCGACGCCGGTGAAATCAGCGCCCACTACTACCTGGGCCAGCTGTACCGCCGCGGCTACTTGGGCAATGTCGAGCCGCAGAAGGCCGTCGACAACCTGCTGGCCGCCGCCCGTGGCGGGCAGAACAGCGCCGACTATGCGCTGGCCCAGTTGTTCAGCGAAGGCCACGGCATCCGTCCGCAACCGGGCAATGCCTGGGTGTTCGCGCAGTTGTCCCAGGCCAACCCGACGCCGCAGTCGACAGAAATGCTCCAGCAGCTCGACCAGCAACTGACCCCTGACCAGCGCAGCCAGGCCCAGCAACTGCTGGCGCAAGAAAAGCAGGCGCGCGGCAGCATGGCGCAGGGGGCGAACAGCACCCTGGCCATCGAAGCCCTGCAAGACGACGAAAAAGAAGTAGACGGTGAGGACTCGCTATGACGCTTAATCCCTTCGTGAAAGCTGGCATCGGCCTGAGCTTCGCCCTGCTGTGGTCCTGCCCGACCCTGGCGGAAATGACCGCCGAGAAAAACTTCGGCCTGGACGTGAAAATCACCGGCCAGTCGGAAGACGACCGTGACCTGGGCACCCGCGCTGGCGGCGACGTCAACGGCCTGGGCCTGGACCTGCGCCCCTGGGTGTATGGCGAGCGCGGTAACTGGAGTGCCTATGCAATGGGCCAGGCAGTCGCCGCTACCGACACCATCGAAACCGACACCCTGCGCCAGAACGACGACGGCACCAGTACCGAAACCGGTGACGACAGCCGCCAACCGGACAAGAACTACCTGGCCATGCGCGAGTTCTGGGTCGGGTACAGCGGCCTCACCGCCTACCCAGGCGAGCAACTGCGCCTGGGTCGCCAACGCCTGCGCAGCGACGATGGCATGTGGCGCGACACCAACATCGAAGCGCTGAACTGGACCTTCGACACCACCCTGCTCAAGGCCGACCTGGGCGTGGCCCAGCGCTTCAGCGAGTACCGCACCGACCTCACCGAACTGGCCCCGGAAGACAAGGACCGCACGCACATCTACGGCAACGTCGCCACGCAGTGGACCCCTGGCCACTGGGTAGGCGTACGCGCCCACCACACCCATGACAGCGGCAGCCTGAAGAACCCGGGCGAAACCGTCGATGCGCTGGACAAGACCCGCACCGGCGACCTGACCTGGCTGGGCCTTGAAGCCAACAGCGACGCCTACAACTGGCGCAACGACCACACCGTCAACTACTGGGGCAGCGTCACCTGGCTGACCGGTGACCGCGACAAGCTCAGCAGCCAGGCCGTAGGCGACGAGCAAGTTGCCACCGGCAAGCAGAGCGGCGACGTCAACGCCTGGGCCACCGACCTCGGCATCCGCCTGCGCCTGGACCCGCAATGGCAGGTCGGTGCGGCCTACGCCCGTGGCAGCGGCGGCGGTGGCGACGACGGCTCGAACAACTTCGAGCAGACCGGCCTTGAAAGCAACCGCTCCAACTTTACCGGCACCCGCTCGCGCGTGCACCGCTTCGGCGAAGCCTTCCGCGGCGAGCTGGGCAACCTGCAGGCAGCCACCCTGTTCGCCTCGTGGCAGCTGCGCGACGACTACGACGCCAGCCTGATCTACCACAAGTTCTGGCGTGTCGACGGCAACCAGAACATCGGCTCCAGCGGCATCAACGCGGTGGTCAACGACAACGGCGTGAACCGCCCGCTGGTCGATGGCGAAAAAGACCTTGGCCAAGAGATGGACGTGGTCGTGACCAAGTACTTCAAGCAAGGCCTGCTGCCAGCGTCCATGAGCCAGGCGATCGACGAACCGTCCGCCCTGGTGCGCTTGCGTGCCGGTGTGTTCAAGCCGGGCGACGCCTACGGCAAGGAAGCGGACTCGTACATGCACCGCGCCTTCGTCGATGTGATCTGGCGCTTCTGAGGCCGGTAGGGGACTGACCGTTATGAACCTTCACCCGCACTTACGTCACAGCCTGTTGGCCAGCGCCTTGCTGCTGGCCAGCGGCCTGGTCGCTGCCGCAGAACCTAAGGTGATCGCCAAGGAGCTGCAGCAGGCCAAGACCTACACCGTGGCCAGCGCACCGATCGAGCCGCTGCAGATGGACCCGCCAAAGCTGCCCGACCTGACCGGCTTCACCGCCGAAGCGGTGCAGAAGAAAATCGACCGCCGCCACAAAGGCAAGGTCAGCCTGCGCCGCATGTTCCAGGAGGACACCCTCAAGGAGTTCGTCGGCGGCGACAACAAGGCAGCCGAGTGGGTGCAGCGCCAGCACGGCATCCCGCAGGCAATCTTCGTCGATGACGGCCATATCGACCTGGTCGAGCTGAGCAAGAAGGTACCCAAGCAATACCTCAGCGAGGTCGAGCCTGGGGTTTACCTGGCACGCCTGCCAATCGTGGTCGGGCAAAAGGGCATCCTCGAGATCGACGGCAAGGTCAAGCAGCTGCGCCTGTCCCAGGAAGGCGGTTCGTTCCTGGTCAATGACGGCAAGCTGTTCGTCACCGATACCCAGGTGACCGGCTGGCGCGAAAAGGACAACGGCCCGGCGACCTTCCGCTCGCCCAAGGAATTCCGCCCGTTCCTGCTGTCGTGGGGCGGTACCGAGACCTACATCGTCAACACGAAGATGGCCAGCTTCGGCTATGCCAAGTCCAAGTCGTATGGCGTGAGCATTTCGCAGTACACGCCGAACATGGCCAAGCGCATGGGCCGCCCGGAACCTACCGGCTGGATCATCGGCTCGGAGTTCAGCGACATGTGGTACGGCTTCTACTGCTACGAGACGCAGGACTTCGTGGTCAAAGACAGCACCTACCGCGACAACATCGTCTACGGCATCGACCCGCACGACCGTTCGCACCGCCTGATCATCGCCGGCAACACCGTGTACGGCACCAAGAAGAAGCACGGCATCATCGTTTCGCGTGAGGTGAACGACAGCTGGATCATCAACAACAAGAGCTATGACAACAAGCTCTCGGGCGTGGTGATCGACCGTAACAGCGTCAACAACCTGATCGCCTACAACCAGATCTACCGCAACCACACCGACGGCATCACCCTGTACGAAAGCGGCGACAACCTGATTTGGGGCAACAAGCTGATCAACAACCGCCGCCACGGCATCCGCGTGCGCAACAGCGTGAACATTCGCCTGTACGAAAACGTCGCAATGGCGAACGGCCTGGTGGGCGTGTACGGCCACATCAAGGACTTGTCCGACACCGACCGCGACATCGCCCTTGACCCGTTCGACACCAAGGTGTCGCTGATCGTGGTGGGTGGCGAGCTGGCGGCCAATGGCTCCGGCCCACTGTCGATCGACTCGCCGCTGTCGGTCGAGCTGTACAAGGTGTCGATGCTCGCCCCGCGCAAGGCCAGCGGCATCAGCCTCAACGGCATCCTCGGCGAGCGCCAGGACGAAATCCTCGACCTGCTGGTGCGCCAGCAAAAGGCTGTGCTGATCGACCCGGTCGAACGCCAGACCGAAATGATCGATTAAGGAAGCCCAGACCATGACTCCACACCTGATGAAACTGCTGGGCCTGTCCGCCGCCCTCCTGGCGATCAGCCAAGGCGTACGCGCCGAAGAAGTGAAGGCCCCCACCTTCAGCGCCGAGCCCTGCTGCCAGCTGTGCCCCGAAGCGCACGACGCCAGCCGCTACACCACCCGTTACCAGCAGAACTTCACTACGCTGGTGCAGGCCAAGGGCGACTGGCTGTTCCGTACCCGCGAAGACCTGCGCACCGAGTTCAACACCACCCCGGCCGGCTACAAGCGCCTGCAACAAGTGCATGACGCCTTCAAGAAGCGCGGCGTGGAACTGGTGGTGGTGTACCAGCCGACCCGTGGCCTGGTGAACCGCAACATGCTCAACCCGGCCGAGAAAGCCGCCTTCGACTACCAGAAGGCCTTGGGCAACTACCAGGCCATGCTCAAGCGCTTCGCCAGCATGGGCTACAACGTGCCCGACCTGTCGCCGCTGACCAACGAGCAACTGGCCGCCGCCGACCAGGGCAAGGACTTCTACTTCCGTGGCGACCAGCACTGGACGCCATATGGCGCCGAGCGCGCTGCCAAAATCGTGGCCGACACCGTGCACAGGATGCCGGCCTTCGAAGGCATCCCGCGCAAGGAATTCGAAACGAAGAAATCCGGGCGCATGGGCAAGACCGGCACCCTGCACAACGTCGCCGGCCAACTGTGCGGCACCAGCTACGCGGTGCAGTACATGGACCAGTTCGCCACCGAGCCGAAAGGCTCCAGCGGCGGCGACGACCTGTTCGGTGACAGCGGCAACGCGCAGATCACCCTGGTCGGCACCAGCCACAGTGGCAAGAACTACAACTTCTCGGGCTTCCTCGAGCAATACATCGGCGCCGACGTGCTCAACGTCGCCTTCCCTGGCGGCGGTCTGGAAGGCTCGATGATCCAGTACCTGGGCAGCGAGGAATTCCAGAAGAACCCGCCGAAGATCCTGGTGTGGGAATTCTCCCCGCTTTACCGCCTGGACCAGGAAACGATCTGGCGGCAAATCCTTGGCCTGCTCGATGACGGCTGCGACGACCGCCCGGCCCTGATGAGCGCCAGCACTACCCTCAAGCCCGGCAAGAACGAGCTGATGGTCAACGGCAAGGGCGGCGTGATCAAAGACCTGATCAACCGCAACCTGCAGATGGACGTCAAGTTCGAAGACCCGTCGGTGAAGGTGCTGCAGGCCACCCTCTGGTACCTCAACGGCCGCCACGAGGACATCAAGCTGGAAAAACCGGAAACCTCCGACACCGACGGCCGCTTTGTCTTCCAGATGCGCGAAGACGAAGACTGGGCCAGCCAGAGCCTGCTGGCGTTCGAGGTACAGGGGCCGGAAAACGGCACCCAGAAGGTCGAGGCCAAGCTCTGCAAACGCAACAACTTCGCCGTGCCTGCGCAAACCGCGCAGGCCGGCCAGTGAGGCGACCCATGACCCATCTGAAGCACATCTTTCGCCCCGCCCTCCTCGCGTTGGCCCTGTTCGGCGGTGCCGCGCACGCCGCGCTGGTACCACCCCAGGGTTACTACGAGGGGATCGAAAAGCTCAAGACCGGTGACGGCAACTTCCGCTGTGAAGCGGCGCCCAAGCCCTACACCGGCGCACTGCAGTTCCGCAGCAAGTACGAAGGCTCGGACAAGGCACGGGCGACGCTCAACGCAGCCTCGGAAAAGGCCTTCCGCAAGTCGACCGAAGACATCACCACCCTTGAGAAAGGCGTGAGCAAGATGGTGGGCCAGTACATGCGCGACGGTCGCCCGGCGCAGCTGGACTGCACCCTGGCGTGGCTGGGCACCTGGGCCCGCGCCGATGCGTTGTTGTCCACCGACTACAACCACACCGGCAAGTCGATGCGCAAATGGGCGCTGGGCAGCATGAGCGGTTCGTGGCTGCGCCTGAAGTTTTCCAACTCGCAGCCACTGGCCGCGCACCGGGCCGAGGCCGAGCTGATCGAAAAATGGTTCGCCCGCCTGGCCGAACAGACCGTGCGCGACTGGAGCGACCTGCCGCTGGAGAAGATCAACAACCACAGCTACTGGGCCGCTTGGTCGGTCATGGCTACCGCCGTCGCCACCGACCGCCACGACCTGTTCGACTGGGCCGTGAAGGAATACAAGGTCGGCGCCAACCAGGTCGATGACCAAGGCTTCCTGCCCAACGAAATCAAGCGCAAGCAGCGTGCGCTGGCTTACCACAACTACGCCCTGCCGCCGCTGGCGATGATTGCCAGCTTCGCCCAGGCCAACAACGTCGACCTGCGCAGCGAGAACAACTTTGCCCTGCAGCGCCTCGGCGAAGGTGTACTGGCCGGTGCACGCGACCCCAGCCACTTCAAGGCGCGTGCCGGTGAGAAACAGGACATGACCGACCTCAAGGTCGACGGCAAGTACGCCTGGCTCGAGCCCTGGTGTGCGCTGTACCACTGCGTTGGCGACACGCTTGAGCGCAAGCACGACATGCAGCCGTTCAACAGCTTCCGGCTGGGCGGGGACCTGACCCGGGTTTATGACCCGAACGCAGAGAGCAAAAAGTAACGCAAAACCCCTGTAGGAGCTGGCTTGCCTGCGATGGGCCGCAAAGCGGCCCCCGACAATCGCAGGGCAAGGCTTCGCCTTGCATCGCAGGCAAGCCAGCTCCTACAGGAATCTAGGTAGCCCGCCACATTTTTGTGGGGGGTTTGGGGGGCGCTTTGCCCTGGATGCTGTGAACAAATTAGGAGAACCGGGATGGTCTTCTCGTCCAACGTGTTCCTGTTCCTGTTCTTGCCGATCTTCCTCGGCCTGTATTACTTGAGCGGGCAACGCTATCGCAACCTGCTGCTGCTGGTCGCCAGCTACATCTTCTATGCCTGGTGGCGGGTGGACTTCCTGGCCCTGTTCGCCGGGGTCACCCTGTGGAACTACTGGATCGGCCTCAAGGTGGGTGCCGCCGGCGTGCGCACCAAACCCGCCCAGCGCTGGCTGCTGCTCGGTGTGGGCGTCGACCTGGCAATCCTTGGCTACTTCAAGTACGCCAACTTCGGCGTCGACAGCCTGAACGCGATCATGACCTCGTTCGGCCTGGAGCCGTTCATCCTCACCCACGTGCTGCTGCCGATCGGTATCTCGTTCTACATCTTCGAGTCGATCAGCTACATCATCGACGTGTACCGCGGCGACACCCCGGCTACCCGCAACCTGATCGACTTCGCAGCATTCGTGGCGATCTTCCCGCACCTGATCGCCGGCCCCGTACTGCGCTTCAAGGACCTGGTCGACCAGTTCAACAACCGCACCCATACCCTGGACAAGTTCTCCGAAGGCTGCACCCGCTTCATGCAGGGCTTCATCAAGAAAGTGTTCATCGCCGACACCCTGGCCGTGGTCGCCGACCACTGCTTCGCCCTGCAAAACCCGACCACGGGTGACGCCTGGCTGGGCGCGCTGGCCTACACCGCGCAGCTGTACTTCGACTTCAGCGGCTACAGCGACATGGCCATCGGCCTGGGCCTGATGATGGGCTTCCGCTTCATGGAGAACTTCAAGCAGCCGTACATCAGCCAGTCAATCACCGAGTTCTGGCGGCGCTGGCACATCAGCCTGTCGACCTGGCTGCGCGACTACCTGTACATCACCCTGGGCGGTAACCGCAAAGGCACCTTCAACACCTACCGCAACCTGTTCCTGACCATGCTGCTGGGCGGCCTGTGGCACGGTGCCAACTTCACCTACATCATCTGGGGCGCCTGGCACGGCATGTGGCTGGCCATCGAGCGTGCGCTTGGCCTCGACACCAACCCGCAGCGCTTCAACCCGGTCAAATGGGCCTTCACCTTCCTGCTTGTGGTGGTCGGCTGGGTGATCTTCCGCGCCGAAAACCTGCATGTGGCCGGCCGCATGTACGGCGCCATGTTCAGCTTCGGCGACTGGCAGCTGTCGGAACTCAACAGCGCCCAGCTTACCGGCCTGCAAGTGGCCACCCTGATCGTCGCCTACCTCTCCCTGGCGTTCTTCGGCCTGCGTGATTTCTACCGCAATGCCAAGCCAACGCCCCAGGCCACACCGGTGCAGGTCAACAACGACGGCTCGATCGGCCTGGACTGGACCCGGGTGATGACCCGCGCCCTGGTGCTGCTGCTGTTCGTGGCCTCGATCCTCAAGCTTTCGGCGCAAAGTTACTCGCCGTTCCTGTACTTCCAGTTCTGAGGCCGATGACATGAACCGCACATTACGCATTACTTACTCCCTGTCGTTCCTCGGTTTGCTGGTGGGCATGGGCGTGTGGTCCACCGGTGGCCTGCAAAGCTTTCAGCGCACCGAGCAGATGACCCTGCTCAACGGCAAGCTGGCCAAGGCCGCCGAGACCCACTACGACGCCGAGTTCCCGATCAAGCGCCTGGGCACCAACCTTTGGGCGGCCATGGACTTCAAGCTGTTCAACGAGGGCCGCCCCGGTGTGGTGCTGGGCCGCGACCAATGGCTGTTCAGTGACGAAGAGTTCAAGCCCACGGCTGGCGCCGAACAGCTGATGCAGGAAAACCTGGCGCTGGTCCGTGGCGTGCGCGACACCTTGCAGCAGCACGGCAGCCAGCTGGTGCTGGCGATCATCCCGGCCAAGGCGCGCCTCTATTCGGAATACCTGGGCAAGGAGCAGCCGGCCAGCCTGCACGATGACCTGTACAACCAGTTCCATGCCCAGGTGCGCCAGGCCAACGTGTTCGCCCCGGACCTGCAAGCGGCCATGGAACAAGCCAAAGCTCGCGGCCAGGTATTCCTGCGCACCGACACCCACTGGACACCGATGGGCGCCGAAGTCGCCGCCCAGGCGCTGGCCGAGGCTGTAAGCCGGCAGAACCTGCTCAACGGTGACCCGCAAACCTTCGTCACCGAAGCCGGCAGCACGGCGCCCTACAAAGGCGACCTGACCAACTTCCTGCCACTGGACCCGCTGTTCAGTAACCTGCTGCCGGCCCCGGACAACCTGCAACAACGCAGCACCCGCCCGGCGCAAGCCGAGGGTGAAGGCGACGATGCACTGTTCGCCAACAACGAGATCCCGGTCGCACTGGTGGGTACCAGCTACAGCGCCAACCCGCACTGGAACTTCCTAGGCGCGCTGCAGCAGGCCCTGCGCAGCGACGTCGCCAACTACGCCGAAGACGGCCACGGCCCATTGCTGCCGATGCTCAAGTACCTGCAAAGCGATGCCTTCAAGAACGCCGCACCGCAAGTGGTGGTGTGGGAATTCCCCGAACGTTATCTGCCGATGAAAAACGACCTCAGCAGCTTCGATCCACAGTGGATCGCCCAGCTGAAAAACTCCCGTAAATCCGAAGAAAACCTGGCCTTGTCGTCCACTCGGACGAACCACTGAACGATAGAGAGGAAATGCACATGACTACCAAGACTTCCATTGCCAAAGCCCTCACCCTCGCGGCCGGCCTTTCCCTTGCTTCAATGCAGGCCTTCGCCGGTGCCGACGCCGCCCTGTACGGCCCGAGCGCACCGAAAGGCTCGACATTCGTGCGCCTGTACAACGCAGCCAGCGCACCGGCCGCCGCGTCGGTCGGCAACACCCAGATCAAGCAGGTTGGCGCCCAGGCCAGCAGCGACTTCAGCTTCCTGCCAGGCGGTGACTACACCGCCCAGGTCGGCGGCAAGAGCGTGCCGGTGAAGCTGGCCTCGGACAAGTACTACACCCTGGTCAACAGCGGCACCGGTAACCCGCAGCTGATCGAAGAACCACCGTTCAAGAACAAGCAGAAAGCCCTGGTGCGCGTGCAGAACCTGAGCGACCAGCAGCTGACCCTGAAAACCGCCGACGGCAAGACCGAAGTGGTCAAGCCGGTGGCCGCCAACGGCCGAGGCGAGCGCGAAATCAACCCGGTCAAGGTCAACCTGGCGCTGTACCAAGGTGACAAGAAAGTGGGTGACGTGAAACCCGTCGCTCTGGAGCGCGGCGAAGCCGCCGTGCTGTACGTAACCGGTTCCGGCAACGCCTTGTCGCCGGTGTGGGTAACTCGCCCCGTGGCTAGCAACTGATCCCCCTGCCTTTAACGACTATTGGAGAAACATGATGATCCCGGTAATTCTTTCTGGTGGTAGCGGTTCGCGTCTGTGGCCTCTGTCGCGCAAGCAGTTCCCCAAACAGTTCCTGGCCCTGACCGGCGAACACACCCTGTTCCAGCAAACCATCGAGCGCTTGGCGTTCGAAGGCATGGACACGCCAATCGTGGTCTGCAACAAGGACCATAAATTCATCGTCCAGGAACAGCTGGCTGCGCTGAAGCTGGAAACCCAAGGCATCCTGATGGAGCCGTTCGGCCGTAACACCGCGCCGGCCGTGGCCCTGGCCGCCATGAAACTGGTCAACGAAGGCCGCGACGAGCTGATGCTGGTGCTGCCCGCCGACCACGTGATCGACGACCAGAAGGCCCTGCAGCGCGCCCTGGCTCTGGCCACCATCGCCGCCGAGCGTGGCGAAATGGTGCTGTTCGGCGTGCCGGCGACCAAGCCGGAAACCGGCTACGGCTACATCCGCTCCAGCCAGGACGCCCTGCTGCCCGAGGGCGTGGCGCGCGTGGCCCAGTTTGTTGAAAAACCCGATGAAAAACGTGCAGCCGAGTTCGTCCAGGCCGGTGGCTACTTCTGGAACAGTGGCATGTTCCTGTTCCGTGCCAGCCGCCTCCTCGAAGAACTGAAAAAGCACGACGGCGATATCTATGACACCTGCGTGCTGGCCCTGGAGCGCAGCGAGGAAGAGGGCGATGTGCTGAGCATCGACGAAGCCACCTTCGCCTGCTGCCCAGACAACTCCATCGACTACGCGGTGATGGAAAAGACCCAGCGCGCCTGCGTGGTGCCGATGTCTGCCGGGTGGAGCGACGTGGGCTGCTGGTCGTCGCTGTGGGATGTGCATGAGAAGGACGACAACGGCAACGTCACCAAGGGCGACGTGGTGGTGCAGGACAGCCGCAACTGCATGATCCACGGCAACGGCAAGCTGGTGTCGGTGATCGGCCTTGAGAACATTGTGGTGGTCGAGACCAAGGACGCCATGATGATTGCCCACAAGGACAAGGTCCAGGGCGTCAAGCAGATGGTCAAGACCCTCGACGAGCAGGGCCGTACTGAAACCCAGAACCACCTGGAAGTGTATCGCCCATGGGGCTCGTACGACTCGGTGGACATGGGCGGCCGCTTCCAGGTCAAGCACATCACCGTCAAGCCGGGTGCCAGCCTGTCGCTGCAGATGCACCACCATCGCGCCGAGCACTGGATCGTGGTGTCCGGCACTGCCGAGGTCACCTGTGACGAGAACGTGTTCCTGCTGACCGAGAACCAGTCGACCTACATCCCGATCGCCTCGGTGCACCGCCTGCGCAACCCGGGCAAGATCCCGCTGGAGATCATCGAAGTGCAGTCCGGCAGCTACCTGGGCGAGGATGACATCGAGCGCTTCGAGGATGTGTATGGCCGCACCTCCACGCCGGTCGAGCGTGGGGTATCGGTCAAGACCATTGCCCAATAAGTGAACCTTGGGGCCGCTTTGCGGCCCTGTCGCGGGACAAGCCCGCTCCCACAAAGGCTGGGAGCGGGCTTCGCGCTTTTGAGCCCTCCCCCATTTCAGGCTACGATGGTCAGACCCCGCGCATTCAAGGTCTGCAAGCCCCATGATCATCGGTGCCTTCCTCATCCTTACCTGGCTGGTACTGCTGTTGCGCTACCCGGCCAAGGCCCTGCCGATCTCGCTGGCCGCCGTATTTGGCCTCGGCCTGGTGGTGCTGTTCGTCGCCTGGCAAGACAACCGCGAAACCTCGCAACTGGCCCGCCTGGACCTGCGCCTTGCCTATGCCCCCGAACAATGCCCGGCCGACCGTGCGTTGCAGGTACACATGAAAAACGGCAACAAGGCCCCGCTGACCGAACTGCGCTGGCGGGTGGCGGCGTATGCACCAGGCGACACGGTGAACCTGGCCGAAAGCACCTACAACGCCCCGCGCTACCGGGGGCCGGGTGATTTGCAGCCGGGGGCCGAGTGGAAGGACTGCCTGCCGTTGCCACCGCTGCGCTCCGGGTACCGGCCACAGACCCTGGAATTTCGTGCCGAGCACCTGCAAGGTACATTTGCCAATTGATATATCGCCTGTACCGGCCCTTTCGCGGGTGAACCCGCTCCCACAGAGATCCCACTGATCTTGAGTTCTGTGGGGTACCTGTGGGAGCGGGTTCACCCGCGTAGAGGCCGGCACAGGGAAACCAATCCTCCTTACAACAGGCCCCAACCATGCCCACCGTCCTGATCACCGGTTGTTCCAGCGGCATCGGCCGCGCCCTGGCCGACGCCTTTCGCGATGCCGGCCACCACGTCTGGGCTACCGCTCGCAAGGCAGAGGATGTTGAAGTGCTGAACGCCGCCGGCTTCACCGCCCGGCAACTGGATGTGAACGACAGCGAAGCCCTCGCCCGCCTGGCCGAAGAACTCGAAACCCTGGATATCCTGATCAACAACGCCGGCTACGGCGCCATGGGCCCGGTGCTGGACGGTGGTGTGGATGCCCTGCGCCAACAGTTTGAAACCAACGTGTTCGCCGTGGTCGGTGTGACCCGCGCGCTGTTCCCGCTGCTGCGCCGCTCACGGGGAACAGTGGTGAACATCGGCAGCGTCTCCGGCGTGCTGGTCACGCCATTCGCCGGCGCCTACTGCGCCTCGAAAGCGGCCGTGCATGCGCTGAGCGATGCCTTGCGCCTGGAACTGGCGCCGTTCGGTGTGCAGGTGATGGAAGTGCAGCCGGGGGCGATTGACACGCAGTTCGCCAATAATGCCCAGCGCCAGGCCGAGCAGGTACTGGCGGCGGACTCACCCTGGTGGCCGTTGCGTGAACATGTCCAGGCGCGGGCGCGGGCCTCGCAGGACAGGCCGACTTCGGCGGCGGTGTTTGCCCAGGGTGTGTTGGCGGCAGTCGGCAAGTCGCCGGTACCGGGGGGGGTGCGGTTGGGGAATGGCAGTACGGCGTTGCCGTTGATGGCAAGGTTGCTGCCACGGCGGTTGCTGGATTGGGCACTGCGCAAGCGCTTTGGCCTGCTGCGCCCGCTCTGAGATCTCGGCTACCTGTACCGGCCCTATCGCCGGCAAGCCAGCTCCCACAGGTATAGCGCTGTGCCTGAGGCCTGCACTTACCCTGTGGGAGCTGGCTTGCCGGCGATGGGCCCAAAGCCAGCTCCCACAGCTAGAGCGCTGTGCCTGAGGTCTGCACTGCACCTGTGGGAGCTGGCTTGCCGGCGATGGGCCCAAAGCCAGCTCCCTCAGGTAGAGCGCTGTGCCTGAGGTCTGCACTGCACCTGTGGGAGCTGGCTTGCCGGCGATGGGCCCAAAGCCAGCTCCCACAGGTATAGTGCTGTGCCTGAGGTCTGCACTGCACCTGTGGGAGCTGGCTTGCCGGCGATGGGCCCAAAGCCAGCTCCTACAGGTAGAGCGCTGTGCCTGAAGTCTGCACTGCACCTGTGGGAGCTGGCTTGCCGGCGATGGGCCCAAAGCCAGCTCCCACAGATATAGTGCTGTGCCTGAGGTCTGCACTGCACCTGTGGGAGCTGGCTTGCCGGCGATGGGCCGCAAAGCGGCCCCTGCCTTTAGGCTTTCTTCGCAGGCTGCTCATCAAACGCCTGCCAACCACCACCCAGGGCCTTGTACAGCCCCACCAACGCCTGCGACACCGCCGCCGAGCTGTCGATCCACTGCTCCTCGCTGGCCAGCAATGCGCCCTGCACCGTCAGCACATTGAGAAAGTCCACCGCCCCTTCCACATACTGGCGCTGGGCAGTTTCCAGGGCGATGCGGTTCTGCCGCACGGCCTCGGCCAGGTGGTCACGGCGCAACTGGCTGGCGTTGTACAGGCGCAGCACATCGTCAATTTCATGCCAGGCACCCAGCACCACCTTGCGGTAGTTCAGCGCCGCTTCCTGCTGCTGCGCCTCGCGCAGCTCCAGGGTGCCCTTGAGCCGGCCGCCCTCGAAGATCGGCAACGACAGCTGCGGCCCGAAGGCAAAACGGCGCGAATCCCAGCCACCGAAATCAGACAACTGCATGGCCTGGAAGCCGACACTGCCCGACAGCCGGATGCTCGGGTAGAAATCCGCCTTGGCCACGCCAATGCTGGCGGTGGCGGCATGCAGGCGGGCTTCGGCCTGGCGGATGTCAGGGCGGCGCTCGGCCAATTCGGACGGCACGCCGATGGCGAACTTCTGCTGCGGCGCGGGCAGCTCGCCGCCCTGCAGCAATTCGGCCTGCAAGCTGCGCGGCGGTTCGGCGGCAAGCAAGCTGAGCGCGTTGATCAGGTCATCACGACGGGCTTCAAGGCTTGGCAGTCGCGATTCGATCGAAGCAACCTGGGCGCTGGCCTGGGCCACGTCCAGGCGCGTGGCAACGCCTTCGGCCTGGCGGTTCTGGGAAAGCTTCAGGCTGTGCTGGGCAACCTTCAGGTTGTCCTGCGTCACATCCAGAGTGTGCTGCACGGCGCGCAGCTGGATGTAATTGCCGGCGGTTTCCGAAAGCAGGGCCAGCAGCACTCCCCGGCGGTCGTTCTCGGCCACTTCGACGGTGGCATCGGCAGCCTCGACCTGGCGCCGCACGCGGCCCCACAAGTCCAGTTCCCAACCGGCCACCAGGTCGCCTTGCCAAAGGTTGTACGCCGCTTTGCCCGCCTTGCCAGACGGATCGCTCAGGCCTTCGGCGCTGTTGCGGGCGCGGCTGTAGCCGGCGTTTGCATCCACCGACGGCACTTCATCGGCGGCCACGGTACTGCGCAGGGCGCGGCTTTGCAGCAACCGTGCACTGGCCATTTGCAGGTCGAGGTTGCGCTCGGCAACGCGCTGGATCAAGGCACTGAGCTGTGCGTCATGGAAGGTTTCCCACCAGCGCAGTTCCAGCGGTTCGGCCTGCGGCTGGCTGGCCGCCGCTTCGCCTTGCAGCGGCGCCCACTGCTGCGGTGCCTGGCTGTCGGGGCGCAAGAAGTCCGGGCCCATGGTGCAGCCGGCCAGCAACACGGCCAGCAGCAACGGGCTCAAGCGTAATGCCGGTTTCATCGTGCGCTCACCTCTTTGCCGTCCAGCTTGTCGCCACGGGTATCGATGGTCGCTTCTACCGACATGCCCACACGCAGGCGGGTGAGCAGCGGCTGGCCGTCATCGAAGACGATCTTCACCGGAATGCGCTGCACCACCTTGGTGAAGTTGCCAGTGGCGTTGTCCGGTTTGACGGCGGCGAAGGTGACGCCGGTGGCCGGGGCGATGCTTTCCACATGGCCTTGCAGCTTTTCGCCGGAGAAGGTGTCGACGCTGATGCTCACCGGCTGGCCAGGCTGCACGTGGGTCAGCTGGGTTTCCTGGAAGTTGCCGACCACATAGGCCTGTTGCAACGGCACCACCGACAGCAGGCGGGCACCCGGGTTGACGTAGGCGCCTATGCGTAGTGCGCGCTCGCCGACCATGCCGTCCACCGGCGCAGTAATACGTGTGTAGGACAGGTCGAGCTGGGCCTTTTCCACGCCCGCTTCGGCACGTTTCAGCTGGCCATCGGCGCTGGCCACTTGGGCCGTGAGAATGTCCACCTGCTTGCGCGCCGCCACTAACGCTGCCTGGGCATTTGCCAGGCGTGCGCGTGCCTGGTCTACACCGCTGCGCGCCTGCTGGGCGTTCTGCACGGTACCGGCGCCCTGCTCGGCCAGGCGGCTGTAGCGGTTGACCTCGTGGTCGGCGAACGCCGCTTCGGCCTGGGCGGCTTTGACAGCAGCCTCGGCCTGGGCAATCAACGATGCCTGGCGCTCAAGGGTGGCGCGGGCATCGGCGCTTTGCGCCTGGGCCACCAGCAACTGCGCCTGTGCGGCGTCCAGGGCGGCCTGGTAATCGCGGGGGTCGATGGTCGCCAGCAACTGGCCGGCCGTAACCTGCTGGTTGTCCTCCACCAGCACTTCCTTGATAAAGCCGGCCACCTTGGGCGCGACCACGGTGTAGTCGGCGATCACATAGGCGTCGTTGGTGCTCTGGCGATGGTCGCTGCCAAACATCCAGGGGCCGACGATGCCAGCCAGCACGGCCACGGCCAGCACCGAGCCGATGAACAGGGTTTTGCGGTTGTTGGTCATTTCAGGTGTTCTCGAATTCATCCAGGGTTCAGGCCACCGCACGCGGCGGATAGACCCGGGTAGGCACGAAAGGAATCAGGCAGATCAGGGCCACGGCAATGCAGGCCATGACCAGGTACAGGTCGGCGGAAGTGAGTACCAGCGCCTGGTCGTGGATGCGCCTGGCCAGGCCGGCAGCGCTGTCGTCGACCAGCGGGGCGTTGCCCAGGCTGTCCACCAGGTGGTTGGAATGGAAGTGCCGGCGCAGGGTGCCAAGGGCATCCAGCAGGCCACCGGCGATCACTGCAGCCAGGCCTTTCACGGTGTTGAACCAGCTGGATGCGAACGGGCCTTCCTGCGGGGTCATGCCGTTGGTGGACAGCATCAGCAACGGCAGCACCGCCATCGGCTGGCCGAACACCTGCAGCAGGTAGAACGGGTAGAAGTCGCCACGGATCCACTCGCTGGTCATCAGGCTGCTGCCGATACAGGACACCGCCAGCATCGCCAGGCCGATGCCCAGCACCCAGCGGCAGTCCACCGCGCGGATGTTGCACAGCGCTGCGGTCAGCGGCAGGGCGATCAGCTGCGGCATGGCCACCAGCATCATCAGCGGGCTGGTCTGCGCAGGGCGGTAGCCCTGGATCTGCGCCAGGTAGGCCGAGGGGATGCTGCCCACACCCGACAGTACGATCAGCACACCGGCCAGGGTCACCAGGGCAAAACTCAGGTTGCGCCGCTTTAGCATGCGCAACTGGAAGAACGGCAGCGGCTCGGACCACTCGTTGTACATGAACAGCACCAGCAACAGCAGGCCACCGCCCAGCAGCCAGCAGATCAGCGGCGAATCGAACCAGCCCCAGCGGTCGCCCAGCGACAGGCCCAGCACGATGCAACTGATGGCCGGCAGCCCGAGCAGTACGCCACGCCAGTCAAACTGCTTGAAACGCTCCAGACGCAGCGGGTCTTGCGGCAGGCCCCAGCCGACGCAGACGATGGCCAGCAGCGAGGGCAGGATGATCTGCCAGAACGCCCATTGCCAGCCGACGTACTCGGTCCACAGCCCCGCCAGCGGCGTGCCGAGGTTGGGGCCGAAGGTGGCGGTCAGGGCGTAGCAGGCCAGGCCGTAAACCTTTATACCCGGCGGCAAAAAGCGCAGGGCCACGCTCATCAGCATCGGTGGCAAGGCCCCCGAGGCAAAGCCCTGCAGCACCCGCAGCAACATCAGGCTGTGCAGGTTGGGGGCGAACGGTTGCAGCAGGCCAAGTACGGCAAACAGGGCGATGGCGCTCATGGTGAAGCGCCGCAGCGAGAAGGTGGTGGCCAGCCACGGCGCAAAGGCCATGGCCGAGACCGAGGCGGCGCTGTACACCGCCAGCAACCAGGCGCCTTCGTCGGCACCGATGCCCATTGCACCGCGGATATCGGCAAGGGAAATCTTGGTGACCGACTCGTTGAGGCCTGCACACAGCACGGCCAGCAACACACCGAACAGCCCGACCACCACCTGCAGGCCAAACGCCGTCTGCGCAGGCGCGGCCGGCGCGGGGGCGGCGGCCAGCGCCGCAGAGGGCGCCGTCAGGGAAGTCATGAGAATACATCTCCAGCAACAATTTCAGGGCTGGGGCAAGTTTAAGAAGGTCGAATGCTGACGAAAACTGACTTGTCGGTAGTTTTATATTGCGTCAGACGCAATCCATGCCTTAATCACGGGTCTATGCGGCCACACGCTTTCAACGTCTGGCGCAACCAACGGTGCGCAGGGTCGTTGTCGAAGCGCGGGTGCCACGCCTGCATCACATTGACCTTCTCCAACGGCACCGGGATCTCGAACGAGCGCAATGGCAACTTCAACCGCTGCACACTGTTGAGGATATTGGCGGGTATCGGCAGGATCAGGTCCGAATCCGGCAGCGAGAACATCGCCGAGTGGAAGCTGGTGGTGATCAGGGCCACGCGCCGCTCCACCTTGTGGTTGGCCAACGCCACATCGATCGGCCCGTTGGCACGGCCGCGTCGAGACACGCTGATCTGCGGGTAGGCGGCAAAACGCTCAGGGGTGATGGGGGCGTCGAAGATCGGGTGCCCCACACGCGCCAGGCCCACGAAGTAGGTGTTGAACAGGCTCTGCACCTTGATTTCCGGGCCCAGTTCAATGGCCGAGCTGATGATCAGGTCGATATGCCCGTTGCGCAGCACTGCATCATCGTCACCACTGCCCTCCGGGACAAACCGCAACACCGTACGCGGCGCCTGGGCCAGCATCATGCGCAGCAGCTGGGCGCCATACAGGGCAATGAACAAATCGTTGGTGCGGATGTTGAAGGCACGGTCCAGGTTGACCAGGTCGACATCATCACGGCTGCGAAACACCTGCCCGGCCTGTTCTACCAGGCCATGCACCTGCTCGCGCAGGGCCAACGCGCGCGGCGTCGGCACCAGGCCACGGCCGGCGCGCACCAGGATCGGGTCACCCAAGGCATCGCGGATACGCCCCAGTGTCCGGCTCATGGCCGCCGGGCTCAGGTTCATGCGCTGCGCTGCGCCCACCACGCTGCCCTCGTCGAGCAAGGCATCGAGGGCGACGAGCAAGTTCATGTCCGGGAGTTGCATGGCCGTTTTCCGTTACAGCTGCGGGAAACGCGATGGTAGCAGGTTGGTGGATTGCATCAGACGCAATGCGCTCTTGCGTGGTGGGGCATTTATTCACTGAGTGGACTGAGCCAAGAATGTGGGATGGCAGGTTCGCCCTCTTCGCGGGTAAACCCGCTCCCACAGGGACTGCGCAGGTTTGAAATACTGTGGAGTACCTGTGGGAGCGGGTTTACCCGCGAAGAGGCTAGAACAGGCACCCATTCAGCCAGCCTTGTACAAGGATCTTCAATGCCCAGCCCCATCCTGATCGCCATCGACGCCTCCCCCGCTTCCAGCGCCCTGCTCACCCTCGCCCGCCGCTACTGCCGCCCCGGTCAACACGAACTGCACGTGCTGCTGGCCATCGATTCCACCTTCGCCGTGCATGAGCAACCTGCGCCCTACACCGCCGAGGAACTGGAGGAATACCCCGCCGCCTGCGAGGAACAGCAGCATGCCGACCACGCCGTAGCCGAGGCCGTGCGCGAGCTGCAGCAAGCCGGCTTCACCAGCCAGGGCTGCATGGTGGCCGGCCAGCCGGTTGACGCGATTGTGGCCAAAGCGCAGGAATTGAACTGCGAACTGATCATCATGGGCCACCGCCACCTGTCGCGGTTGGGGCGGTTGCTGGACCCGTCAATCAGCGCGAAGGTGATTGACCGGGTGCAGGTGCCGGTGTTGGTGGGGGTGGCATAGGGGGCTTTTGAACGGGTTGTGGTTGGTAGGTGCATGTATCGAGGGGTGTGGCGCCCTTGAGATCGAGCGCCGCCCGCGCGGCGCATCGCGGCTAAAGCCGCTCCTACATTTGTTGCAACGTGCCATGGGCTGATAGGCCATGGTTGCCAGCCTTGTTAGCACGACGAGGTATTGCGGCTGGCGCTGCTGGCGCCCTGCCTCTCTTCAGTCATGCGCCAAGGCGAACAACCATGGCCTGACTGGAACGGCACGTTGCAACAAATGTAGGAGCGGGCTTGCCCGCGATGCGCCGCGCGGGCGGCGCTCGATCTCAAGGGCGCCACACCCCTCGAGACATGCACTTACCAGCCCCAACGCCACCCCAACTCACCCCTCGCCAGGCTTCACCACCACCGTACACGTCGTCCCCGCCGCCAGCAAAAACCCTTCCGGCACTTCATCGATGTGAATACGTACCGGCACCCGCTGCGCCAGGCGCACCCAGTTGAAGGTGGGGTTCACGTCGGCGATCAGCTCGCGGCTTTGTGGGTTGTCGCGGTCATAGATACCGCGGGCGATGCTCTCTACATGCCCTTTGATGCGCTCGCCGCTCATCATCTGCAACTCGGCCTGGTCACCCACCTTCACGTGGGGCAGCTTGGTTTCCTCGAAGAACCCGTAGACCCAGAACGAATTTTCGTCGACCACCGCCATCACCGCCTCACCCGTGCGCGCGTAGTCGCCCTTGTGGATATTCAGGTTGGTCACATAGCCATCCACCGTCGCGACGATATGGGTGCGCTTGAGGTTCAGCTCGGCTGCCGCCAGTTCAGCAAGGGCTTGCTGGTAATCGGCCTGTGCGGAGTTGGCGATGTTGCTGGCGTCGTCGCGGTTTTCCTTGGAGATCACCAGGTTGTCCATGTCGGCACGGCGCTTGGCGTTGACCTTGCGCATTTCCCAGGTGGCCTTGCGCGAGGCGACCATGGCCTTGGCCTGGTCGACCGCCAGTTGGTAGTGCTCGGGGTCGATCTGGATCAGCAGGTCGCCCTTCTTCACCCGCTGGTTGTCCTTGACCGGCACATCCACCACGTAACCCGGTACGTCGGCGGCGACGTTGATGATGTCGGCGCGCACGCGGCCGTCGCGGGTCCAAGGCGTGGTCATGTAGTGCAGCCACAGCTGGCGACCGATGGCCACGGCAGCGACCAGCACCAGCAGGGTGGCGATCAGGCTGAAGAACTTTTTCATCGAAGGTTTCTCACCAGTAGACAGTAAGCGCCATGGCGCCGAACAGGCAGACGAACAGGCTCAGGCGCAACAGCGCCGGGTGCCAGAAGAAGCGGTAGCCATCATGGCTGGCGATGAACCGGTCCAGGCCCCAGGCCAGGCCAAGGGCGAACAGGAACATCAAGGTCATGGTGGGCATGTACACGCCATGGAAGGCGATTTCACGGGGCATGGTGCAATCCTTTCGCCGGTGCCAGTGGCGACTGTGGGTCCAGCAAGGAGGAACGGATGAAGTGCAGGTAGCTTTGCGCGCGGCGCAGTACCGAGGTGTCGAAGTGCCGGGCGAACGGTTCGTCGGTGGCCTGCACGCGGGCAATGGCATGGTCCACGGCGACCAGGGCGCGTTCGTGGTTGCTCGCACTGGGTTGCAAGAACAACCGCGTCAGGGCACGGCCCATGACGCGGATGGCCTGGCGCCACGGCTGCGACTCGGCGTAGGCCGGGTGCACCGGTGCGCGGGCTTGTTCCTTGCGCAGCTCGATCACGGCGTGGCCGATTTCCAGCACGGTGAACATCCAGCCCATCAGCTGGCTCTGCACCTGCGGCTTGCCGGCCGCCAGGCCATAGGCCTGGTGCAACAGGTCGCGGGTGCGGCTTTCGAAGGCGGTGCCGATGCCGCGCAGGCGCCCGCTGATGGCAAACAGAACCTGCTCGCGCAGCTCTTGCTCCAGGCGGCTCCACAACCAGCGGCTGTTGGGCGGCAGGATGATCGCCCCGGCGGCGGCACAGACGAACATGCCGATAACCATGCCGATGTAGTCGTTGATGAAGGTGTACGGGTCATACACCGTCAGGTTGTTGGGCACCGAGCCAATCGCGAAGAACACCAGCAGGCCGATGCCGTAACCGGCGTAGGCCGGGCGTGACGAAAGAAACGCGCCCAGCACGAACACCGGCGCCAGCACCATGCACAGCAGCGGAAAGCCGTCGATCCAGGGGAACACGAAGAAGGTTTCGAAAAAGCCGATGAAAGCGCCGATGGCGGTGCCGCAGGCCATCTGGAACGACATGCGCTTGGGGTTCGGCGAGGCCGCCGAAAGGCCCACGGTGACGGTGGCGATCAGGGTCATCATGGCGCCACTGGGCCAGTCACTGAGCAGCCAGTAGCTGCCCAGCAGCAACAGCACCGCCGAGGCGCGGATACCCGCAGCCAGCGACACCAGCCAGCTGGTCTGCGCCACGTAGGGCTCGTCCCACTGCTCGCGCTCGTGCTTGTGCGCAGCCAGCGAGGCGTGGGTTTCGGCGTAGCTGTACATCTCGTCGACGAAGCGGTACAGCAGCTCGAACGCGGTGTGGAAGTCGAGCAGGTCGGATTCGCTGGGGTCGGTTGCCAGGTACTCGGCGCGCAGGCCGCGCACCTGGGCTTGCAGGCCTTCCTTGTAGGCCGCCAGCTCCAGGGTCAGGCGTAGTGCATCGGCGTCGGTCAACGCCCGGCCCACGTAAGGCTGCAGCAGCTCCACCAGGGTGTTCAGGCCCGGCTCGATGGCACTGACGATCTGCAGCGGGCCACGGGCACGCAGGCGTTCAAGCAACCGATGCAGCGCATTGAAGCGTGTGGTGATGGCCATGAACTCACTGTTCATCCGCACCAGTCGGCCACTGCGACGGCGCATGTGCGGGTCTTCGAAGGCGGTGACGTTACGCAGGCTCTCAAGGCCCACCGCCTCGGCAACGAAGCGCACGTTGCTGCTCTCGAAACGGTCCTTCTGGCTATCGCCACGCAGCGCCTCGACCACTACCCCGGCAAACACGCCAAAGCGCTGGTACAAGGCATTGCGCATGGCGGCACTGGCCGACTGCGGCAGGATTGCGGCACTGACGAAGGTCGACACCAGAATCCCCAGGGCAATTTCCAGCACCCGCCATACCGCGGCCATGAACGCCTGGTCGGGGTGCTGCAGCACTGGCAGGCCGATCATCGCAGCGGTGTAGCCGGCCAGCACAAAGCCATAGGCGCGGAAGGTGCGGTAGCGCATGGCGCCGGCCGAGCACAAGCCCACCCACAGCGCCAGGCTGGGCAGGAACAGTTCGGTGTTCTGCGGGAAGATGGCGATCAGCGCCACCATCATCGCCGAACCGGCCAGGGTGCCGAGCACCCGGTAGAAGCTCTTGGCGAACACATGCCCGCTTTGCGGCTGCATGACGATGAACACGGTGATCATCGCTGTGCGCGGTTGCGGCAGCTCCAGGCGCATGGCCAGCCACAGGGTGATGAACGCGGCGGCCAGCACCTTGAAGATGTACACCCAGGTCACGCCGTCGGTGCGCGCCCAGGCAAAGAAGCCCCGGCGCCATTCCAGGCTTTGCAGCCAGCGCACGGGCAAACTGGAAGTGCTCATTCGGCGTTATCCGGCTTCTTGTCGAAAATGGCCAGGGTGGCCGGGGTTTTCGGCGCGGCCTGGCGTTCCTCTTTCGGCGCATCCTGACCGGCCTGCAGGCCACCACCCAGGGCGGTGACCAGCTCGGCATGGGCGATCAGGCGGGCGGCCTGCACCTGCTGCTGCACCTGTTGCTGGCGGAACAGCAAGGTCTGCGC
Organism: Pseudomonas sp. TSO6; assembly: GCF_056098905.1. Classification (NCBI taxonomy): domain Bacteria; kingdom Pseudomonadati; phylum Pseudomonadota; class Gammaproteobacteria; order Pseudomonadales; family Pseudomonadaceae; genus Pseudomonas; species Pseudomonas sp. TSO6. Next base: position 111,130 of record NZ_JBLZWV010000012.1, on the reverse strand, counting down.
GTTGAGCACGTTCAGGTAATCGGTGAGGCCGCGTTGAAAGGCGACCATGGCGATGTCATAGGTTTTCTGCGCAGCAGCAACCGACTCGGCAGCGAAGTGCGACTGCTCTTTCATCGACTCGCGGCGGATCAACTGGTCGGAGATGTTCTTCAGTGCCCCCACCACGGTCTGGTTGTAGCGCGCCACGGCCACGTCATACCCCGCCGAGGCCACACCCAGTTCCGAGCGCAGGCGACCACCGTCAAAGATTGGCAAGCTGATGGCCGGGCCGACGTTGTAGTTGAACTTGCGCCCGGTCAAAAATTCCAGTGGGCCACCGCCAGTGGCCATAAAGCCGAGGCTGCCAACCAGGTCGACGTTGGGGAAAAAGCCGGCGTGGGCGACGTCGATACCTCGCGCCTGGGCGGCCACCTGCCAGCGGCTGGCGACCACGTCGGGACGCTGGCCGACCAGTTCGGCAGGCAGGTTCGATGGCAGTTTCAACGGCGCGGCCAAAGCCAGGGCCGGGCGCTGCAATTGCGCGCCCTCCCCCGGGCCCTTGCCGGCCAGTGCGGCCAGCTGGTTGCGGGTCAGGGCAATGCCTTCGTTCAGGCTGTCGAGCTGGCGGTGGGTTTCTGGCAGCGGCGCTTCGGCCTGGCTGACTTCGAAATGGGTACCGATGCCGGCATCCAGGCGGCGTTTGGCCAGGGCCAGGATCTGCTCCTGCTGCTCCAGTTCGGCCTTGACGATATCGCGCTGGGCAAAATGCAGGCTCAGCTGGATATAGGCGCGCACCACGTTGTTCTGCAGCTCCAGCTGCGCCTGGCGGGCTTCGGCCACGCTCATGTGTGCCTGGTCTACGGCCTGCTCGCTGGCATTGCGCTCGCGCCCCCACAGGTCGAGGGCGTAGCTGAAGCCGATGGCAGCGTTGTTGTCCCAGGTGTTGGCGCCCGACAGCGCGCCCGGGCCGTAGAACTGGTCTTCAGGCCAGTTGTGGCGCTTGAGCGTGGCCTGGCCATTGCCCTGGAGCTTTTCCGCCGACTCGACCACGCCAGCCATGGCCTTGGCCTCACGTACCCGCGCTGCGGCCATGGCCAGGCTCGGGCTGCCGGCCACGGCCAGGGTAATCCAGCGATCCAGCTGCGGGTCGCCATAGGCGTGCCACCACTGCTGGTTTGGCCAATGGGCGTCGGTCGCGGCTGCGCGTATGGCCGCGTCGGTGGTCAAGGTATTGGCTTGCAGCGTCTTGCTTTGCGGGGCGATGCCCCAGGTTCCGATACAGCCACTCAAGGTGAGGGCAAGGGCACAGGCACTGAACGCATTGAGCGTTCTGATGATGCGACGCGGCACAGCTGCGATTTCCCGAGGAAGAGGTGAAGGGGGCTGGGCAATTCTAGGGGGCGGCAGCACTGGCGATAAGCGCAGATTCCTGCGAATCTTTGTTACCAAAACAGCGATAATCCTCCTTTGGTCGAAGGCAACTTTTCAGCTTTTCTGCGTTACTTCGTGACACAATTTTGTCCTCTACATCGAGAGTGACCCATGGACACCCTGCAAAACATGCGTGCTTTCAGTTGCGTAGCCCAGCTTGGCAGCTTTACCGCTGCTGCCGCGCAACTGGATACGACCACCGCGAACGTGTCGCGGGCGGTCTCCAACCTGGAAGCCCATCTGCAAACAAGGCTGCTCAACCGTACCACCCGCCGCATTGCGCTGACCGAGGCCGGCAAGCGCTACCTGATGCGCTGCGAACAGATTCTTACCTATGTGGAAGAAGCCGAAGCCGAAGCCAGCGATGCCCATGCCCGCCCGGCCGGGCAGCTGAAGGTGCACTCGATGACCGGGGTGGGCCAGCACTTCGTGGTCGATGCCATTGCCCGCTACCGCGAATCGCACCCGGACGTCACCTTCGACCTGACCATGGCCAACCGCGTGCCCGACCTGCTCGACGAGGGCTATGACGTGTCCATCGTGCTGGCCACCGAACTGCCCGACTCGGGGTTCGTGTCCCAGCGGCTGGGCATCACCTACAGCATCGTCTGCGCCTCGCCCGACTACATCGCCCGCCACGGCAGCGCGCAAAAGCCCGCCGACCTGCTCAAGCACGCCTGCCTGCGCATGGTCAGCCCGGTGATCCCGCTGGAAAAATGGCTGTTCGACGGCCCGGAAGGCCAGGAGATGGTCAACATCACCAGTTCGCCGTTCATGGTCAATACCGCCGATGCCATGAAGACTGCGATCCGCAGCGGCATGGGCGTAGGCGTGCTGCCGATCTATTCGGCCATTGATGGCCTGCGTGATGGCAGCCTGGTGCGGGTGCTGCCCGAATACCGCCTGCAGGAGCTGAACCTGTACGCCATCTACCCGTCGCGGCAGTACCTGGATGCCAAGATCAAGACGTGGGTCGAGTACCTGCGCAACTCGCTGCCGGAGATTCTCGCGGCCCATGAGGCGGACCTGAAAACCCATCAGGTGCTGATCGCCAACTAAAAAGCTGCTGCATTGCGAGGGTGGACAATGGTAGGTTGCTAACCATTACCTACCCCCGCCTTGCAGAGAAGTTGCCCGATGAAAAAGACCGTCCTGGCCTTCAGCCGTATCACCCCGGCCATGGCCGAGCGCCTGCAGCAAGACTTCAACGTGATTTTGCCCAACCCCAAGCTGGGCGACATCAATGCCCAGTTCAACGAAGCCCTGCCTGAGGCCCACGGCCTGATCGGTGTCGGCCGCAAGCTGGGCCGTGCGCAGCTTGAAGGCGCGGCCAGGCTGGAGGTGGTGTCCAGCGTGTCGGTCGGCTACGACAACTACGACCTGGACTACTTCAACGAACGCGGCATCGCCCTGACCAACACCCCCGACGTACTCACCGAAAGCACCGCCGACCTGGGCTTCTCGCTGGTCATGGGCTGCGCCCGCCGCACTGCCGAACTGGATGCCTGGACCAAGGCCGGCAACTGGCAGGCCACCGTGGGCCCGGCCCACTTCGGCAGCGATGTACATGGCAAGACCCTGGGTATCGTCGGCATGGGCAACATCGGTGCCGCCATTGCCCGTCGCGGCCGGTTCGGCTTCAACATGCCGGTCATCTACGCGGGCAATAGCCGCAAGACCGCGCTGGAGCAAGAGCTGGGCGCGCAGTTCCGCAGCCTGGAGCAGTTGCTGGCAGAAGCGGACTTCGTCGTCATTGTGGTGCCATTGTCCGACGCCACCCGCAAGTTGATCAGTGCGCGTGAACTGAAGCTGATGAAGCCAAGCGCGTTCCTGATCAACATCGCCCGCGGGCCGGTGGTGGACGAAGCCGCGCTGATCGAAGCGCTGCAGAACGGCACCATTCGTGGGGCAGGCCTGGATGTGTACGAGAAAGAGCCGCTGAGCGATTCGCCGCTGTTCAAACTGCCCAACGCGCTGACCTTGCCGCACATCGGTTCGGCCACTGCCGAAACCCGTGAGGCCATGGCCAACCGCGCGATGGAAAACCTGCGCGCGGCGCTGCTGGGTGAGCGGCCGCGGGACCTGGTGAACCCGCAGGTGTGGAAGGGCTGATAGTTATTCGTTGCCTGCACCGGCCTCTTCGCGGGTAAACCCGCACCCACAGGTACCCCACAGCCCTCAGGACCTGTGCAATACCTGTAGGAGCGGGCAAGCCCGCGAAGAGGCCGGTACAGGCAACAGATTATCTATTTGGCCACCAAAATACCGTCAGCCACCTTGGCCTTGGGCTTGCGAAACACCAGCACATTCCCCGCCATCACCGCCACCAGCCCCAACAAGGCCGGCGCCGTCCACTGATACCCCTCGGCCACCGCCGACACATTCAACGCCACCAACGGGAACAGCACCGTGCAATAGGCTGCCCGCTCCGGCCCCATGCGCCCGACCAGGGTCAGGTAGGCAGTGAAGCCGATCACCGAACCCGGAATAACCAGGTACATCAGCGAACCGATGTAGCGGGTGTTCCACTCCATGGTGAAAGGAATGCCGCTGAACAGGCAATAAACCATCAGCATGGCGGCCCCGTAGACCATGCCCCAGGCATTGGTGGTCATGGGCTTGAGCCCGGCCTTCTGCTGCATGCTCGACAGCATGTTGCCAGCCGAGAAGCACAACGTGCCGAGCAGGGCAAGGCCGAGCCCGAACAAGGTCTCGCGGCTGGCGGCATGGTGGGACAGCTCTGGCCAGAACAACAGCCCCAGGCCGAGCAGGCCCAAGGCACCGCCGCCCAGCACATTGGCGGCGATCTTCTGGCCGAAGAACACCCGCGCGTTAAGTGCGTTCCACAGGGTTGCAGTGGAGAACACCACGGCGATCAGGCCACTGGCAATCCACTGGCTGGCAGTGAGGAAACACATGAAATTGACGCAGAACAGGCACAGGCCCTGGGCCAGGCAGATCTGGTGGCCGCGGCGGTTCATGGGTTGCAGGCGGCGGGTGAGCAGCAGGATGGCGAACAGGATGAGGCCGGCCAGGGCGAAGCGATAGACGATCGAGACCGGGATGGCGACAACGCCCAGCTGGAGCTTCAAGGCGATCCAGGTGGTGCCCCAGATCAGGACGGTAAGCAGGTAGAGTGACAGGTTCATGGGTAGGGCTCCTCAAGCGGTCGTCCATTCACACCGGGGCCGCTTCGCGACCCATCGCCGGCAAGCCAGCTCCCACAGGTACAGTGCCCGGCTTGAGGCAGATGCTGTACCTGTGGGAGCTGGCTTGCCGGCGATCGAGGGCGCAGCCCTCGCCGGTGCCACCAGTGTTTGCCCTGTGTGGCGCCTGGCGCTTGCACAAACTTGCGCTTTTCCTTTGCCGGTAGATGCCACTCGATGCAAGGCGCAGTAGGATGGCTGGCAAGAGGACCCGCCCATGACACCACTCACCCAACTGCAAGTGTTCAACGCCATGCATGCCTCGCCCCACGCCAGGCTGGAGCTGAGCGAGCACCTGGGCGATGGGCTGGCCGCGGCGCTGTGGAGCAACCGCGACGATGCCCGCGACTATCAGGCCCCCACCCACCACACCCTGTCGTGCTACATCGCCGACGGCACCGGCACCTTTCGCCGCCAGCGCCCGGCCGACAAGGGCGCGCCCGGCAAGCTGTGCGTGATGCCGGCCGGGCAGGAATCGAACTGGGTGGTCAATGGTGCAATCCGCCTGGCGCACTTGTATGTCAGCGAGGCGCAGTTCGCCCTGGGCTGCGTGCGCCTGCTCGATCGGGAACCGCGTGAACTGCAGTTGCAGGAAGCGACCTTTCTGGACGACCCGCAACAGGCCGAGCGCTTTCGCCAACTGATCACCCTGGCCTGGGACGAGCCCGGCGAGCGCTTGCTGGCCAGCAGCCTGGCCCACGAGATCGTCGACCATGCGCTGATCAACCAGGTCGGGCTGCGCCAGGGCCTGCGCCTGAAAGGCGGGCTGGCGCCGAACCTGCGCCGGCAACTGGTTGACTACATGGAGGCGCACCTGGACCAGCCGATTACCCTGGGCGAACTGGCCTTGCGCTGCAACCTGTCCGAGTACCACTTTGCGCGCATGTTCCGCAGCAGTTTCGGCCTACCGCCGCACCAGTACCTGCTGGCCCGGCGACTGCACCGGGCCTGCCAGCTGCTGCAGCTGGGCGTGATGCCGCTGGGGGAGATTGCCCTGCTGTGCGGGTTTGCCAGTGCCAGCCATTTCAGTAACCGGTTCAGGCAGGCGCTTGGTGCAACACCTGGGGAATATCGCTCGGCATTCAACGTGTGAAATGGGGCCGCTTTACGGCCCTTTCGCGGCACAAGGCCGCTCCTACAGGGATCATGGTTTCCTTGTAGGAGCGGCCTTGTGCCGCGAAAGGGCTGCAAAACAGCCCCAAATACCTAGAATTCGAAGGTGCTGGACAAACTCACCTGCCGGGCATCACCAATCGCCACAAAGTACTGGTTCACCGCCGAGCTGTAGTAAACCTTGTCGAACAGGTTCTTTACGTTCAGCTGCAAACGCACGTTGTGCTCATCCAGCTTGGTCTCGTAGCTGGCGAACGCATCGGCCACGGTGTACGACGGCAGGTCGAAGGTGTTGGTCGAGTTGCCCGCCCGTTCACCCACGTAACGCGCGCCTGCACCTACACGCAGCTTGTCGCCACCGAACAGGCTGCCGAAGTCGTAAACAGCCGACAGCGAACCACTGTGTTTGGCAACGTTCTGCAAGCGGTTGCCCTCAAGGTCCGGGTCTTTTGTAACCTTGGCATCGGTAAAGGCATAGCTGCCGATCAAGCTCCAGTGGTCGCTGAGCTGGCCGGTCAGGTCAAGCTCCACACCTCTTGAATTGACCTCACCGGCATTGCTGTAGACAGTCTCGCCAGTCCCGCTGTCGAAATTGGCAACCAGCACATTACGCTTGGTGATATCGAACAGCGCCAGCGTACCGGTCAGGCGACCGGGCATGTCCAGCTTGGCGCCCAACTCCCACGACTTGCCTTCCTCAGGTGCAACGGACGCGTCCAGCACCACACCGCCAGTCAGCGGCGCAATGCTGGAATTGGGCTTGAACGACTCGCTGTAACTGCCGTAGAACGACAGCTGTTCATCAACCTTGTAGACGATGCCGGCATGCGGCACCCAGGCCTGGCCGCTGTTATCGGTATTGGCCGTGAACGGGCGGCCGCGGCCGGCGTACTGGTCGAACTGCTGGAAGCGTGCGCCGGCCACCAGGATCCAGTGGTCATCCAGGTGTAACGCGTCCTGCACGAACAGTGCATCGGTGCGCAGCTTGTCGGTCTGGTCGCTGTCGCTGGCACGCACCGTGCTGCCTTCCACTTCCTGGCCGTAGACCGGGTCCACATAGCTGAAAGTGGACTTGGCAGTCTGGCGAATCAGGTCGCCGCGATACACCTTGCGGTCTTCATGGTCGACGCCGAACAACAGGTCATTCTGCATGCCAGCCAATTCCACATTACCGGCCAGGCTCAGGGTAGCGAACTGGTCACGGCTCATGGCGTTGTGGGTGCCGTCGATGCTGCGTGTCAGCGTGCCTTTGGCTTCATTGACGCCGGTCACCCGTACCTGGCTGGCATCATAGGTCTCGCGATTGAAGCTGTAGCCAAAGTGCAGCTTCCAGTCATCGGCCAGCTGATGGTCGACCTCAAGGCGATACAGGTCGGAGCGCCCTTCCATGTCGTTGAACGGCTCGTCCAGGCGGCGCGTGGCGGGGATGTTCAGCGGGTGGCCATTGCTGCCGAACGCTGTGCCCCGGTCGAAGGGGTAGAGAAACTCGCGGTGCTCGTAGGCCAGTACCACCTGGGTGTCTTCGCCCAGCCAGGCCAGCGACGGCGCCACCAGCGATTCGCGGTGCACGCCGTAATTGCGCCAGTAGTCTTCGTCTTCATGGTCGACGATCAAGCGGTAGGCGAAGTTGCTGTCGCCCAGCGCACCAGTACTGTCGAGCCCGCCGCCACTGCCATTCTTGCCGCTGCCGTAGGTCGAGCCGCGCACGTTCAGGGCGTTGTAGTGCTGCAGTTGTGGGCGCTTGCTGACCACGTTGATCACCCCGCCCGGGTCCTGGATGCCGTACAGCAGCGAGGCCGGGCCCTTGAGCACTTCGACCCGCTCGGTGCTGGCGTTGAGGCTACGCCCCTGCACGATGGGCATGCCATCGCGCATGATCGAGCCGTCGCGGTTGTCGCCAAAGCCGCGCTTCATCACCGTGTCGGACGTGCCGCCAAAGTTGTTGCCCTGGGTAATGCCGCTGACGTTGGCCAGCGCATCGTCGAGGTTGCGCGGGGCCTGGTCACGGATAACCTGGGCCGGTACCACGATGATGGCCTGGGGGATGTCCTGGTTCGGCCCCTGCCCGCGCATTATCGAAGCGCTGGCCGGGGGCTGGTAGCTGTAGTCGTCCAGCTGCGAGGTTACGTTGGTGGCCTGCAGGTTGAGGGCGCCTGAGGTGTCGGCGGGTTCGAGGGTCAGGGTGCGTGCGTCGACGCGACGCCAAGCCAGCCCGGTGGTGCCCAGCAGGTGTTGCAGTGCCTGCTCGGCGCTGAAACGGCCATTCAACGCGGGCGCTTGCCCGCCCGGCAGTTCGAGGGTGTAGACCACGCTCTGGCCGGTGGTGCGGCTGAAAGCGTTGAGGGCCTGGGCCAAGGGTTGGGCCGGCTGGGCGAAGGCATAGGCCTGCAACTGCTCGGCGGCGCTTGCCAGAGGGGCGACAGCCAAGGCCGGCACAGGCAGTTACCGAACCAGGGTCAAACGCCCCAACACGGTCTGCCGCGAAAAGCCCATCACCTTACCCAGCGAATCCAGCGCCAGCAGCGGCTCGGCCACCGGGAAACTGCCACTGACCTTGCGCTGCCCCAGTTCGCCATCCAGCAACAGGATGCGCCCCGGGTAATAGCGCCCAAGGTCTTCGACCACCTGCGCCAGCGGCACCTGGTAATAGTTCAGCCACCCCTGGCGCCAGGCCAGGCGGTTTTCACTGTCCACCGCCAGGGTGTCGCCTACCCTGCCTGCGCTGTAGGCCACCTGCTGGTTGGCCGTCAGCTCACGCGCCAGAGTGCCTTGCGCAGGGCTCACGCCCACACGCCCGCTGCGCACCGTCACCTGGGCGCCATCGCCTTGCTCACGCACCTCGAACTGAGTGCCGAGCACCCGCACTTCGCCACCGCCGGCTTCGACCAGGAACGGCTCGCCAGTATGCGTGACCTCGAAGAACGCTGCGCCATGCAACAACCGCACACGGCGCTCTCCCTGGGCAAAATCGACCGCAATGGCGCTGCCGGCATCAAGCGTCACCCGCGACTGGTCGGCCAAAGTCACCTGGCGAACCAGCCCGGCACTGCTGTAGTCGGCCTGCAGGTCCTGCAACCAGTACGCCGGGTGCCAGCCACCGGCAACGGCCACGGCCAGCACCAGGCAGGCCGCCATCGCCAGTGCTGCCACCTGCCGCCACGGCCCGCGGGTCGGCGGCTTGGCCATGGCGTCTAGGTACCGCTGCAGGGCGTCCTGTTCTTCGTCCGCCAGGCGCGCCGCCGGGGCGGCGCTTTTCTGCCACAGCGCCTGGGCCTGTTGGTAGGCGTCACGGTGCACGGGGTCGGCCAGCAACCAGCGCTTGAACGCAGCCCCTTCGGCTTGCGCGGGCTGCTCATTGATGCGGCTGAGCCATTGCAGGGCGGCCTGGGACTGCGCCTCGGTGATCGGGGGCAAACGGCTCATCGACGGGCACTCCCTGTCCGGCGTGGGGTGGACGCGGGCTCGGCAACACTCGCCTTGCACGCTTCAAGGGCGCGCATCATATGCTTTTCCACGGCGCTCTGGGACAGCTGCATGGCCTTGGCAATTTCGCCGTACTTGCAGCCGTGGATGCGGTTGAGCAGAAAGATCTGCCGGGTGCGCTCGGGCAAGGCGCGCAAGGCAGCTTCGATGCGCTGCAGGTCGTGGTCGACCTCCAGCGCCTGCTCCGGCGCCTGAGCCATGGCCGCCTCGTCAATGGGCAAAGCGGCTTCTGCCACGCGTTCGCGGCTGCCTTCACTGCGCAGGTGGTCGATGGCCAGGTTGCCGGCACAGCGCAACAGGTAGGCGTCCAGCGCCTCGACCTTGACCTCGGGGCGGCGCCAGAAACGCAGGAACAGTTCCTGTACCAGGTCTGAAGCCGTGGCGCGGCAGCCAACGCGCCGGCTGACCAGCGCCTCCATGCGCGCCCGTTGGGCCAGAAACACCTGCACGAAACGTGCGCGCCCGCCACTGCTGTCGGCTTCGGGCTCGATGATATCCCCCTGCTCGCTCACAGGTTCACACGGCAAACACGGCCAGCAACGGGCCCAGCACCACGCTGGCGGCGGCCAGGCCCAGCAGCAGACGTGGCTGGTACGGCAGGCCGAACACCCACACGGTCACCCCGGCCATCATCACTGCCGTCCATTCCACCAGGCCATGGGCCCAGCCACGCAGGTGCACGCTGAGGATCAGCGACAGCATCAGCAGCAGCCAGCCGGCAACGCGCAACTGCTGTAACTGCCCGGGGCGCGGCTTGCGCCCGAGCAAATCGCTGAAGTGCTTTTCCATAGCCAGGCACAGGGCGACAAAACCTGCGAATGCAATCAGTGCGTTACCCAGCATCAGCTCACCTGCGCCGTTTCAGTGCCCGCTTTTTTTGCCGCGCGTGGCCGCTTGGCAACCGGTTTGGGGCTGCGCAACATCTTGCCGGCCAGCCAGGCCAGGAACAGGCCAGTACCCAGGGCCGTCAGGTCGAAGCCGGCCATGGCCCAGTCACCCGCCTGCAACGAATGGTTCAAACCCCGGTCGGTGCTCAAGCCATTGAGCAGCGGCAGCAGGGCAAAGGCCAGCGCCCCCAGCGCCAGTTGCTCGCCCCATGCCCGGCGCCCGCTGCGCAGCACGGCATGCACCAGTGACAAACCCCAGGCGATGAAGAAGGCATTGACCTCCCAGCCGGCGCGCCCTTCGACGCCCACCGGGATCAGGCGGTTGGCCCAGAAGAAGCCCGCCACCGCCAGCAGCAGGCCGCTCATGCTGGCGATATTGAGCACCTCGACCAGGCGCAACTCACCCGGCATGTGCGCGCTCTTGGCATGCTTGAGCTGGCGCTTACCCAGCCACATCACCAGCCCGGTGCCGATCACCGCAGTGCCGGCGACGCCAAAGAAGAAATACAGCCAGCGCAGCCAGGGCCCGGCGAAATTGCCCATGTGCAGCCCGGCAAAACTGAAGGCAGTCATCATCGCCCCGCTCTCTGGCTTGCCCTGGCTCAGCAGCGCACCACTGGCGCCGTCGAACGTCCAGTTGGCACTGCGCCGATAAGCCACGTGGTCGGCAGCCGACTGGGTGAAGGTGACGCGGGCATTGCTGTCGCCAGGGTTCTGCACCTGGATGACGCCGATACGCGCGCCCGGTTGCAGTTCCTGGACCTTGGCGTACAGGGTTGGCAGCGCAACCAGCGGCGTGGCCACCTGGGCCGCCTTGGGCGAATCGTCGCGGCCGAACAGGTCGTTGAAGTACTTGCCCGTGTCATTGCCATAGCTGGCCATGATGCCCGCCGGCATCACCATGTACATAAACAGCACCAGGCTGCTGTAACTGATCATCAGGTGGAAGGGCAGCACCAGCACGCCAATGGCGTTGTGCCCGTCCAGCCAGGAACGCTGACCCTTGCCGGGACGGAAGGTGAAGAACTCCTTGAAAATCTTCTTGTGGGTGATGATGCCGGTGACCAGCCCCAGCAGCATGATGAAGGCGCAGAAGGTCGACAGCCAGCGGCCAAACGGGTGCGGCATCTGCAGCTGGAAGTGGAACCGGTAGAAGAACTCGCCCCCCCGGCTGTCGCGTGCTTCCACCGGCAGGCCGGTCTGCGTGTCGAGGGTTTTGTTGACGAAGCCACGCGGCCCGCCGTTGGGGTCGCGATAGCCCACGCTCAGGGCCGCCTCACGCTCGTTGGGCATGTCGATGAACCAGGAGGCGGAATGCCCGGCATTGTCCTGCAGGTATTGCTGGGCCTTGTCCAGGCTGAGGGCCGGGTCCAGGGTATGACTGCGCACCTCGGGCTGCGCCCAGTGGGTGATTTCATCCTTGAAGTACGACAGCGTGCCGGTGAGGAAGATGGCAAACAACAGCCAGCCAAATATCAGGCCGGTCCAGGTGTGCAGCCAGGCCATCGCCTGGCGGAAGCCTTCTTTCATGGGTTTTTCATCCAGTAGGCAACGCCGCTGATCATGCCCAGCAACAGGCTCGGCGCCAACACGCCCAGCCAGGCACGCCAGGCGCTGCGACAGGCAAAGCACCAGATGAATGCCAGCAGGTAGAAGACGAACGACAACAGCAGGCCGGTCAGCGTGGCATCGACCTTAGGCAGGGGCACCACCAGAGCAATGCAGACGCTGGCCATGGACGCCAGCAGATAGCCGCCCAACAGCGCGGCCAGGCTGCGTGAGGCAACGGCCAGCCGATAGCTGAGCGAGAGGCCGGCGGTTTTGCGCGTCATGGCGAAGGTCCGGGCGTTTTCTGGGGCTGCAATAATAATGATTTCAATTCTCACAGGCAAAGAGTTAGCGATGTGTTGCCTGTTCTGGCCCTATCGGCAAGCCAGCCCCCACAGGTATTGCACAGGGCTTGAAGACAGCGGGGTTATGTGGGAGCTGGCTTGCCGGCGATAGGGCCGGTGGAGATTGCCGAGCATTCTGCCCTGCAATACAATGCGAACAATTCTTACTACCAGTTGCGCTACCCGGCGCCGGAGTATCACGGTGCCCAGCGCGCTCACATCCACGGTCGAAGGCCTGTACCACGCCCATCACAACTGGCTCACCGGCTGGTTGCGCCGCCGCCTGGGCTGCCCGCAAAGTGCCGCCGACCTGGCCCAGGACACCTACCTGCGCCTGCTGCAGGCCCGCGAGGCGCCACAGCTGGTCGAGCCGCGTGCGTTCCTTGCAACGGTAGCCAAGCGCGTGCTGTGCAACCACTTTCGCCGCCAGGAACTGGAGCGTGCCTACCTGCAGGCACTGGCACAGGTGCCTGAAGAAGTAGCACCGTGCGAGGAGCAGAAGGCGATCATCCTGGAGACCCTGCTGGAGCTGGACCGCCTGCTGGACGGTTTGCCGTCACTGGTCAAACGCGCCTTCCTGATGGCCCAGGTCGATGGCCTTGGCCAAGGTGAAATTGCGCGTGAACTGGGCATATCGCTGGCCACGGTCAAGCGCTATCTGACCAAGGCGGCCATGCGCTGCTACTTCGCCCAATGAACGCCGCGTTTTCCCCACAGGTGGCGGAGCAAGCCGTGCACTGGCTGATCGAGTCCCAAGGCGATGACTTTGGCCAGGCGCAGCGGTTGGCGCTGGAACACTGGCTGCGGGCCGACCAGGAGCACCAGCGCGCCTGGGCCCATATCCAGCAGGTAAACCAGCGCCTGCGTGGGGTGTCCTCACCGGTGGTGCACGCGACACTGCAAGCCCCCCACTCGCCCGCCCGGCGGCGCGCGCTCAAGGCATTGCTGCTGGTGGGAGTGGCCAGTGCCACCGGTCTGGGGCTGCAACAGCACAACCCGATGCCCGGCCTGATGGCCGACTACCGCAGCCCGGTGGGGCAGCGCCGGCGCATGGGCCTGGAAGATGGCAGCGTGCTGCAACTTAACACCCGCAGTGCCGCCGACGTGCGCTTCGACGGGCAACAGCGCCGGGTGCGGCTGTTCGAGGGCGAACTGGCGCTACAGGTGGCCAGCGATGCCCGGCCGTTGCTGCTGCGTACCGGCGAAGGGGCCTTACGCCTGGACAGCGGGCGCTTCAATGTACGCCAGTTCGATGGCTACAGCCTGGTGTCGGTATTCGAGGGGGTGGCCAGCGTTGCAGGGCAACCGTTACTGGCTGGGCAGCAGGCACGCTTCACGGGTGCCTGGCGGTCGACTTCTGCGCTCGACCGCAATGTGGGCGCCTGGGTCGACGGCATGCTGGTGGCCTCGCAGATGCGCCTGGCGGATTTCCTGGCAGAGCTTGGGCGCTATCGCCACGGGCAGTTGGGGTGCAGCGAGCGGGTCGCCGACTTGCGCATCTCCGGGTCGTATCCGCTGGATGACAGTGAGCGCATCCTGCACATGCTGGAGGTAGCACTGCCAGTGCGGGTGCGACGGTTCACCCGGTACTGGGTGACAGTGGAGCCAACCATCAGTTAAAGCAGGCCTGGCCTCATCGCCGGCAAGCCAGCTCCCACAGGGAATGCACATGACTGAAGGCAAACGCGGTCAAGGTGGGAGCTGGCTTGCCGGCGATGAGGCCGGTACAGGCAAATTATTTTCAATCAAGTGAGCCATTTTCCCAACCTCGCGTGACAGACATGGCAAACCCCCTCTTTCAGGACCCGACCCATGCCGTTGCGCCCCAGCCCCCTCCTCCACGCCCTGCTGCTCACCACCACGCTCGGCCTGGCCATGCCCGCCGCCCAAGCCGAAACCCGCAGCTACCATATCGCCGCCGGCTCGCTTGAAGACGCACTCAACCAGTTTGGCCGCGAAAGCGGTGCGTTGATTTCGTTCGGCTCGCAACTGACCCAAGGCATCAGCACCCAGGGGCTGGACGGCCAGTACGATGTGCGCCAAGGCCTCGACGCGTTGCTGCGCGGCAGCGGCCTGCAGGTGCGGCAGGAAACCGACAATGCCTTCAGCTTGCAGCCAATCGGTAGCCCCGTTGCTGGCGCCCCGGTCGAGCTCGGCGCTTCCACCGTGGTCGGCGACTGGCTGGCAGAAGCGCAGCAGGACAATGTGTTCGAGCACCCAGGCGCCCGCGACGTGGTACGCCGTGAAGAGTTCGAGCGCAGCGGCGCGACCACCGCCCGCGAAGTGCTCAACCGCATCCCCGGGGTGAATGCCCCCGACAACAACGGCACCGGCAGCCACGACCTGGCGCTCAACTTCGGCATACGCGGCCTCAACCCGCGCCTGGCGTCGCGTTCGACCGTGCTGATGGATGGCATCCCGGTGCCGTTCGCCCCGTATGGCCAGCCGCAGCTGTCGCTGGCACCCCTGAGCATGGGCAACATGGACGCCGTGGATGTGGTGCGTGGCGGCGGCGCAGTGCGCTACGGCCCGCAGAACGTCGGCGGCATCGTCAACTTCGTCACCCGGGCGATCCCCGAGCAGGCCACCTTCAAGGCCGCCATGCAAAACCAGATCAGCCCGTCCTCCAGCCACGACGGCTTCAAGAACAGCGCCAACCTGCTGGTCGGCGGCACCAACGACAACGGCCTGGGCGGCGCACTGCTGTACTCCGGCACCCGTGGTGGCGACTGGCGCGAACACAGCGACACACAGATCGACGACCTGATCCTCAAGGGCAAGCTGCAGCTGGACGAAGCCAACAGCCTGCACGCCATGGCCCAGTACTACGAGGGCGAGGCCGACATGCCTGGCGGCCTGAGCACCGCCGACTTCGCTGCCGACCCTTACCAGTCGACCCGCCTGAAGGACAAGTTCTGGGGCCGCCGTACGCTGTTCAACTTCGGCTACGACTACAAGCAGGACGACCGCCAGTTCAGCGTCAACAGCTTCTTCACCAAGACCCTGCGCAGCGGCTACCTGGACCAGGGCAGCTTCGTTTCGCTGTCGCCACGCGAGTACTGGGTGCGCGGCATCGAAACCCGCTTCTCGCAGGGCCTGGCGTTGGGCGATAGCTGGCACGAACTGGGCATTGGCTATCGGTATGTCAACGAAGCCGGCCACGAACTGCGCTTCCGCGAGCCGGTGAACGGCAGCCTGCCGACCACTGCCAGCCGCAACGACCGCGACACCCGTGGCAGCACCGAAGCCCACGCCCTCTACCTGGATGACCGCATCGACATCGGCCGCTGGACCATCACCCCGGGCGTGCGCTACGAGATGATCGACTCCGAGCAGAGCAACAAGCTCAACGGCCAGCGCTACCAGGGCAGCTACAACACCGCGCTGCCAGCGCTCAACGTGATGTACCACCTGACCGACAGCTGGAACCTGTACGCCAACACCGAGGGCTCGTTCGGCAGCGTGCAGTACAGCCAGATGCCCAACCGCGTCAGCAGCGGCGAGGTAAAACCGGAGAAGGCACGCACCTGGGAAGTCGGCACCCGCTACGACAACGGCGACCTGCAGGCCGAGATTGGCGCGTTCCTGATCAACTTCGACAACCAGTACGAAAGCAACCAGACCAACGACTCGGTAATCGCCCGCGGCGAAACCCGTCACCAGGGTATCGAGACCAGCGTCCGCTATGCACTGGACGGCCTGAGCCAGGCCCTGGCCGGCTTCGATGTGCACGCCAGCTATGCGTTCGTTGACGCCACCATCCGCGAGGACGGGCCGAACAAAGGTAACCAGGTGCCGTTCTCGTCGCGGCACAAGGGCAACCTGGGCGTGGGCTACACCGATGGCCCTTGGCAGCTGAACCTGGACGGCAGCTTCCAGAGCAGCCAGTACGCCGACAACGCCAACACCGGCACCGAAAGCGCCGATGGCAGCACCGGACGCATTCCGGGTTACATGCTGGTCAGCACCCGCGCCGGATACGATTTTGGCGCGCAGCTGTCGAACCTGAAGGTGGCGGTGGGCGTGAAGAACCTGTTCAACCGCGAGTACTACACGCGCTCCTACGATGACAACAACAAGGGCAAGTACGTGGGTGAGCCGCGAACGCTGTATGTGCAGACGTCAGCGGAGTTCTGACTGCCATGCAGCCCTGCCCTCTGTAGGAGCAGCCTTGCGCTGCGAAGAGGCCGGCACAGACAAACATCTGTTGAAGGCATGCCGGCCCTTTCGCAGCACAAGGCTGCTCCTACAGAACCCCGCCAGGCATCGATGGATTTGCAACAAGAAATTTATTTTCAAAAAGGGCTTGAATTCGGTCCGCGGTTGCCTGACCTTAGAGTCAAGAGTCGCAGAAATTCCAAGGGTCTCAAGGGCCTAGGCGCGTCTCCATGCGAGCAAGCTGAATAAGGATTGAATCATGCAAATCCAGGTCAACAGCAGCAACCATTTCGAAAGCAACGCCCGTCTCGATCAGTGGGTCCGCAGTACCCTGCAGAGCTCTCTGGAACGTTACGAAGAAGACCTCACCCGCATCGAGGTTCACCTGCGCGACGAGAACGGCGCCAAGCCCGGACCGCATGACAAACGCTGCCAGATGGAGGCTCGCCCCAAAGGCCACCAACCGATTTCCGTGACCCACACTGCCACTTCGGTAGACCAGGCAGTCGACGGCGCCGCTACCAAGCTCAACCACGCGCTGGAACACTTCTACGGCAAGCTGCGCAGCAAGCGCGGCGCCCTGGAACTGAGCGACCCGGACGCCTGACCCCAGCAATAAAAACGCCCGGCCAAGTGCCGGGCGTTTTTATTTAAGGCCATTCAAGGGCTCCCTCAATTCACTACCCTCAGCCTTGGCACGGGGAACAGGTTCTCCAGGGTTGTCAGCAAACGCTTGTGATAAAGCGGCTTGCGGAAAAAGTCCACCACCTGCAGGTGCAACAGTTCGCTGACATCATCCAGGTCGGCCTGCCCGGACATGACAATCACTGGCAGGTGCAGGCGGGCCGTATGCTCGCGCATGCGCCTGATCAAACCGATGCCGCTTTCCTCGGGCATACGCAGGTCGGTGATCACCAGGGCAACATCCGGATGACGGGTAAGCTGTTGCAAGGCAGCCTGTACCGATGTCGCGATCAGGCAGGCGAAACCTTCGTTCTCTAAAAGTTCGGCCAGCTCCAGCAGAACGTCCTGCTCGTCATCCACCAAAAGGATCTGCTGGCGCGAGGAAGCGTTCTGCATGGCGTTGGCTCCTGTTCAATGGTCAAAGGGCATTTTTGATCGTGGTGAAGGTTGCGTTGACCGCCGTGGAGATGTCCCCGACGAATGCCGCCAACACCACTGCAACCATCGTCGCGATGACCGCGTATTCGATACCGGATGCTCCGTCCTTGCGATGCAGGAAGTTCATGCAGTGCAGAATGAACAGTTTCATGGCTCAGCTCCTTGCGGCATGCATGCCGGCGATGGTGGTATCAAAGTGACACCTATTTGCCATCAGCATCGTCAAGCTGGAGAGGTCTGCAAATGTATTAAAGGATTAATTACAAAGTATTAATTACCGAGAATTAACACCCATAAAAATGCTAACCCACTGTATTGCCTCGACTTAATCAAGATCCCGAAAAAAACCACTCCAGCTCATGGCAAATGGTGATGGCTGGGCTACCGTCCTATAGCGAAATAGTGACTTTTTGCCATCAGTCGACGCGTGCAGGGAGGCTGAGATGAGTAGTCGCTTGACCCTGATACTGGCGGCATTCTTCCTGCTGGCAGCACTGCTGGCAGGCTACTGGGGCATTGTGCTCAGCCGCCCTGCGGCCGTGCCTGCACCGGTAACCCCGGCGGGCGAACAACCGGTTGTCGCCGTCGCCCCACCCCCCACCGCGCCACCGGAACCACTGCGTACAGCCGTCGTCGTCCTGCGCAAGGCACTGCCCGCCAATACGCCGGTCACTGAAGACGATGTGCTGATCGAGCGCCTGCAGGTAGCCCCCGCCGGGGCCTACCAGCAAACCGCCCAGGTGATCGGGCGAACCAGCGCCAGGCCACTTGCTGCGGGCACCTGGCTGGATGAGTCCAGCTTCCAGGCCGGCGGCCCGCTGGCGCGGATGATCCGCGCCAACGAGCGCGCCGTGGCAGTCGGTGTGGACGAAGTGGTCGGCGCTGCCGGCCAAGTACGCCCGGGTGACTACGTGGACGTGTTGCTGTTCCTGCGTGAAGAGCCCAACAACCCTCAGTCCTCCGCCCAGGTGGTGCTGCCGGCCTTGCGCGTGCTCAGCGTCGGCGAGCAGACGGGCCTGGCCAACGATGGCCGCCCGGCGCAGACCGCCGAAGAGCAAAAGGCCCGGCGCGAACAGGCCAGCATGAGCGGCAACGGCACCCGCACTGTAGCGCTGGCAGTACCCGAGGCCTTGGCCAGCCGCTTGATGCTGGCTGCCCAGGCCGGCACGTTGCGCCTGGCCGTGCGCAGTGCCGATGAACAACGCCTGGCTCGGTACTGGAACGAGCCCGATACCAAACCGCAGGTAGAAGCCGCCAACCGCGAACTCTACCGCTTCAGCCAGCTGTCCCAGTCGCCGGTGGCCAACGCTGCCAGCCTGGCGGCCAGTAAACCCACACCCGCCATGCACATCATCCGTGGCGCACAGGCTGACGATACGAATAAAACCCCCTGACCCGGCAAGGATGCAGCGATGCGTAGTTCCTTTTTGAGACAAGCATGTTGTACCGGGCTGCTGGCCGCGCTGTTGCCCCAGGCGCAGGCGGCGGGCAAAGGCTGCGAAGCGATCAGTCAGCTGCCGTCGGTCATCGAGATAGACCAGGGCCTGCAGCAGGAACTGCGCCTGCCGCTGGCGATCAGCCGGGTAGCCGTGGGCGAGCCCAAGGTGGCCGATGTACAGGCCAGCGGAGAGCGCGGCGTGGTAATTACCGCGGTGGGCCAAGGCAATACCACCCTGATGCTGTGGACAGCATGCGCCCCGTCACCGCACCGGGCCATGGTGTTCGTCAAAGGCCGGGCCAGTGCCGACATGGCCGAAGACAGTTTTTTGCCGTCGCAGGATGCGCAACTGATAAGCCAGGTGCAGGCCGACATCCGCTTCGTGGAAGTACGCCGCACCAAATACAAGGAGGCCGGTGCACGGTTGTTCTTCAAAGGCTCCAACAATAGCCTGATCGGCTCGCCGGGCACCGTGCCCGGCACGTCCGTCAGCCCCGGTTCGGTCCCCAACGTAACCCCGTCGATCCCCCTCGACGACACCGTCTTCAACATCGTCTGGGGCGGCGGCAGCAGCCGCTTCCTGGCCATGATCAACGCCCTGGAAAACAGCGGCTTCGCCTACACCCTGGCCCGCCCGAGCCTGACCGTGCTCAGTGGCCAGACAGCAAGCTTCCTGGCAGGCGGCGAAATTCCGATCCCGGTGCCCAGCGCGGGCAGCGACAACGTGTCGATCGAATACAAGGAATTTGGCGTACGCCTGGCGCTGACACCCACCGTCATCAGCCAGGGCAGGATCACCCTCAAGGTGGCGCCGGAAGTCAGCGAGCTGGACTACAGCAACGTGGTGACCATCGCCGGCACGCAGGTGCCGGGTTTGACGGTAAGGCGCACCGACACCAGCATTGCCCTGGCCGATGGCGAGAGCTTCATCATCAGCGGCCTGGTCAGCAACAACACCCGTTCCGCCGTAGATCGCCTGCCTGGCCTGGGTAGCCTGCCGGTACTGGGCGCGTTCTTCCGCAACTCGGCCATGCGCCGCGAAGAAACCGAACTGCTGATGATCGTCACCCCGCACCTGGTCCAGCCGCTGGCCGCCAACGTCCGGCTGCCGCAACTGCCGGGCGAGAACCTGCGCACCTACGACCCCAGCTGGGGGCGCCTGTTCTTCCTGGAGAACGGCAACTTCGATGGTCAAGGCGGGTTATCCCAATGAACGAGAGCCTGAACCCCACCTTCCTCGCCATCACCCGCAACGAGGAGGACCTGCACTGGCTGCAAGGCGCACTGGCGCCGCAAGGCCAGGTGATCGGTGCCAGCGCCGGCAGCCTCGACGAGCTGCTGGCGCTGGTTAACGCCACCTTCAGCAACCTGATGTTCATCGGCCTGGACCGCGAACAACTGGTCAGCCAGTGCGCCTTGATCGAGGGGGTGCTGGAGGCCAAGCCGATGCTGGCGATCGTCGCCCTCGGCGATGGCATGGACAACCAACTGGTGCTGCACGCCATGCGCGCTGGCGCCCGCGACTTCGTCGCCTATGGCTCGCGCGCAAGCGAAGTGGCCGGGCTGGTGCGCCGCCTGGGCAAGCGCATGCCGGCGGTGGCCAGCAACCCCGCCCTCGGCGGACTGACGGTACTGTTCGGCGTACAAAGCAGTGCCGACGGGGCATTGCTCACTACCCACCTGGCCCGGGTGGTGCAGGAGAGCGGCCAGCAAACCCTGTTGCTGGACCTGGGCCTGCCGCGTGGCGACAGCCTGGCACTGCTCGGCCTGGAGGCTTCGTTCTTTTTCGGCGACGCCCTGCGCCACTTGCGCCGCCTCGATACCACACTGATCGACAGCGCATTCACGCGCGACAAGAAAGGCTTGCGCCTGCTGACCTACGCCGAGGCCGACGACCCGCTGCAGCAGACCAGCGCCGCCGAGCTGTACATGCTGTTGAGCGCCCTGCGCCAGCATTTCCAGCACATCGTCGTGAACCTGACCGGGCATGCCGACAGCGAAGCCCTGCGCACGTTGGTGAGCCATTGCGACAAACTGATCGTCTACACCGACCAGAACATCCTCGACTGCCGGCGCAACCTTGAAGTGCTCGACCTGTGGCGTGACCACGGCATGAAGCTGGAGCACGCCAGCCTGTTGGTGGACCGCTATCTGAACAACGTTGCACCCGACGCCGATACCCTGGCCAAACGCTATGGGCTGCCCTTGCTCAAGGCCATCCCCTACAGCCCGGAAGTGCGCCTGAACGTGAAAAACCAAGGCCTGAGCCTGTTCGAACTGGCCCCGCGTGAAAACCTCACTCAAGCCCTGCGCAGCCTGGGCGAACGCCTGGCACGGCGCTCGGAAAACCTCGCACCACCCGCCTTCACCTGGCTGCGTCGGCTTTGGGGGAGCAAATGAGCAATGACCAACCCTTTGGGGGCCAGCAACACGCCTCCGGCGACCCCTACGCGCTAAAGCGTGCGCTGCACCGCTTTGCCATCGACGCCATCGAGGACAGCGGCCGCAACCTGCTCGAAGGCGCCCGGCCAGCGCTGACCCAGTTCGTGCTGGAGCAGGTGGGCGATTACGTCGCGCGGCTACGCCTGGCCATGTCGCGCTACGAAATGGAGCGCCTGGCCGAAGAGCTTGTGGATGAGCTGACCGGTTTCGGCCCGCTGGAAGTGTTGCTGCGTGACCCCACCGTCACGGAAATCCTGGTCAACGGGCCGCACCGGGTGTTCGTCGAACGGGCGGGCCTGTTGCAGCAAACCGACCTGCGCTTTATCGACGCCCACCATGTGGAGCGTGTGATGCAGCGCATCCTCGCCCCGCTTGGCCGGCGCCTGGATGAATCCTCGCCAATGGTCGACGCACGCATGCCCGATGGCAGCCGGGTGAATGCGATCATTCCGCCTGTAGCACTGGACGGCCCGTGCCTGTCGATCCGCAAGTTCCGCCAGGACATGCTCAAGAGTGCCGACCTGCTGGCCACCCGCGCCATCGACCAGCACATCTTCGACTTCTTCGAGCGCGCCGTGGGCAAACGTTGCAACATTCTGGTCAGCGGCGGTACCGGCACCGGCAAGACCACCTTGCTGAACATCCTCAGCCAGATGATCGCGCCTCGCGAACGCCTGGTGACCATCGAAGACGTCGCCGAACTGAATTTGCACCATCCCCACGTGGTGCGCCTGGAAACCCGCCCGCCAAATGCCGAAGGGCATGGCGAAGTCAAAGCCAGCGAACTGATCCGCAACGCCCTGCGCATGCGGCCCGACCGCATCATCCTGGGTGAGATACGCGGCAGCGAAGTGCTCGACGTGCTCACCGCAATGAACACCGGCCACGATGGCTCGATGAGCACGGTGCACGCAAACACCGCACAGGATGCGCTGCTGCGCCTGGAAACCCTGGTCGGCCTGAGCGGCCGGCAGATTGCCGAAAAGACCATGCGGCAAATGGTTTGCGCGGCGCTGGATGTAGTGATCCAGCTGACCCGCCTGCCCGATGGCCGACGCTGCGTCAGCGAGGTGCTGGAAGTGGTCGGCGTGCGCGATGAGGTGTACGTGACCAACACCCTGTTCCGCCTCGATCGTCGTGGCGGCGATACCTTTCTGCGCGAAGCCCCCAACCCGGCAGGCAGCAAGCTGCACGCAGAGGGCCTGCTGTGACCGGCCCCGTGCTGCTGGCACTGTCCCCGCTGTTGCTGGGCGTGGCCTTGCTGCTGCTGCGCCGTGGCCTGTACAAGCGGCACGAAGAGCGCATCCTGCAACGCCTGGGGCGGGCGTTCAGCATTGTGCGCAATGGCACCGCCCGGCGCGAATGGCTCGACGCCCTGCTGCAACGCGCCGGTTTGGGGGCTATCGACTTTGAGCCACAACGCTGGTTACTGGCGTGGCTGGCCGTGGTGCTGCTGGCGCTGATCGTTGCCGGCTGGGTGGCCGCCTTGATGCTGCTGGTCGGCCTGCCGACCCTGGCGTACCTGACCCTGAGCTGGCAAAGCCGCCGGCGGATGCGGCAAATCGTCGACCAGTTGCCCAGCCTGCTGGACTACAGCGTTCGCAGCCTGAAGGCCGGCCGCACCCTCAATGACGCGGTGCTTGGCGGCATCGACAGCAGCCGCGACCCCCTGCGCTCCGCCATGGCGCGGGTGCGGCGCAACGTACAGTTGGGCGTGGCGCTGGAGGATGCCGTGAGCGAGCTGGCCGAACTGCACCAGCAGGACGAACTGCGGCTGTTCGCCCTCGGCTTGCGCATCAACCAGCGCTACGGCGGCAATGCCAGCGAACTGATGGAAAACCTGATCAAGCTGATCCGCGAGCGGGAACAAGGGGCGCGTCAGCTCAAGGCGATGACCGGCGAAACCCGCATTACCGCGATCATTCTCGGGTCGTTGCCGCTGGCCATGGTCGGCTACTTCATGATGGCCAACCCGCATTACCTGTTGGCCATGTGGCGCGACAGCAGCGGCCAGATGATGCTGTTGCTGGCCTTTGCCCTGCAGGTGCTCGGCTGCCTGGTGCTGTGGCGAATGATGAGGAGCCTGTGATCATGGCCTTGCTGATCTGCGCCCTGTGCCTGTTCATCGCCGCCAGCCTGTTTGGTCTGCAGGTTATTCGCCAATGGCGAGCGCGGGTACTGGTGACCCGACGTCTGCAAGGGCGACTGACCCGCGACGAACGCCTGGGCGACTGGCTGCAGTGGCTGGGCAGGAGCGCGTGGGGGCAGCGGCTACAGAAATTCGACGGCGAAAGCCAGGCCCTGCTTGAGCGGATCGGCTGGCGCCGCAGCCGCCAGCGCGCCCTGTTTGCCGCTGTTCAGCTGGGCCTGCCGCTGCTGGCCGTGGCGCTGACGCTGTTGTTGCAACAGGGGTTCAAGGGCAGCGCCGCGGCCGGCTGGATGGTCTGGCCATTGTGCGCACTGGGCGTCGGTTACCTGTTGCCCAAACGCCTGTTGGCCGTGGCTGCGGCCCGTCGCCAGCGGCGCATCGCAGAAGAGGTCAGCCTGATGATCCCCTTGCTGCGGATTCTCTTCGAGACCGGCCTGGCCGTTGAACAGGCCCTGCGCGTGCTGAGCCACGAAGGCCGGACGCTGATCCCGCACATCAGCGCAGAGCTGCGCCAGGTGCTGCAGCGGGTGGATTCGGGCATGGCGCTCGGCCCGGAGCTGGAAAAGGTCGCCCAGTTGCTGGCTGTGGATGAGTTCACCGATACCTGCGTCATCCTGCGCCAGTTGCTGACACAGGGCAGCGGCGCAATGAAGTCGTTGCAGGCACTGAAGGCGCTGCTCGACGACCGTCGCCTGACCCGCCTGCAAGAACGGGTATCGATGATGTCGGCAAAGATGTCGGCAGTGATGATGGTGTTCCTGTTTCCGGCCTTGCTCATTGTCCTTGCCGGGCCAGGCTTTTCTGCATTGGCGCGGGCGTTGAGCCCATGAGGACTGATTGATGAAGACAATCCTGTTGTGCGCAAGCCTGGTGTTGCTGACCGGATGCGCCGGGCAACAGCCCGAAGGCCTGCGCCAGTTGTTCGCCACCGCCAGTTGCAACAAGCCGGACGCCGACCAGCAACTGGCACTGAACCTGGCAGACGAAATGCTCAACGACGGGCGCCCGCACGCCAGCCTTGCCCACCTGCAGCAACTGCCGGACACCTTCGACCAGGTGCGCCTGCGCAAGGCCAAGGTGTCACGGCTGCTTGGCCTCAGCGAGGCCGAGCCCTTGTACCGCAGCCTGCTCGGCGGTTGCCTGGCTGCCGAAGGCGAGCACGGCCTGGGCCAACTGGCATCGGCCCGCGGTGACGACGTACAGGCCCTGCAAAACCTGCAACGCGCCGTACGGCTTGCGCCTACCGACGAGCGGGTGCGCAACGATCTGGGCGTGGTGTTGATGAACCTGGGCCGCTATGACCAGGCGCGCTTCGAGTTGCTGACGGCAATCGAACTGAAGGACGACAACACGCTGTCTGCGGTCAACCTGGTGACCTTGGCGCTGGTGCAGGACAACTGGCTGCAGGCCACCGACCTGGTCGGCCGCCTGCAGCTCAAAGCCGGGCAATTTGCCGAAGCCCAGGCGCGGGCCGGCAAGATCAAGGCCGGCGGCCGAGGCCCGATTGCATCGGCCAGGGCCCCGGACATGATGGTCAATTGATACGCGGAGGTGATCATGATCAGGTACGTGATGCTACTGGCCTGCTGCGTAGGCAGCGCGACGTTGATGGCCGAGGAATACCCGCGCCATGCCGCTGCGGACGAAACGGCCACCGAACGGCTGCTGCGCGTGCAGTCCAGCGGCGAGCAGGCATCCACGCGCCTGCAGGTGCAAACCGCGCGGGAGCGTGACCAGTCCATGCAGCGCTGGCTGGATACTTACAAGTACGAAATCCCCGACTTCTACCGCTGGACCAAGATGACAGAGCGGAATAATTAGTTCGCGGGTATTTTTGCGTCGCCTGGGAGATCGAGCGCCGCCCGCGCGGCGCATCGCGACGCAAGGCCGCTCCCACATCTGTTTCGGGCCAGTTATTCCTGCGCCATCGGCGCGCGCTCCCTGGGTGCACGGCTGGAGATTGCAGAGAAGCGGCGACGCAACCTTCGATATCGAATGGAACACACAAGGGGTCGCGCGCCAATGGCACAAGCGGGATTGGCCCGAAACAAATGTGGGAGCGGCCTTGCGTCGCGATGCGCCGCGCGGGCGGCGCTCGATCTAACAGGCGACGCGATACTCAAGCCAGGCAAGCGAAACGGCAAAACCGGCCAGCAAAAAAGGCGCAAACGGCCTCTTCTCCCACGGCTGGCGTGCCCTGCGCCGCACCATCTGCCAGGCCACCAGTGCCACTCCGGCACCAATGAAGGTACCGAGAACGTGGTCCACGCTGGTAGCCAGCGCCAGCGCGCCAAGCAGCTTGACGTCCCCAGCCCCGAACTGGCCGAGCATGTAGCCAGGCAGCGTCAGTAGTAAAACGATGACGAAAGCCAATGCCGCATCGCTGCCCTTGGCACCTAGCCAGCTATGCCCGGTGGCCAGCAGCCAGGCCAGCGCACAGGCGGCAACACCGAGCGTAAGGGCATTGGAAATCTGCCGCTCCCGGGCATCCTGACCGGCGCACAACGCAAGCCAGACAAGCACTGCAAGGCTGTGTATAGGCAATTGGCCATCCCTGTTCGTCGATCGGTTCTATGCTGTTACTCAGGATTCATGGTCAGGGTAGACGCAATCATGAAAGCAGGCCCGGCAAAACGGCAAAACGGCGCAGCGGCCATTGAGTTCGCGGCCGTCTTCATGATTTTTTTCGCGGTGTTCTACGGCCTGGTCAGCTACACCTTGCCCATGCTGATGCTGCAGTCATTCAACCAGGCCAGCGCCGAGGCCGTGCGGCGCTGCGTGGCCCTGGACCCGAACAGCGCCAGCTACACCACCGATGTGCAGAACCTGGCCCACCAGGTCATCGGCCAACAGTTGCAGTGGATGCCCGCCGCGTTCAACTTCCAGCCCGCCAGTGACGCGCAGGTAACCCTGGGCGCCAACAAATTGCTGACCGTGACCATCAATTACCCCAAAACGAAACTGACCAACGTGCTGCCGATGCTGGTCCTGCCGCTGATCGGTGAAGTGCCGCGCCTGCCCGATCGCCTGCGGGCCGAAGCGAGCTTGCAGCTATGAGCGGCCTGTTCGATCGCTGGCTGGGCGGCCCGGCCACCACGCAGCCCGAGCCTGCCCCGCAAGCGGTGGGCCTGCAACTCTGGCTGGATGACCAAGGGCATGTGCTGCGCCTGGCCGGGCCCTTGCGCACGGTGCTGCCTGCAAACTCACACAGCGCCCCGCGTGTGCATGACTACCTGCAACGGCAAAGCTGGCTGGTACTTGAAGGCCCCCCCGCCGACTGGCAGGGGCAACCGCTGGACCTTGATTTTGCGACCGTGCACGGCCCTGCCCTGCACACCCGTGGCTGGCTTCAGCGACAGGCCGATGGCTGGCTGCTGCAGGTGTTCGATATCGGTGACCTGCTGGGCGAACGCGAACAGCACGGCCATCGCCTCACCCAGCAGAAGCTGGCAACGGAGCTTGGCCGCAGCCTGCGCGACTGCGACGAAGAACGCCTGCTGCTGACAGCCACCGAACAACTGCAGCAACTCGCCGAGCACTGGCATGCCGGCTCTGTGCGCCTGATGCTGCCGGGCGATAGCGGCTGGTACACCTACACCTGCAGCGACAACGACTGGCCCTGGGCCGAGGACGAGCGCTTGCGCCCCTGGCTGCAAACACTACCGCCACGGGGCCGTGAAATAGCTGCTGGAAACCCGCTGTTGCAGCCATCGTGCGCCGGTTTGCCATTGTTGGCCGTGCCCTACCTGCACGGCCATACCGTGCAGGCCTGGTTGCTGTGCGCGGGCGCGCCACGGCCGCCGACCAGCGAAACGGTCGCTGCCTTGCTGCAGGCGCTGATCGAGCCCCTGCTCACTCGCCTGCGTCAGCAGCAGTTGCGGCAACGCTCGCGCCACCTGGATGAACTGCAACAGCAGCTGGGCGCTGGCTGGTGGTCATGGCCCCTGCAGGGCCCGCTGCAGTTTGACCCGGCCCTGGCCTTGCGCCTGGGCTTACCGCCGGAAGCCACCGCCGAGCAATGGTTGGGGCGCTTGCACCCGGCCGACCGCGAAGCCGCACGCATGGCGCTGGAGCAACTGCGCGAAGGCATTGCGTTGAACCTGAGCCTGCGCCTTCTGCCCGCCAACAGCCTGACCAGCCCGCGCTGGCTACAATGGGTCGGCCAGGTGCAAGGCCGCCAGGTACAAGGATTTCTGCTCGATATCAGCGCGTTGAAGGCCCAGGAGCTACAGGCCGGGGCCGCGCGCGCCCGGCTGGAAAACCTGATCGCCAGCTCACCCGCCGTGATTTACGTCCAGCGCTATGCCGAAGGCGCGCTGCACAGTGAATTCTTCAGCGCCAGCCTGACGCCACTGTTGGGCTGGGAGCCGGACAGCGAACAGGCCCGCCAGCCAGGCCAGACGCTGCACCCCGACGACCGCTGGTTGTGGCTGGAACGCACCCGCACGCTGTTGCGCGACGGCCAGGCCCGCAGCCGCTACCGCCTGCGCGACCACCTTGGCCGCTACCACTGGATACTGGACGAAGCCCGCCTGCTGCGTGACGACCTGGGCCAGCCTGTCGAGGCAGTCGGCCTGTGGCTGGACGTCAGCGAAGCGACCGAGGCGGCCGAGCAGGTGCGCCAGAGCGAGGAGCGCTACCGCGTGCTGGTAGAAGACTCGCCGGCCATGATCTGCCGCTACCGCCCAGACCTCGAACTGCTGTTTGGCAACCACCCGCTAGCCGAACA
The DNA here is from genome assembly GCF_056098905.1 of Pseudomonas sp. TSO6. Lineage (NCBI taxonomy): Bacteria > Pseudomonadati > Pseudomonadota > Gammaproteobacteria > Pseudomonadales > Pseudomonadaceae > Pseudomonas > Pseudomonas sp. TSO6. The sequence continues at coordinate 83,101 of NZ_JBLZWV010000012.1, read as the reverse complement.
GCTGGAGTGCGCACCACAACAATTGAGGGGCATGAACCTTGGTCAGTGGCTATCCGACAGCCAACGTGCGGCTTTTCTCCAGCGCCTGGCGCGGTTGACGCCGGCGCAGCCCTTGGCCAGTGCCGAAATCTGCCTGCAACTGCCTGGGCGCAGGGCAGCCTGGTGGGTGTGGGCCGAGCGTGGCTTGTTCGATGAGCACGGCCAGTTGCAGGAAGTGCAGGCGGTGGGGCGCGACAATACCGAGGTACGCCACAGCCAGCAGCAACTGCTGCAAGGGGCCAAGATGGCCACCTTGGGCGAATTGGCAACGGGCCTGGTGCATGAAATCAACCAGCCGTTGAGCACCATGCGCCTGGCGCTGGTCAATACCCTCAAGCGCCTGGAAAGCGGTGAGGTCGATGCCGAGTATGTGACGGGCAAGCTGCAACGCATCGACGCCCAGGTCGAGCGCGTGGCGCACCTGGTGGAGCACCTGCGCACCTATGGGCGCCGCTCCGAGGTCGAACAGCATGTGTTCGCGGCTTGGGTAGCAGTGCACGGTGCGCTGGGGTTGCTGGCTGAAGGGTTGAGCGGCAAAGGCGTGGCATTGCACATCGAAGAGCCCGACCTGTGCCCGGAAGTACTGGGCCATGAGGACCAGCTCGAACAGGTACTGATCAACCTGCTGGTCAATGCCCGTGATGCGCTGCTCGAACGGCGGGTTGCCAAGCCGCGGATCAGTGTGAGCCAGCGCGTCGAGGAAGGGCAACTGTGCCTGCTGGTGGAAGATAACGGCGGCGGCATCGACCCGCGCCTGCTCGAACGCATCTTCGAACCGTTCTTCACCACCAAGCCCGCCGGCATGGGCACCGGCCTGGGTTTGTCGGTCAGCCACAGCATCGTCGAAGCAATGGGCGGCCGGCTGGAAGCGCACAACTGCAACGAAGGTGCGTGCTTGCGGGTGTGGTTGCCGCTTTACAGTGCCAGCTGAGCGCGGCCGCCAGAGCAACTGAGGTTGGCGCCGACTTCGGCGTTGACCAGGTCGATGCCCAATACTTTCAGCAGCACGTTTATTATTGGATCGAGCAACGGACTGAGCAGGTTTTTGATCAGGGGATCAAGGATGTCCTTCACGTCGTTGAGTACGTTGGTGACGATAACCAATACTTCGCCAAGGCCGCTGTTGCCGGTAGGTTTGTAGGCTTCCAGATGTACCCCCGACAGGGTTTCGCTGAGGCTGCCGACGACGTTGTCGTTGACCGACGGAATGGGGTTGAACAAAGGATCGGCGCCGATATTGGGTGGTGACGTAAACACCAGCGGACGTTCATTCAAACTTGTACTCAACACCTTGCTGTTGACCCGCATACCCAGGCCGCCACCTGCATAAGGTACACGGCTCTCGCAAGTAGCAGGGAAAACCAGAAACCGCGTACACCGCTTAGTGCCTATATCGATGAGGGGTAACGCTTTGACCACCGTTGTACCACCGGTAAAAAACGCATCCGTAGATTCAAACTGCCCAATAGCTATTTTGAGACCCGAGCTCTGGGTCTGAGTTGTCAAACGCTTGGGTGAACAACTGAAGGTATCTGCAGATTTGGGATCAAGGCGCGCAGTCGCCTCTGCAACCTGTAGACCAATATCAATCTGAAACTTGTTAGGAACAAGGATGATGTCGCTGACTGTACAGGGCACCCCTACCAGACAGAGCACTGACTTCACTGTAGTGACTAAATTAAGACTGAGCAGGTTATTGATGATATTGGTTAAGGGTGAAATGAGATCGGCCAGAGCTTCAGCCAACCCAAAGACTGTGGTCAGTAGAGGCACGTCCAGCGAAATCATTGCAGGGATTTGAGCCGTGTGCACACGCAACTCATCAGTACGAGGGTCACCCACCGCTGAAAACTGCATGGGTTGGATCACCTTGAAACGCACCCGCCCATTAACCAACCCCAAAACATCAATCGACAAGTCAACCGTAGCACCATGACGCTTGGTGGCCAGCTCAATCACTGCCTGTACCATTTGCAGTGCGTGGATGCTTGCATCAAGACCGGCTTGAGTGGTGCCATTCTGTAAGTCCAGAATTTCGCCTAACCTGAGCTCATCAATGTCCAGTTTAACCTTGCCAAGATTGGTCACAACATCAGCGGCAGCTCCGCTCTGCTGCAACACTTTGACCATCGCTTCCAGCAACTCAGCAGAGCTGACGTTTGCTACAAGCAATGCCTGGTAGTCGCCGACCGTGACACCTAGGTCCAAGGCCAGTTGATCGAGAAAACTAAGCAGGTTCACATCAGTTTTTGCGATACCTTGCCAGCCGAGCAAATTTATCTCAGCGGAGCCTCCCAGGAACTCAATCCATCGCTTGAGCAATAGAGATTGCCGAGAATCCACAGTTAACAAAGTACTGCGAATACTCAACATCGCCTGCGGCGGCAGAGGCGACGATGCCACTGCATGCGCCTGCAAGGTCGTGGTCAACGGCACACCACTGCCCTGCGCAAGGCTATACACCCCCGTCGCAACACTGGTGGGCACCGTGCTGCTCACATCCACCCGGATGGCTTCATTGCGATTGTTGTCACTGGTGAAGGTGCGCAAGCTGTTGGCGCCGGTCTGCAGGTACCCGCAACTGGCGGTCAGCAGGTTGCTGGCCGCGTGGCCGTTGCGGGTGGCGGCGGTGCGGGCAATCGCGTTGGCCTGGGGCCCGCTGCCGGTGCACACGGCAAACTGGCCTGCCGCTTCCAGCGCCGACATGTCGGCAACGCGCTGCAGCTTGCGCTGCTCCAGGTACAGGCGGCCGCTGTCGATCACCACCAGCATGAACAACAGGGCAAGGCCCAGGGTTATCACCGCCATGAGGCCAATTGCGCCACGTTGACGGGCAGCAGATGAGGGAACCACGGGCACTCCTTTGCCGGCCACTGGCCATGCGTCGCGGCTGCGATTCAAGGAGTGTAGTTGCGATAATGGCTAATTGCCTGCCAGGAACCAACCTGGCTGTGCCCGGTCAACTTCTGCAGACATTCTTCGCAGGGCCCCAGGCATGAACAACCCTTTCGACCGAATCAGTGCTGCATTCGCCCCCGAATACCGGGTCAACCTGAGCATCGCCAACCTCGACGGCAGCATCATGCTGACCCTCTCGGACGACGCCGGCGTGGTCGCCAAGCGCCTCATCACCCAGGCCCAGCGCAACGACCCGGTGCGCCTGCAACGGGTGATCGACAGCATCCGCCTGGGCCTTGCGATCGAACTTAGCCAGAACCCCATGCAGGTGCTGGCCGCGCTGACCCGTGACGCCCGCCACGAGCCGCGCCATTTCGTTGCCAACTGAGGGCTACTTGCCCTCCTCCACTGCCTTGCCATTGGCATCCAGCACCTTGGTCGAGGGGTAGCGGTACGACGCGTAGCGCACCACCAGGATCGAGAACGCCAGCAACAGGATGCCCCCACACAGGTACAGCAACCCTTCGTCCGGTGCCTTGTGGTGCGAGACATCGCCGATCAGCAGGCGGGTCAGCGCGGTGATGGCCACGTACAGCAGGAAGCGGATCGGCATGTGGTTGGTCTTGAAGTAGATACCGACCATCGCCCCCAGCTCCAGGTAGATGAACAGCAGCAGGATGTCATCGACGCTGATCCCGCCCTTGCCCAGCATTTCCAGGAACGTCGCCACCGCCGCGTAGGCGGTGATCGCGCCAATGCCGAACAACGCCAGGTAATGGAACGCCTCGACGCACAGGTTGCCCAGCGAGTCGGCCGAGCCGTGCAGGCCCTTGCGCAGTTTTTCTGCCCATTTGATGTTCACGATGTTCCATTCCCCGATACGACTTTAAGGATGATGCGTCACCCGTGTGACGCTTGTGCCATGCAGTTAAAGGGCCAGGCCCCTGTCTTGGAAGGCTACCGATTGCCGCAAGGCACTTTGGGCATGGCAAGAAGACAGGTCGCCTGGGCCGGCACTTCGCGGGTGAACCCGCTCCCACAGGTACTGCTCCCCTTGGCCACGCTACAATTTCTGCTTGCGAACCAACCAACATTGCCATTACTGTATATAGATACAGTAAGCCGCAACACAACCAGCAAAAAGGCATAGAGGTGATGAATGGCCGTCGAAGTGGTGTACCGCAGCAGCCGCGACCCGGGGCACTTGTTTATGGATAAGGCCGAAGCAGACCGTCACGACAAGATGCTCGAACTGGCCGAGCGCCTCGCTGAAGTGCTGCACAAAGCGGTGCCGTCGCTGACCGAGCAGCAGGTCGAGGAAGCCGGTATCTACATGGCCAAGAACCGCGATGTGTTCGCTCGGGCGTTCAAGAGCCAACCGGATGCGTTGGCCGAACTGCTCGAAGCGCCCGCAGCAGAGTAAATACCTGCACTGGCCTCATCGCCGGCAAGCCAGCTCCCACAGGTACAGCGCACAGCCAAAAGATGGCACCCTACCTGTGGGAGCTGGCTTGCCGGCGATAGGGCCAGTGCAAACAGCACGAAACCCATCAGCCATACAACAACCGCTCCGCCAGCATCTGCGCCACCCGCGCCGGCGAACGCTTTTCCGCCTGCGCATGGCCAAACACTTCGGTCAGCCGTGAAGGAATGCGCGCCAGGTGCGCGGTAATGGTGCCCAGGTCCTCGCCACGGTGGGTCAGCGCCACGTAGATAAGCCCACCGGCATTGATCACGTAGTCTGGCGCATACAGTATCCCGCGGGACTCCAACTGGTCTGCCACCTGCAAGGTAGTCAGCTGGTTGTTGGCCGCCCCCGCCACTGCCGCGCAGCGCAGCTGCATCACGCTCTGCCCGTTCAGCACCGGCCCCACGCCGCAGGGTGCGAAGATGTCGCAAGGGGTGCTGATCAACGCATCGTTGGTCACAGGTTTTGCATCGAACTGCTCCATCGCCAAGCGCACACGCCCTGGGTCCAGGTCGCTGACCAGCAGCTCCGCGCCCACCGCATGCAGTTGCTCCGCCAGCGCATACCCGACATTGCCCAGCCCCTGTACCGCTACCCGCAGCCCTCTGAGGTCATCGCTGCCCAGCCGGAACGAGGTGGTGGCGCGGATGCCGGCGAACACCCCCATCGCCGCATGTGGCGAGGGGTCACCGGAGGCCGTGGTGCTGGTCACATGGGGTGTGCTCTGGGCGATGCAGTCCATGTCCAGGGTCGAGGTGCCGCTGTCCACGGCGATGATGAAGCGCCCATGCAAGGTATCGATGAAGCGGCCAAAGGCCTCGAACAGCGCGGCGCGGTTCTCTACATGCGGGTTGCGCATGATCACCGCCTTGCCGCCACCCAGCGGCAAGCCCGCCAGCGCCGCCTTGTAGCTCATGCCTTGGGCCAGGCGAATGGCGTCGGTCATGGCGCTTTCGTCATCGGCGTAAGGCAGATAGCGGCAACCGCCCATGGCTGGGCCCAGCTGCTCGCTGTGGATCGCCACAACCGCTTTCAGGCCCGTCGCCGGGTCGTTGAACAGGTGCAGTGACTGGGTACGGGTGCTTTGCATCAGTGCGAACATCGACAGGCTCCCCCACGAGGTGCTCCTTCCAGTATAGGCACGGCCCCGAAGCTGGCGTGGCCGCCGGACCACTGGACGAAACCGCCCGCCACAGCTAATACTCAAGCGTGTGTGGAGATACCCCATGAAGCCACGTCAAGCCTGCCTGGCCTGCCTGGAACGCGAGCCTGTCGCCCTGCTGGAAGCCGCATTATGGATTGCCGCCGAGCACGACCGCAGCGTCGAGCCCGCGGCCAGCCTTGCCATGCTGCATGACCTGCAGCGTGAGATCAGCGCCAACCTGCCGATGCTGCCGGTGTGCGAATTGGCCCAGCCGCTGCTGCGCCAACTCAACGCCTTGGGCTTTCAGCAGGATGAGTACCACCCCCTGCGCCCCCAGGCCGCGATGATGGACAAGGTGCTGCAACGCCGCCGTGGCCAGCCGCTGACCCTGGCGATCCTTGCCCTGGAGCTGGCGCGGCGCCTGTCCATCCCACTGGAGGGTGTGGGCTTCCCTGGGCATTTCCTGCTGCGTGTGCCGGGTGCCGACCACCTGCTCGACCCCTGTGGTGGCCGGCGCCTGTACCCCAATGATTGCCGTGAGCTGCTGGCGCGCCAGTTCGGCCCGCACGTTGCCCTGACTGCAGAGCACCTGCGCAGTGCCAGCCCGCTGCAGATGCTGCAACGGCTGTCACGCAACCTGCGCCAGTTGCACATCAGCAACGACGACCACCTGGCGGCTTTGATCGATGCCGAGCGGATCATGCAGCTGGGCCCCGTTCAAGTCAGCGATTACGTGACCCGCGCCTCGCTGTACCAGCACCTGGACTGCCCGCAGGCCGAGCGCTTCGACCTGGAACATGCGTTACTGCTCACGGAAGACCCGGTCCAGCGCCTGAAGCTGTCCGAGCGTATCGGCAAGCTTCCGACGGCGAACCGTTCGCTTCACTGAGCCGGGCTGTCCGGCTGCTGGGCTGGGTGGGCCTTGGCGAATGCCGGGTGCACGGCCGCCAGGGCGGCAACCCGGAGGATGCGCGGGAAGCTGTCGAGGTCGATATTGAAGCGCTCGGCGGCATAAAGCTGCGGGATCAGGTACACATCCGCCAGCCCGGGTTGCTCACCGAAGCAAAAGCCATGGTCACCGATCAGTTGCTCCACCGCTGCCAACCCCTGGCTGATCCAATGGCCGATCCACTGGTTGACCTGGCCTTCGTCCTGGCCGGCCTGGCGCAACCGGTTGAGCACGCTGACGTTGTGCAGCGGATGAACGTCGCAGCCAATGATTGCCGCCACGCCACGTACCTTGGCGCGTGCTTCGGCCGTGGCCGGCAGCAGTGCAGGCTGTGGATAAACCTCTTCGAGGTACTCGATGATCGCGGGCGACTGCACCAGCAATTCTCCGCCGTCGGTACGCAAGGCCGGCACGCGGCCCTGCGGGTTGACGGCGACATAGCCCGCACCCCGCTGCTCGCCCTGTAGCAGATTGACCGGCAGGGACTGGTAAGCCAGCCCCTTCAGTGCCAGGGCAATGCGCACCCGGTAGGACGAGGTGGAACGGTAATAAGTGTACAGCTCCATGCCCCTGCCTCCTCAGTTGGCCGCGATGACCGTGCCACGGCATTCGCCGAAGCCGATGCTGGCCACGCCGTCACGGCTGCAGCGGGCACGCAGGATGATCTCGTCGCCGTCTTCGAGGAACTTGCGCACCTCGCCGCTGGCCAGTTCAACTGGCAGCTTGCCGCCTTCGGTGATCTCCAGCAGGCTGCCATGCGAACCCGGCGTGGCGCCCGACAATGTGCCCGAACCGAACAGGTCGCCCGGCTGCAGTTGGCAGCCGTTGACGCTGTGGTGCGCCACCAGCTGCGCCACGGTCCAGTACATGCTGCGGGTGTTGCTCAGGGTCAGGCGGTGCGGGGCAGCGCCCTGCTCGCGCATGCGCTCGGTCAGCAGCAGCACTTCGAGTTCGATATCGAATGCACCGGCGGCCTGGTCGCGCTTGTCCAGCAGGTACGACAGCGGCTGCGGGTCGCCATCCGGGCGTGCTGGCTGGGCGCAGCGGAACGGCTCCAGCGCTTCAGCCGTGACCACCCAAGGCGAGATGGTGGTAATGAAGCTTTTGGACAGGAACGGCCCCAAGGGCTGGTATTCCCAAGCCTGGATATCACGCGCCGACCAGTCGTTGAGCAGGCACAGGCCGGCTACGTGCTCGGCAGCATCGCCAATCGGGATCGCCTGGCCCATGTCATTGCCCTGGCCAATCCAGATGCCCAGTTCCAGTTCGTAGTCCAGCCGCGCGCAAGGGCCGAAGCTCGGCTCGGTGTGCCCGGCCGGCAAGGTCTGGCCCTTGGGCCGGCGTACATCGGTGCCGGACGTGCGGATGGTCGAGGCGCGGCCGTGATAACCGATCGGCACGTACTTGTAGTTGGGCAGCAGCGGGTTGTCGGGGCGGAACAGCTTGCCCACGTTTTTTGCGTGCTCGATGCCCACGTAGAAGTCGGTGTAGTCACCGATCTGCGCAGGTACATGCAACTGGCAGGCACTGGCCGGGTACAGCGCGGCTTGCAGCGCCGCCTGGTGTTCGCTGTGTTCGCCAAGCAGCACCTGCAAGCGCTCGCGCAGGGCGACACGGGCGCTGCGGCCCAGCGCGAAGAATGCGTTCAGTGCACCACCACGGGTTGCTTCCACGGCGGCCTTGGCGGCGCCGTCGAACAGGCCGGCGGCCAGTACCGCCTCCAGGTCAAGGATCGCGTCGCCGATGGCCACGCCACAGCGCCTGGCTTCACCCGGCCGGCTGAAGATACCCAATGGCAGGTTCTGCAGCGGGAAGTCGCTGTGCCCGTTGGCGTGCTCGACCCAGCTACGGGCATTGGCAGTGTGATTCATCGGTTATCTCCGGTTCGGGTTGAAGGTGCTCGGCAAGGTGGCCCAGCAACTGTCGTAGTCGGCCTGCAATTGCGGGCATTCAAGGGCCTGCTGGCTCGGGCGCAGCACTTGGCTGGTCTCGAACATGAAGGCCATGGTGTTGTCGATCTTGTGCGGCGCCAGGTCGGCGGCAATTGCTTTTTCGCAGGTTTCGGCGTCGGGGCCGTGGGCGCTCATCACCCCGTGCAGCGAGGCACCACCGGGCAGGAAGCCCTCGGCCTTGGCATCGTAGGCACCGCTGATCAGGCCCATGAACTCGTTCATGAGGTTGCGGTGGAACCATGGCGGACGGAAGGTGTTCTCGGCCACCATCCAGCGCGGCGGGAAGATCACGAAGTCCATGTTGGCCAGGCCATGCACGCTGGTCGGCGAAGTGAGCACGGTGAAGATCGACGGGTCCGGGTGGTCGAAGCTGACGGTACCGATGGTGTTGAAACGGCGCAGGTCGTATTTGTACGGCACGTTGCTGCCGTGCCAGGCAACCACATCCAGCGGCGAGTGCTGCAGTTCGCAGGCCCAGTGCTCGCCGAGGAACTTCTGCACCAGTTGCACCGGCCCTTCGGCCTCTTCGTAGTGCGCCACCGGGGTGAGGAAGTCGCGCGGGTTGGCCAGGCCGTTGCTGCCAATCGGGCCCAGTTCCGGAATACGCAGCGGTGCACCGTGGTTTTCGGCGATGTAGCCACGGGCCTGGCCGTCGAGCAGTTCGACACGGAACTTCATGCCGCGCGGAATCACCGCGATTTCCAGAGGGCCGACTTCCATTACACCCAGTTCGGTGGCAATGCGCAGGCGGCCCTGTTCCGGTACCAGCAGCAGTTCACCGTCGGCGTTGAAGAACACCCGCTCCATGGAACGGTTGGCGCAGTAGATGTAGATGCTCACGCCAGCCGGTTTCTGCGCCGGGGCGTTGGCCACCATGGGCAGCCAGCCTTCGATGAAATCGGTGGGCTCGGCAGGTATCGGCTGGGGGCTCCAGCGCAGGCGGTTGGGGTTGATGGCCCCCAGCGGCGCAGTCAGCGGCTGGCGCGCCAGCCGCTCGAAACGCGGGTGCAATGCAGACGGGCGAATGCGATACAGCCAGGTACGGCGCAGCTCGCTGCGGGCCATGGTGAACGCCGTGCCCGAGAGCAATTCGGCGTACAGCCCATAAGGCGCCTTCTGCGGCGAGTTCTGCCCGACCGGCAAGGCCCCCGGCAGCGCTTCGCTGGCAAACTCGTTGCCGAAGCCGCTGAGGTAGTGAAGGTCGGGTGATGTGTCGCGAGTCATCGATGCCTCCGGGCTCTGACCGAGCCGTTGCTGGCAGCTGGCTGCTGGCCCGATGCGGGGTGACAGCGCGTCTGCATTGTTTTTATCGTAATCAGATTACGAATAACGTAATTTGCTACGGACATGGCGTCAAGCTATAAAGGCGCGACTCGAAGAATCCGGAAGCAGATGTCCATGACCAAAGCCAGCTCCTCCGCCGACAACGGCAAGCAGAAAGTCCGCTCGGCGGAGGTTGGCACAGACATCCTCAAAGCCCTTGCCGAACTCTCCCCCTCCACCTCGCTGTCACGCCTGTCGGAACATGTGCAGATGCCGGCGAGCAAGGTGCACCGCTACCTACAGGCGCTGATTGCCAGTGGCTTTGCCGAGCAGGATGCCGCCACCAACCATTACGGCCTGGGCCGTGAGGCATTGCGGGTGGGGCTGGCGGCACTGGGCAGCATCGATGTGCTGAAGATTGCCGCACTGCCGCTGTCGCAGCTGCGCGACGAACTGAACGAGAGCTGCTTCATTGCGGTGTGGGGCAACCAGGGCGCAACCGTGGTCAGCATTGAACCGGCGGTGCGTGCAGTTACCGTGGTCACGCAGATGGGCTCGGTACTGCCGCTGCTCACCTCGTCCACCGGCCTGGTGTTCGCCGCCTACCTGCCGGAGCGCGAGACCGTGGAGTTGCGTGACCGGGAGCTGGCTGCCCTGCAGCAGAGTGCCGACGATTACCAGGCGGTATTGGCGGGCATTCGCGAACGCGGCCTGCACCATGTGCACGGGCTGCTGATGCCGGGCGTGGATGCACTGTCGGCGCCCGTGTTCAATGCCATGGGGCAGGTTGCGGCGGTTATGACCGTGGTCGGGCCGACGTCGATCTTCCATGCCGACGAACGTGGACCTGCGGCGCAACGGCTGCTGGCGGCTGCGCGGGAAACCAGCTGGCGCATGGGCTACTCGCCCGCTGCCTGAGCGCCTGCGGCACTATTGCCCGATACGTAAAGGTGAATGTCATAAGCCGCTATTTTTCCTACGGGATCAAGCGCTTATTCTTAACTCACTGGCCGGCATGAAGGGCTCTCCCCCCGCTTTTCATGCCTGCGAGGTTCACCGACGTAGATTTTGAAGCTCCTTGATCTGACGTCTCGATTGGCCGCTGCGGCTTGCAGCGGCCTTTTTTTTGCCCTGAACAACATGCGCTCTCGACTGGCTGCCGCGGTCCCTGTGGGAGCGGCCTCGTGTCGCGATTGGGCTGCAGCCCCGGCAATCTATGCAGTGCGGCTGATATCCTGGGGCCGCTCTGCGGCCCAATCGCGACACAAGGCCGCTCCCACAAAGTACCCTGCAAGCTCTCTACAGCGGGTACTTTTGCAGGTTCGCCATCATCTGCTGCAATGCCTGCAAACTGTCCTGCGGGCGCACCGCACCCTCAAAGTCACCGATCCGTGCCCAGTTCTCGGCCACCTGTTCCGGGGTAAAGCCTTCGCGCGGATCGAAGCCCACCCCCAGGCTGCGCTCCCAACGCACCTTGCCCACCCAGCCGCCGCCTACTTCGAACAGCTCACCCGTACCCTGGCACTGCTCGCTGCCCAGGTACACCACCAGCGGGCTGACCAGTTCGGGCTTGAGCCGCTCGAATACCTGGGGCGGGATCAGCCCTTCGGTCATGCGGGTGCCACCGGTGGGGGCGATGGCGTTGACCAGGATGCCGTGCTTGCGCCCTTCGATCGCCAAAGTGCGGGTCAGGCCGTACAGGCCCAGTTTGGCCATGCCGTAGTTGGCCTGGCCGAAGTTGCCGTAGATGCCAGAGGTAGAAGCGGTGAAGATCACCCGCCCCCAGTTCTGCTCGCGCAGGTGTGGCCAGGCGGCCCGGGTGACTTTGAAGGCCCCTTCGACATGCACCTGGTAAACCTGCTCCCAGTCGCTGTCGTCCATTTTGTGGAATGTTTTGTCACGCAGGATACCTGCATTGTTCACCAGCACATCAACCCGGCCAAAGCTGTCCAGGGCCTGCTCGACAATACGTGCACCCTGGCTGACCGAGTCGTGGTTGGCGATGGCGATGCCACCGGCGGCGCGGATCTGCTCCACCACACGATCGGCGGCCGAGGCGCTGGCACCTTCACCATGGGTAGAGCCGCCGAGGTCGTTGACCACGACCCTGGCGCCACGTGCGGCAAACAGCAACGCATGGGCACGGCCCAGGCCACCGCCGGCTCCGGTGACAATCACCACGCGATCTTGCAGACGGACAGGCTCGCTCATGCTCATGGCTCCAGGCAGGTTCAGGTCAGCCGAGTGTCCGCCGCAAGCCAGCGGCGGACAATCAAGCTCACGCAGGCTGAATGCCTGGCAATAACGCAGGGCGATGAGGCCCGGTCAGGACCACGCCACTTTCTGCGGGTAGAAGCTCACAAGCTGCTCACGAAAGGCCAGGTAGTGACGCAGCACCTGCACTGGCGCTTCAGTGTGCGGGTAATGGCCGATGCCGGGTAGCTGCACGGTGTCCGGCTCCGGCACCAGTTGCCGGTAGCGCTCGAGCATGTGCGCGCCGGAAAGCGGGTCGACCACGCCATTGATGAAACGCAGTGGCACGCCTTTGCGCTGCATCGCCCCGACCCAGCGTTCACGGTGCACGCTTCGCTCGGGCATGTAGCTCACCAGCTTGTGCAGGATGCGTGTGCCCCGGTTGGCGGCGATCAGGCTCCAGAAATCATCCAGGGCACTTTCGCTGGGGTGGGTGCAAGGGCCGTAGACCTGGGTCACATTGCGCACTAGGTCGTCACGCCCGAACGAGCGCCCGACCAGCCAGCCGAAGCGGCTGAGCAGCAGCTTCTGGATCAGCAGCATGCGACAGCTTTCGGGGAACAGCCCGCTGTTGAGGAATACGCAGCTGGCAATGTCGGCACGCTGCTCATGGTGCCGCGCCAGCAACTCCTGGGCGACACTGCCGCCGTAGTCGTGGGCCAGCAGGTGCACCGGCTGGTCCACCTGCAGGTGGGTGAGCAGGGCCTGCTGCAAGTCTGCCTGCTCCATCAGGCTGTAGGCGTGATCGACCGGTTTGGCCGAATCGCCAAAGCCGAGCATGTCGCACGCAATCACCCGGAAGCGCTGGGTCAAGGGCCCCCACAGGTAGTGCCAGTCCCAGCTGGCAGTGGGGAAGCCGTGTAACAGAAGCAGGGGCTCTCCTTGCCCTGCGGTCCAGTAGCGGATGCTCTGGCCCCGGAAAGTGAAACTCTGTCCCCGGGTACGCCAGACGCACAATGGAATTTCGGCCATAGGCATCAGAACGGTCCCGGTGAAGTGGTGTTGGCGGAATAGGGCAAGGCTGCGGTCATTGCATGTCACCTCGGCACATACATGTGCTCTCTATGTCGAGGCAGAGTCTAGCCAGCAGGCCATGGGCTGAAACTTGCGTTGCCAGCCAGCTTGATGACTGTGCGAGTCAGTGGCCGAACGGTCAGAGCAGCATGGCCAGCAGCGGTGCCGCGAACAGGTTCAGCAGCCCGGTCAGGACCATGACCAGGCCGGCCACCGAACCTTCCTCGCGGCCCACCTCCTGTGCCCGGCTGACCCCGGCACCATGCGCCCCGACGCCAAACAGCGCACCCCGTGCCAGCGGCGTGCGCAGGGGTAGCCAGCGCAGCAGCACGCCGCCGAACATGGCGCCGAGCACGCCGGTGAACATCACGAACACCGCCGTCAGCTCCGGCACGCCACCCAGGTCATGGGCCAAGGGCATGGCAAACGGCGTGGTGATCGAACGCGGCACCAGCGACAGGCTGGTTGCACTGTCCAGCGCCAGCAGGTGTGCAAGGCCCCAAGAGCTGGCGATCGAGGCACTGCTGCCTGCCACCATGCCCACCATCAGGGCCGGCCAATGGCGCGCCAGCATGGCCCGCTGCTGCCAGATCGGCACCGCGAAGGCCACAGTCACCGGGCCGAGCACGCTCATCAACCAATGGGTATTGCGGGCATACTCTGCATAGGCGGTATGCAGCGGCACCGCCACGGCCAGCAGCAGCACGGGTACCAGGATCAACGGCGACAGCAGGTAGCGCTTGCTGCGCCGGTACAGCCAACGGCTGCCCAGGTAAGCCAGCAAGGTCAGGGCCAGCCAGAACAGCGGCATGGGTTCAAGGCTCATGGCGCAAGCTCCAGCGGCACACCAGTTCCACGGTCAAGGCAGTCACCACCATCACCATCAGCGTGCTTACGGCGATCACCAGCAAGATGCGCCAGCCTTCTTCACGGATGAGCGAGCCGTAATCCAGCAGGCTCATCAGCGCCGGGATGAAAAACAGCAGCATCTCGGCCATCAGCCAGCCCGCGCCCAGTTGCAACATGGCCGGCTTGAGCACACCTGAAGCGAACAGTATCAACAACAGTGCCAGGCCCATCACGCCGCCGGGGATTGGCCAGCCCAGCCAACTGGCAAGCTGTCCTCCGAGCAGGAACAAAGAACAAAGGATCGCCAGCTCGACAAGCAGGCGCAGGGCTTTTTTCAATAACGCGGGTTTCATGATGCGGGTTCCTCGACAGACCCTTATTTTAAGATTCGGCTGCCTAGGCCAGAAGCGAATTGTTAGACTGATCGCCATTCCATAATGGAATCAGAGCATGGAATTCAAACAGCTACGCAGCTTTATCGAAGTGGTCCACCGCGGCGGTTTCACCCAGGCGGCGCACACCCTGCACATCAGCCAGTCGGCTGTAAGCAAGCAGGTGGCCCAGCTGGAGCAAGATGTGGGCCAGCCACTTCTGGAGCGCCAGGCCTCGCAGCTGCACCTGACGGCAGCCGGGCGCATTGTGCTGGAGCGTGGCGAGGCCCTGCTGCGTCAGCGCCAGGCACTGCTCAACGAGCTGGACGACCTCAGCCAGATGGAGCGTGGCGAGCTGCGCCTGGGCTTGCCCATGCTGGGCAGCGACGCCTTGTTCGCCGGTTTGTTCGCCGAATACCGCCGGCGCCACCCGAATATCGCGATTCAGTTGCTCGAAGGCGGTAGCCGTAGCGTCGAGCAGGCAGTCAGGAGTGGCGAACTGGAATTGGGTGGCAGCCTGACGCCCAGCGACGAAGCGTTCGACTACCAACCGTTTTGCAACGAACCGCTGGATGCCCTGCTGCCGGCTGGCCATGCCTTGGCGGGCCTGGACGAGGTGGACCTGGGGCAACTGGCCGATACCCCGTTCCTGCTGTATCAGCGCAGCTTCGTGCTCAATGACCGGCTGCTGAAGGCGTGCCAGCAGCACGGTTTTACCCCGAAGGAAGGCGGGCGCAGCGGCCAGGCGGATTTTTTGGCAGCGCTGGTGGCGGGCGGCCAGGGCGTGGTGTTGCTGCCCCGGGTGGTGGCAAAAGCGCTTGAGCGCCCTGGGGTGGTGCGTTTGCCGCTGCGTTCGCCGCAGGATTTGCGTTGGGATATAGCGTTTATCTGGCGGCGCGGGGCATACCTGTCACGGGCGGCGCAGGCTTGGTTGGCGTTGCTGCGCGAGTGGCCGGTGCCGCGCAGTAGCTAATGATTGAGCCAGTGCCGGCCCTTTCGCGGGTGAACCCGCTCCCACAGGGACACCACAGTTTGGGAAAACTGCGCCCTACATGTGGGAGCGGGTTTACCCGCGAAGAGGCCAGGATAAGCGAAAATGCCCCGTCAGGCTTTAAACGCTTGAAGCAGCTCCGCCAACCACGGTTCGGCATCGGCTTCCGGGGTCACGGTCTCGCTGGCATCCAGGCGCAGCATCGGCAGCACTTCGCGCACACCCAACTCCGCAAACAGCTCGCGCATTTGCTCGCCACCACCACAGTAGGTGTCGCCATAGCTGGCGTCGCCCAGCGCAATCACTGCACCCGGCAGGCCACGCCAGGCCGCAGGCAGGGTGTCACGAATGGCGCAGTACAACGGCATGAGGTTGTCCGGCAGCTCGCCCATGCCGGTGGTCGAGGTCACGGCCAGCAAGGCGTCTGGGGCAAAACCTTCAAGATCCTGCAGGGTGGCACGCGCCGCATGCCAGGCCTCCAGGCCTCCAGCCTTCAACAGCGATTCGGCGTGACGGGCGACTTCTTCGGCGGTGCCATAGACCGATCCGGAAATAATGGCGACTTTCATCGGGTAGAGGATTCCGAAACTGAGTGAAAACGTAGGATACTAGCATCCAGCGCTGGCAAAAGGCCGCCTCTACCAAAGTTGCCGCCTTCAGCCTTTCTTTGCTCAATGGCCCAGACATGATCAACGCGCAATTGCTGCAATCGATGGTCGATGCGTCCAATGACGGGATCGTGGTTGCCGAACAGGAAGGCGACGACACCATCCTGATCTACGTGAACGCCGCCTTCGAACGCCTGACCGGCTACAGCCGCGACGAAATCCTCTACCAGGATTGCCGCTTCCTGCAGGCCGACGACCGTGACCAGCTTGGCCGTGCCCGCATCCGCAGGGCCTTGGCCGAAGGCCGCCCCTGTCGCGAAGTGCTGCGCAACTACCGCAAGGATGGCAGCGCATTCTGGAACGAGCTGTCGATCACACCGGTAAGGCTCGACGGTGAACAGCGGACCTATTTCATCGGTATTCAGAAGGACGTCAGCCGCCAGGTCGAACTTGAGCGGGAGCTTGCAGAATTGCGCGTTTGTCCGAAACCCGACGAACGCGCCTGAACCAAGTACGCCACGCACGGTCAATTCCGTTGAAGAAATCGCCACCACCGAGTTCGATCATGCAAGCAGACGCGCTCCTGACCCAGGACGAACTGGATTTCATCCAGAGCATGCAGCATTCGCCGCAGTTGAACCTGGCAGACTCCATGTCGAGCCTGCTGGTCAATGGCGACCGCCGCATCCAGAGCTTGCTGACCCGCCTGGTGGCCAACGAACAGGTGACTTTGCAGGCCCAGTTCAACAACCAGCAGATCAGCTTCCCGCTGCAACTGGTGGAAGACGAGTTCCATGCTCTGCACTTGCAGCTGGGTTCACCGGAAATCTACGAAGACGGCCCCATGCTGCGCGCCTGGCGCCTGTCGATGGAAACGCCCAGCCCGCTGCTCGATACCCACGATCAGCAAAGCGGCTTGTGGGTACGCGATATTTCGTTCAAAGGTGTACTGGTGGAGATCCGCGGCTTGCCAGCAGCGCCCACCCGTTTCGAGTTGCACTTCGCCCCGGGCGATATCAGCCCGATCGAATTGCATGGTGCACTGGGCCGCCGCATCGGCCCGGATCTCGCGGCCTACGACCTGGGCCAGACCCCGGCCGAGGAGATCGACCGCCTGCGCGACTACATCCTCCAGGCCCATCGCCGGGCGCACCCCGAACTGCACACTCAGGTATCGAGCTGACCGGCCAGAAACTGCCGCAAGCGCTGGCGCATCACACTACCCTGCGCCCCAAGGCACGCTACCAGGCTGCCTGCCAGGTGGTCCTGTGCCACTTCTGCAGCTTCGCCGGCCAGCAACAACGGGCATTCCAGCACCGCAGCCATGCGCACCAGTCGTCGGGTGAGTTCCGCCGTGGGTGGGTGGTGGGAAAACAGCACCAGGGCATCGGGTTTCAGGCGTTCGCAGACCAGCGCCAGCTCCTGCAGCGGCTGCCCGCTCGCCAAGGGCGTCACGCCAATCTCGTCGCTGCCCAGGCTCAGGCCGGTCACCAGTAATTCCAGTTCGTGGCATTGCCCTGGCAACGCTGCCAGCAGCACTGTGCGACCACGCGGCACATGGGCGAGCTGCAAACGGGAAAATACCCGGCCACGCAAGAACTGGTCGAGGAACAGCCACTCGCTGGCCTGCCCATAGCCGCCCTGCCCCGCCGCCAGGTCGTGCCAAACCGGCATGAACACCTCGGCGAACACCTGGTCCAGGGTGTTGGCAGCAAACACCTCGTCGAACAGCCGGTCCAGGCCGGCCATGTCAAACCGCTGCACGGCCTGACGCGCCTGGTGCTGCCAGCGCAACCAGGCGTCCGTCGCCCCGCCGACCTGCATGGCAAGGGCATGGCCGCGAGCGAGGATGCTGCCCACTTTGCTCACCGCCACACCGCGCTCAAGCCAGCCGAGGATACGGCGGATGTCATCGATGTCTGCTTGGGAATAGAGACGGTGGCCACTGTCGGTGCGGGTTGGCTGAATCAGCCCGTAGCGGCGCTCCCAGGCACGCAGGGTCACCGCGTTGACGCCCGTCAGTCGGGAAACTTCGCGGATCGGAAACAGCTCCTGCTGCTCAAGACCCACTTCGATCAGCGGATTACGTCCCTGTTCGTTCATCTGCACGGGGTACCCTGAGTGCGGAAGTTGAGCGCTCATTCTACTACGTCAACACCGATCGCAGGGTGCAACCGTTTACCGGCTGACATTTGCCGAAGATCACACATGCGCGATAATCCGCGCCCGATTCTTGCATGCACACCTGCGTTGCCCACCACCCCGGGCCACGCAGCCAAAGGGGCCAGCTACCCGCCAGCCCCGTTGCCAGGAGATACACGATGTCTACCCCACCCGTCACCTTGATGGTGTCGCGCCGCGCCGCCCATGGCCGCTACCAAGACCTGCTGGCCTGGCTGCATGAAGGCGAGCAGCTGGCCACCGACTTCCCCGGCTACCTCGGTTCGGGCATCCTCGCCCCGCCCCGCGATGGCGACGAATTCCAGATCATCTTCCGCTTCAGCGACGAACCCACACTGCAGGCCTGGGAGCATTCCGCCTCGCGCCGGGCTTGGCTGCAACGCGGCAACGGCCTGTTCGAACGCCCCAAAGAGGCGCGCGTCAGTGGCATTGACGACTGGTTTGGCACCAATGCGGTGCAAAAACCACCGCGCTGGAAGCAGGCGGTGGCCATCTGGCTGGCGTTCTTCCCGGTGTCGCTGGCGTTCAACCTGCTGCTTGGCCCCTGGCTGGCCACTCTGGACCTGCTGCCCCGGGTAATGCTCAGCACCCTGGCCCTGACGCCGGTCATGGTGTACCTGTTCATCCCCCTGTCCACCCGCCTGCTGGCCAGTTGGCTGCATGCCTCACCTGCCACCACTGGCGCCCTGCGCAGCCGCTGAGGCCAGGCCATACAACTGGGAAACAGTTCGGGTATGCTGGGCGGCAACCAAAGGACAGACAAGTTGACCGCCCCGAACATGAACAGCCCCATTCTCGTTACCGGAGCCAGCCAGCGCGTCGGGTTGGCCCTGGCCCTTGAACTGGCACAGGCCGGCCATACGGTGGTCAGTGCCAGCCGCAGCGTCCAGCCACACACGGCCCACCCGAACATCGTGCAGTTCCAGGCCGACCTGTGCCGGGCGGCCGACCGCCAGGCCCTGATCGATCACCTGCACAGCCATTACGACGGCCTGCGCGCCATCATCCACAACGCCTCGCTGTGGCTCGATGACGGGCTCGACAACCTCGATACCATGTTCCGCCTGCACGTCGAAGCGCCCTACCACCTCAACCTGGCCCTGGGCGACTTGCTTGCCAAGGTGGAAAAGGCCGACATCATCCACATCTGCGACGAAACCTCTTCGCGCGGCAGCAAAAGCCACATTGGCTACGCCGCCACCAAGGCTGCGCTGCAGAACATGGTGCTGTCATTCGCTGAAAAATATGCGCCCACGGTGCATGTGAACGGTATCCTGCCCGGGCTGCTGATCCTCAAGGAAGGGGGCGACGAAGCCTACCGCCAGCAAACCTTGAAAAAGGCCCTGCTGGAGTTCGAACCCGGCGCCGGCCCACTGATCGAGACAGTCAAATACCTGCTCGCCAGCCAGTACAGCACCGGTAGCCAGGTGGTCATCAATGGTGGCCGCCACTTGAAGAACCGCATGACCTGAGAGAAGCCCATGACCCCACAGCAACAGCTCGAACTCGAAGCCGCCGCGTTCCGGCGCCTGGTCGAACACCTGCAAAAGCGCACCGATGTACAGAACATCGACCTGATGAACCTGTCCGGTTTCTGCCGCAACTGCCTGTCCAAGTGGTACAAGGCCGCGGCTGACGAGCGCCAGCTCGACCTGAGCCTGGACGACGCCCGCGAAGCGGTGTACGGCATGCCCTACGCCGAGTGGAAAGCCCAATACCAGAAAGAAGCCAGCGCCGACCAACAAGCGGCGTTCGAAAAAGGAAAACCTCGTGACTGATCTGAACACCCTGCGCGCCAGCCTGGCCAGCGGCCAACATGTATTTGCCGATACCCTGGCGTTCATTGCCGACAACTACAGTTACCAGCCGCAGGCCTTCAACAACGGCGGCGTGGAGAATGCGGCCGGGCAGAACGAAGGGTCGTGCAAGACCTTGGGCCTGGCTTTGCTGGAAGGGCTGAGCGACCAGGAAGCGCTGCTGGCCTTTGGCGAGCACTACCGTGATGTGGTGGCCACGCCTGAGGGCAGCGACCATGGCAATATCCGTGCGCTGATCGAGCATGGTTTGGCCGGTGTGAAATTTGCCGGGCAGCCGCTGTCGCGCAAGGCTTGAGATAGCTGGGGCCGCTTTGCGGCCCATCGCCGGCAAGCCAGCTCCCACAGGTACTGCACAAGTCTTGGAAGGTGCGCAGTACTTGTGGGAGCTGGCTTGCCGGCGATGAGGCCGGTGCAACCAACCTCACTCCATGATCCTTCCTGGCCCCCCCCTTTCCAGCCTCCCTTCTTGCAACCACTGCAAGGCCACCGGCCATAGGCTCTCGCGAAACCGGTCATGGAAGAACGCGAAATGGCCAATCTCCTCGACCGAGATATCCACAGGCGCGATACGCAGGTGCCGGGCACCCTGTAGATAACTCAGCAACCGCTCGGTCGCCGCCACAGTGCCAAACGGGTCATCGGTCAAGCTGATGGCCAGCGTCGCTGCCTGGACGTGTGCAAACGGTACCCTCTCCAGCCGGCGCCCACTTGGCCGGTGCTCATAGCGTGGCGTACGGGTGGTCCAGTCATCCACCACCCCTGCCGGGGTGTCTTCCATCCAGCCCAGACGCTTGCCGGGGAAGTAGCCCAAAGCGCGGGTAAGCAAAGGCATCACCACATGCCATTTGCCGAACAGCCGCCAGCGTTGATCAGCCGCATAATCGCGCCAGTAGGCAAACTGTGCGCCTACCATCACTACCCTGCGTATCTGGCCGGCCGATGGTGCCAGGCCGACTGCGCAACCGCCAAAACTGTGCCCCACCACGTCTATTGGCTGACCGGGGAAATGCGCGGCCGCATGCGCCAACATCGATTCGAAATCCAGACGGCCCCAGTCGCTCCACGATGCCTGGAAGCCACGCAACGAAGCCGGGCGGGATTCACCGATGCCACGGTAGTCGTAGGTCAGCACATCGCAGCCTTGGGCAAACAGGTAGTCGGCAAAACGGGAGTAATAGCGGCAACGTACCGAAGTGGCAGCGTTGATGATCACCAGCGGGCGCTGGGGGTCAGGCTGGGCGTGGCGCCAGATAAAGCCGCCGAGGCTGTAGCCGTCGGTTGTGGCCTGGCTAAATGGGGTGGCGGGTTGGGTGAGGCTGCTCATGGCGCATTCCCTGTTGTTGTGCGCCAAAACTAGCAAAAAATCTTGAACCTGTGCTGGCCTTATCGCCGGCAAGCCAGCTCCCACAGGATTTCACAGGCCATGAGGCTTGTGGTGTACCTGTGGGAGCTGGCTTGCCGGCGATAGGGCCAGCCCGGTTCGGCTTACAGCTCGATGCAGTCGAACTTCACATCGGTGGCCACGTCGTCGTCATAGTTGACGTCAGCGCGCTCGAAGCCGAACAGGTTGAGGAACTGCTTCTTGTAACCGGCATAGTCGGTCAGGGCGAACAGGTTCTCGGTGGTGACCTGTGGCCACAGGGCCTTGCACTCGTTCTGCACGTCGTCGCGCAGTTCCCAGTCGTCCAGGCGCAGACGGCCCTTCTCGTCGACTTCGGCCGGCGCACCATCGGCGCGATACAGGCGGTCGCGGTACATGCGGTCCAGTTGGTCCTGGGTGCCTTCGTGAACGCCTTTCTCCTGCATGATCTTGAAGACCATCGACAGGTACAGCGGCATAACCGGAATGGCCGAGCTGGCCTGGGTAACCACCGACTTCAGCACGGCTACGTTGGCGCCGCCTTTCACTTCGCCGGCCAGCTTCTGGTCCAGGCGCAGGGCAGTTTCGTCCAGGTCCTGCTTGGCCTGGCCCAGTGCACCGTGCCAGTAGATCGGCCAGGTGATGTCGCTGCCGATGTAGCTGAAGGCCACGGTGCGAGCGCCTTCGGCCAGCACGTTGGCGCCTGCCAGAGCGTCGATCCACAGCTGCCAGTCCTGGCCGCCCATGACGGTCACGGTGTCGGCAATTTCCTGCTCGGTGGCCGGCTCGATGCTGGCCTCGATGATGGTGTCCTTGTTGGTGTCGATGGCGGTCGACTTGTAAGGCTCGCCGATCGGCTTCAGGGCCGAGCGGATGACTTCACCGGTCTGCGGCAGTTTGCGCACAGGCGAGGCCAGCGAGTAGATGACCAGGTCGACCTTGCCACCCATCTCGTTCTTGATCAGCTCGATGACCTTGGCACGGGCCTCGTCGGAGAAGGCGTCACCGTTGATCGACTTGCTGTACAGGCCCTCGGCCTTGGCAAACTTGTCGAAGGCAGCGGAGTTGTACCAGCCAGCAGTGCCGGCCTTGGTTTCGGTGCCTGGTTTTTCGAAGAACACGCCCAGGGTGTCGGCCTTGAAACCGAACGCTGCGGTGATACGCGCTGCCAGGCCGTAGCCACTGGAAGCACCGATGACCAGGACCTTCTTCGGGCCATCCTCGCGCACGCCCAGCTTGCGGGTGGCTTCGATCTGGTCACGGACGTTGAGCTCGCAGCCCTTCGGGTGAGTCGTGGTGCAGATGAAACCGCGAACCTTAGGATGAATGATGGCCAATGTCTGTACCTCGTCAGGTTTATGCCGGGGAAACGCCGCTTGGGGCGATTCCGATTGATCAGAGGGTGAGACTACCCCCGCAGGTTATCCGACACATATTACGGGGTGATCAAAAGGATGCAAAACCAAGGTTCTCCTGTGCCGGCCTCTTCACGGGCTCGCCCGCTCCCACATGTACCGCACAGGTCTTGAGATTTGTGGCATATCTGTGGGAGCGGGCAAGCCCGCGAAGAGGCCGGCACACCCCTACTCAATCCCGGCGCCGTCGACGCCCGGTGATCATCGACAACGGCAGGTTCTCGCGCAGGCGCACACTCTCGTAGATGGCCGCCAGCACATGCACACACACCAACGCCAACACCGCATCGGCCAACCAGCTGTGCAGGTCGGTCGGCCAATCGGCGCCCCACAGCGCGTCCACCTCCTGGGACGCCCAGCCGGTCAGGACCAGCCCTGCGATACCTGTCAGCATCAACAGCATCACCAGCGCGCCAATCGGCGAGTGCCCCAGGCGATGACAAGGCTCGCCGCGCAGCAGTGCACGGGCATGCCCTGCCAGGCGCGCCGGGGTTGGCCAGCAATCGGCCCAGCGCGCGCTGGGTGGCCCGACAAAGCCCCAAACCACGCGCACCACGACACAGGCCAGTGCGTAGTAACCCAGCCACTGGTGCCAGTCGTCACCTTCTTCGTTGAAAAAATAGTCGGCGAAGAACACACCGGCGATGGAGAGATGGCACAGCCGCAGGAGCGGGTCCCACAGCTGCACCGTGCCGTCGCTGTTCAATCGTGGTACTCGGACTTGACCGCCTTGCCGCTCACCGGGTCATGGTAGATCTCGACCTTGCGGCCATCCTTGTCGAGACCATAGATCTCGTAGCAGTTGCCCTTGGTAACCTTGAACTTGTTGATCTTGTAACCCTGCTCCTTGAGCTGGGCCTGGAACTTTTCCTGGTCTTGCCAGGTGCTTTTGTCTGCGGTGGTGCATTGGGTGGCGGCGAATGCTGTGCTGCTGCCGATCAGTAGCATCAAGGCGATGAGGGTGCGCATGGGTATGGGCTCCATTCAGTTGAGTGAAAACAGCACGGAATTCAGCTTAGTTGGATAGAACGCCGAGCGCCCATTGATTTGTTTTTCACATCAATCCGAAAGAAAAACAAACTTAACAAATGAGCCAAAGCCACCGATGCTTGGGCATTACGCCCATCGCACGGAGAACAACAACATGAACGACGTGGTCATCGTCGCCGCTACCCGCACCGCCATCGGCAGCTTCCAGGGCGCCCTGGCCACGGTACCTGCGGTCGACCTCGGTGCCGCCGTGATCAAGCGCCTGCTGGAGCAGACCGGGCTGGACCCGGCGCAGGTGGACGAAGTTATCCTCGGCCAGGTGCTCAGCGCCGGCGCCGGGCAGAACCCGGCACGCCAGGCCGCGATCAAGGCCGGCTTGCCCTACAGCGTACCGGCGCTGACCCTGAACAAAGTCTGCGGCTCGGGCCTCAAGGCCTTGCACCTGGCCGCCCAGGCCATTCGTTGCGGTGATGCCGAGGTGGTGATTGCCGGTGGCCAGGAGAACATGAGCCTGGCCCCCTATGTGATGCCTTCGGCCCGCACTGGGCAGCGCATGGGCCATGGCCAGCTGATCGACAGCATGATCACCGATGGCCTGTGGGATGCCTTCAACGACTATCACATGGGCATCACCGCCGAGAACCTTGTGGACAAGTACGGCCTCAGCCGTGAGCAGCAGGACGCTTTTGCCGCCGAATCGCAACGCAAGGCCGTGGCGGCCATCGAGGCCGGCCGCTTCCTTGATGAAATCACCCCGATCGTGCTGCCACAGAAAAAGGGTGAGCCCAAAGTGTTCGCCCAGGACGAACAGCCACGCCCGGACACCACCGCTGACTCCCTGGCCAAACTGCGTCCTGCGTTCAAGAAGGATGGCAGCGTTACCGCTGGCAACGCCTCCAGCCTGAATGACGGCGCCGCCGCCGTGCTGCTGATGAGTGCCGCCAAGGCCAAAGCCCTGGGCTTGCCAGTACTGGCGAAGATCGCCGCCTATGCCAGTGCCGGGGTAGACCCGGCATTCATGGGTATTGGCCCGGTTTCAGCGACTCAGCGTTGCCTGGACAAGGCCGGTTGGCAACTGGCCGAACTGGACCTGATCGAAGCCAATGAAGCCTTTGCCGCACAGGCGCTGGCAGTGGGCAAGGTGCTGGAATGGGATGCTGCGCGGGTCAACGTGAATGGCGGGGCCATTGCCCTGGGCCACCCGATTGGCGCTTCCGGGTGCCGGGTGCTGGTGACCTTGCTGCACGAGATGATCAAGCGGGATGTGAAGAAGGGCTTGGCCACCTTGTGCATTGGTGGCGGGCAAGGGGTCGCGCTGGCGATCGAGCGCTGAGTCAGGATTGATGCAAGCAGGCCCGGCCCTATCGCCGGCAAGCCAGCTCCCACAGGGACCGCACACATTTCAGAGTTTGTGCAGTATATGTGGGAGCTGGCTTGCCGGCGATAGGCCCGGGCCTGTCTACGTGGCCAACTCAGCCTTCAGAACCGCTCATCAGCAATAGCCGGCAAGGTCAGCTCCCGAACATAACTGGCCGCCGAAAGCTCCAGTAGCGTACGCACCATCAGCACCACATCGTGCAGCGGTATCAGCCCCCCCTCCCCACGCGTCGCAGCCTCGGCCACCGGCACGTCCAGGCTGTCTTCGGTATTCAGGTACCCCAGGTTCAGGCAAGTCACCCCAAGGCCCTGCTCCCGATAGCCTTCGCGCAACGCTTCGGCAATGCCGCGCAGGGCGAATTTCGAGGCGGCGAAGGTTACTTCCGGGCGCCCACTCTGGGGCAGGCCCGAGGTTGAACCGGTGAGAATGATCCGTGGTTTTTCGCTTTTGAGCAGCAGCGGCAGCAGGCGCTTGATCAGCAGGATGGTCGCAGTGATGTTGCAGTCGACCATGCGCTGCAGCTGCACATCATGGTCATCAAGGAAGCTGTAGTGGGCCTCGAAGGCTTCGGCCTCCCACAGGCCGAGGTTATAGATCAGCGTATCCACACCACCCTCGGCCAGGGCCCGGAAAATTGTCTCTATGGCGGTGGACGGCTCGCCGAGGTCGGCTTCGATCCACTGGGCCTGGATATCCTTGCCCACGTCCACCGCCGCTGGCCGGGTGCGCGACACCCCGATCAAGGTGTCGCCCGGTTTGCCCAGCCCTTGCATGAACGCCATGCCCAGGCCCTTGCTGGCGCCGACTACCAGAACTCGCATCGCATCACTCCCTGTCGATTTGAACCAGAGTCGGCATTCTAGGGAGTTTTGCAGTGCCTGTGCCGGCCTCTTCGCGGGTGAACCCGCTCCCACAGGGGCCGCATTTGTTTCAAGGTTTGTGCTGTACCTGTGGGAGCCAGAGACCGCAGGAATTTCAAGGTTTGCACTGTACCTGTGGGAGCCAGAGACCGCAGGAATTTCAAGGTTTGCACTGTACCTGTGGGAGCCAGAGACCGCAGGAATTTCAAGGTTTGCACTGTACCTGTGGGAGCGGGTTTACCCGCGAAGAGGCCGGCACAGGCAGCCGATGATCAAGCCGCAGCCCGGTTCTGTTCCAGCGCAGCAGCCAGCATCGCGACTTCATGGCACTTCTGCAGAGCCAGGTCCAGCGGGCAGCTAAACAGCGCGCAAGATGGCGCCAGCCACAGCCGCTCTCCCAGGCGCTCATGGGCATCGTGCAGCAGGTCCAGGGTCTCGCCCAGGTCGCAAGGCGCGGCGTTGCCGCCGTCGACCAGGCCCAGTGACAGCACTTTGTAGGCCGGCAGGCGGTCGAGAATGGTCACGTACTGGTCGGGTGCCTGCACCAGGTCGATGTGCAGGCCGTCGACCGGCAGGTTCGCGGCCAGGCCGAGGTTGCCGCCAAGGCCACCCGAGTAGGTGGCAATCAGTTTCTTCAATGGCGCGCGCTGAAGGATGTTATAGACGCGCTCGAAAGCGTTTTTCCAGTCCTGTGGAAGGTCTTCGGCGAGAATCGGCTCATCGATCTGCACCCACTCGACGCCCAGGGTAGCCAGGCGGTTGAGATGCTGGTCATACAGCGGCAGCAGGCGTTCGAGGCGCTCCAGCGTGTCGATGCCGTCGTTGGTTTCGCCCTGCCACAGATAGGTCAATGGGCCGATCACCACTGGCTTGACCGCATGCCCCAAGGCTTTGGCCTGTGCCACTTCGTCGAAAAGTTGCGCCCAGCTCAGGTCGAACGGTTGGTCAAACCAGGCAAAGTCGCCCACTGGCAGCAGTTCGATGCCGGCCTCTCTCTGCACCTGCCAGTGGCGGGCACGCAGCTCGCTGTCGTGGTCGATGCGTGGAAAGCCCAGGTTGTGTGCCAGTGCCATGTCTTGTCCCTTCAGCCTGCATAAATGAATGAGGCGATTGTCCGGTTGAGACCGGTTTGAGACAAACTCATTAAATTTGAGATGAACCCAAGATTTTTTCATGATCATGATGATGTCTCATTCAGAGCACCACCCTGCGCATCCGGACATGACCCCGCCCGCCTTCTGCCGCACAATGCCACCCTGACCACACCAGGTGCCCGGCCACATGAGCCTGCTGAAAACCGCGCTGCGCGAACAGAACTTCGTCTGCGTCATGGAGTTCGTCCCCAAGCCTTCTGCAGAACGCTTCGCCGCCATGGAAGCGATCATGGCCCGCGCGCACCTGTGCGGCTGGCCAATGACCGTGGCCATCGGCGATCGCGTCGGCAGCCCGCTGGACATGTCGCCGCTGGACGCCATCGCCTCGTTCAGCAACCCGGTACCTGCCCTGCCGCATTTTTCCGGCAAGGACCGCGAGCGTCACCACCTCCTTGCCCAACTGCAGCGCATGGACGCCGCGGGCCTCGACCAGCTGTTGCTGCTGACGGGCGACCGCCTGCCCGGCCACGAGCCCGGCCAGCGCCCGGTGCGCTACCTGGAATCGGTCGCCGCCCTGCTGATTGCCCGCCAGGCTTGCCCGCACTGGCTGCTGGGCGCTGCACTGAACCCGTTCAAGTACTGTGAGGAAGAAGGCGGCGCCCAGTATTTCAAGGCCGAGAAAAAACTCGCAGCAGGCGCCGACTTCCTCACCCTGCAACTGGGTTTCGATGCCGCCAAGCATCAGGAAGCCATGCACTGGATGCGTCGCCAGCCCACGCCCAAGCCGATGCTGGCCTGCCTGATGAGCCTCACCCACGGGCGCGCGGCAATGCTCGACCACGTGGCCGGGGTCACTGTCACACCGTCCATGCGTGACATGCTCGAAGCTGAGACTGCGCAGTCCAAGGCCTTTGCCCAGGCACGCAGCGTCGACCGCCTGGCGTTGCAGATCATTGGCGTGAAACTGATGGGCTACGCCGGTGTGCACCTGTCAGGGGTTCACGAACTGAAACAACTGCTGGCCCTGGAAGGCCGTATCGAGCACTGGCAAAACCAGGTCCACACGCTGGAGCAGTGGGCGCCCGCCTGGCAGGCCAGTTGGCAGATGCCCGGGCTGCCGGCAGTGATATTCCACCCGCCACAAGCGGCCTGGCGCCAGGGTGAATCGCGGGTCGATGCCTCGTTCAAAGAGAAAGCACGCTATCACCTGATGCACGGCATGCATTCACTGCTGTTCAGCCGCCGCAACAGCCTGAGCAAGGCATTTGGCTGGGCGGTACGCCGGCCGCTGTGGGCTACGCACCTTGGCGCACAAGTGCTGCACAAGGTGGAACGTGCGGTGAAACGGCCGCTGGTGGGTTGCCATACCTGCGGCCGCTGCCGCCTGGAAGACACCCTGTACGTCTGCCCGGAAACCTGCCCCAAAGGCCTGGCCAATGGCCCCTGCGGCGGTACCGCGCTGAACCGCTGCGAATTCGGCGACCGCGAGTGCATCCACAGCGTCAAATACCGCACGGCGAAGGCAGTGCGGCAAACGGCGGTGCTGACCGAACGCCTGATCCCGTGCATCGAGGTGGAAACCCGCCACTGCAGCTCATGGCCGCAGTGGTTCCAGGCCGCAACGCCGCGCCGGCTCAGCCCGCAGCCAGCGCCTCGAAGCCAGCCCGAATCGTAGCCTCGGGCAGTTCATCGGCGATGAACACCATTACGCTCTCGCGGGCTTCACCCTCGGCCCATTCTGCATCCCAGTCGAAACCGTAAAGCTTGAGCACGCCCTGGAACACCAGCTTGCGGTCTTCACCGGCAATGTTCAGCACGCCCTTGTAGCGCAGCAGCTGTTTGCCGTGGGTTTCCAGCAACTCGTTCATGAAGCCGCTGAGGCGGTCGATATCCAGCGCGGTTTCCGTGCGCAGCACCATGGTGGAGATACGGTCGGGGGTGGCGGGCTTGAGCACCGGGCGAAGCATCGGTTTCAGGCTCGCGCCCAGGTCGGGGTTGAGGTTGAAACCACGCACATCCAGTAGCTCCGCCAGGTCGATACGGCCGTGCTCGACCACACGGATTGCAGCCCGGCCATTGATGCGGGCCAAGCGTTCACACAGGGCTTCTACCGTAGCCGGCTCGACCAGATCGGTCTTGCTCAGCAGCAGGCGATCGGCAAAGCCGACTTGGGCCTGGGCGATGGTCTGGGTCAGGTGCAGTTCGGCATGAACAGCGTCGACCAGGGTGATGATGCCGTCGAGGATGTAGCGCTCACGCAAGTCCTCGTCGATGAAAAAGGTTTGCGCCACCGGCGCCGGGTCGGCCAGGCCGGTGCATTCGATTACCAGCCGGTCAAAGGCGATCTCGCCTGCGTCAAGGCGCTCAAGCAGCAGGTACAAGGCGCGGGTGAGGTCACCATGGATGCTGCAGCACACGCAGCCATTGGCCAGAGTCATCACCTGCACCGGCTCGTTGCCCAGCAACTGGCTGTCGATGCCGGCCTCGCTGAATTCGTTTTCGATCACGGCAATCTTCAGGCCGTGCTCGGCCTTGAGCATGTGCTTGAGCAAGGTGGTCTTGCCAGCGCCGAGGAAGCCTGTGAGTACGGTTACGGGAATAGGCGTCTGCACGCAGAACATCTCCTGTGCGGAAAAAACAGTGGCCCCATCGCCGGCAAGCCAGCTCCCACAGGTACTGCACAGACTGGTCGCCTATGGAGCACCTGTGGGAGCTGGCTTGCCGGCGATGAGGCCGGACAGGTCAACGCTTAGGGTTCAACAGCATTTGGGCCCGGACTTGCCGCCGTAACGGGCTTCCTGGCGTTCGCGGAAGAACGCCTCGTAGCTCATCACCGGCTTGTCCGGGTGCGTCTTCTGCATGTGTTCGACATAGTTGTCGTAGTCGGGCATGCCGACCATCAGGCGGGCTGCCTGCCCCAGGTATTTCCCCAGTCGACCCAAGTCGTTGAACATAACTGCAGTCCTCTCGATTACGCATCAGGCAGGGCCTGGAACGGGGTTTCCTTGTCGCTGCGCTCCTTGCGGCCCCAGGCGCCGTAGCCGACCTTGAGGGCGAAGAACAGGATGCTGAAAACCACCAGCAGGAACAGAATCGTCAGGCCCGCGTTGGTGTAGGCGTTGAAGATAACGTGCTGCATCTGCCCGATGTCCTTGGCCGGGGCCAGGACCTGGCCGGCGTCCAGCGCAGTGCTGTACTTCTTGGCCAGGGCCAGGAAGCCAACGGCCGGGTTCGGGTCGAACAGCTTGATCAGGCCTGCGGCAGTGGTACAGATCAGCAGCCAGACGGCCGGCACCAGGGTGACCCAGATGTAGCGTTGACGCTTCATCTTGATCAGCACCACAGTACCGAGCATCAAGGCGATACCGGCCAGCATCTGGTTGGAGATGCCAAACAGCGGCCACAGGGTGTTGATGCCACCCAACGGGTCGATCACGCCCTGGTACAGCAGATAGCCCCACATTGCCACGCAGCCAGCGGTGGCGAGCAGGTTGGCCCCCCACGATTCGGTGCGTTTGAGTGCCGGTACGAAGCTGCCCAGCAGGTCTTGCAGCATGAAGCGCCCGGCACGGGTACCGGCGTCCACTGCGGTGAGGATGAACAGCGCCTCGAACAGGATCGCGAAGTGGTACCAGAAGGCCATGGTGTTTTCACCCGGCAACACCTGGTGCAGGATCTGCGCGATACCGACTGCCAGGGTTGGCGCACCGCCGGCACGGGCCAGGATGGTGTGCTCACCAATGTCACGGGCGACGGCTTCAAGCTGCTCAGGGGTAATCAGGAAGCCCCAGCTGCTGACCGTCTGCGCCACCGACGCAACGTCTGCGCCCACCACGGCGGCCGGGCTGTTCATGGCGAAGTACACGCCCGGTTCGATCACCGAAGCGGCGACCATGGCCATGATGGCCACGAACGACTCCATCAGCATGCCGCCGTAGCCGATGTAGCGGGCGTTGGTTTCGTTGTCCAGCAGCTTGGGCGTGGTGCCCGAAGAGATCAGCGCATGGAAGCCGGACACCGCACCACAGGCAATGGTGATGAACAGGAACGGGAACAGGGTGCCCTTCCACACCGGGCCTGTGCCGTCGGTGAACTGGGTCAGCGCCGGCATTTTCAGCTCGGGCGCAATGATCAGGATACCGATGGCCAGGCCAACGATGGTGCCGATCTTGAGGAAGGTCGACAGGTAGTCACGCGGCGCCAGCACCAGCCACACCGGCAGCACCGCGGCGACGAAGCCGTAGCCCACCAGCATCCAGGTGATCTGCACGCCGGTGAAGGTGAACGCCGGGCCCCAGACCGGATCCGCAGCGATCACGCCGCCCAGCCAGATCGAGGCCAGCAGCAATACCACGCCAACCACCGAGATCTCGCCAATGCGGCCCGGGCGGATGTAGCGCATGTAGATGCCCATGAACATCGCGATCGGGATGGTCGCCATCACCGTGAACATGCCCCAAGGGCTCTCGGCCAGGGCCTTGACCACGATCAGCGCCAGCACCGCAAGGATGATGATCATGATCAGGAAGCAGCCGAACAGGGCGATGGTGCCCGGAATGCGGCCCATCTCCTCGCGCACCATGTCGCCCAGCGAACGGCCGTTGCGGCGGGTGGACATGAACAGGACCATGAAGTCCTGCACCGCACCGGCCAGCACCACGCCGGCGATCAGCCACAGCGTGCCGGGCAGGTAGCCCATTTGCGCGGCGAGCACCGGGCCGACCAGGGGGCCTGCGCCGGCGATGGCAGCGAAGTGGTGACCGAAGAGGATATGTTTGTTGGTCGGGACGTAGTCCAGGCCGTCGTTGTTGAGCACCGCCGGGGTGGCGCGGCGCGGGTCCAGTTGCATCACCTTGGTGGCGATGAACAGGCTGTAGTAACGGTAGGCAACCAGGTAGATGGCCACCGCCGCGACCACGATCCACAAGGCGTTGATTGCCTCACCGCGACGCAGGGCGACCACACCCAGCGCGCAGGCCCCTATGACTGCCAGCGCCAGCCACGGAATGTGGCGTAGCAGGCTATTATTGTTGTTCATGGTTAGCTTCCAGCTGGTGGATTGGAAAGACCGCCCACCGAGTCTAGGGCGAGTCAAGGCGCATTGCCACACTTGCTTTGGTCTAGAGCCTCTGCGGCCAGATTGCAGTACCTGATGCACATACCCTTCTAACTATAGTCAGGATGTCACTTTAGGACCTACCCGAGGATCCACGCCATGAGCGATCACGACGAACGCCGCCGTTTCCAGCGTATCCAGTTCGACGCCCCGACCAGGCTGTGCCAGGGCGAGCGTTGCTGGGAGGTGAAACTGCTCGACCTGTCCCTCAAGGGCCTGCTGGTCGAATGCCCTAAACCCTGGGATCCCGACCTGAGCCAGGATTTCGAAGCCTACATCCTGCTCAACGACGAAGTGACCGAGGTGCAGATGCAGGTCGAACTGCGCCACGAAGAACCGGACCGGCTGGGCTTCATCTGCCTGTACATCGACATCGATTCGATGAGCCACTTGCACCGTCTTGTGGAATTGAACGTGGCCGACAGCACCGAAATGATGCGTGAGCTGCGCGAACTCATCGAATAATGAAATCTCTTAGCTAGCTAATAGCCTCCCCGCGATGTGTTTCCTGTCTACCCAGACAGCTTTAAGCCTGGGTAGCAGCACTTTGTACACACCCCTCTAATACAGTATTTGATGAGTTGGTACGCCTTCTGCATTGGGTTTTCGCACATCCGGCGGTCGCCCTTGTGCGCGCTCCGATCAAAATATTGTATACAATTCTTGTGGTAATCATTTGCCGGAACTGTCTACAGTAGCGACACAAAAATAAACAGAGAGCCTGCTCCATGACTACGTCCCCTAGCACGTCTCCCGCCAAGCGCCCCGAGGATGAAAACCTCGGGCTTGGTGCCAACCTGGCTTACGGTCTGCAGCATGTGTTGACCATGTACGGAGGGATCGTCGCGGTACCCCTGATCCTGGGGCAGGCCGCAGGCCTCAACGGCGCCGAAATCGGCATGTTGATTGCTGCCTCGCTGTTTGCCGGTGGCCTGGCCACCCTGCTGCAAACCCTCGGCCTGCCGTTCTTCGGCTGCCAGTTGCCGCTGGTGCAGGGCGTGTCGTTCGCCGGTGTGGCGACCATGGGGGCGATCCTCAGCAGCGAGGGCGGCGGTGGCCTGCCAGGCGTGCTCGGCGCCGTCATGGCAGCATCGCTGATCGGCTTCCTGATCACCCCGGTGTTCTCGCGCATCACCAAGTTCTTCCCGCCGCTGGTGACCGGTATCGTCATCACCACCATCGGCCTGACCCTGATGCCGGTGGCTGCACGCTGGGTGATGGGTGGCAACAGCGCCTCGCCGGAATTCGGCAGCGTGGCCAACATCGGCCTGGCGGGGCTGACCTTCGCCATCGTGCTGCTGCTGAGCAAGCTGGGCAGCGCGACCATCTCGCGCCTGTCGATCCTGCTGGCCATGGTGCTCGGTACCCTGATCGCCTGGGCGCTGGGCATGACCGACTTCAGCAAGGTCACCGAAGGTGCGATGTTCGCCTTCCCCACGCCGTTCCATTTCGGCATGCCGGAATTCCACATCGCCGCGATCCTGTCGATGTGCATCGTGATCATGGTCACCCTGGTGGAAACCTCGGCCGACATCCTCGCCGTGGGTGAGATCATCGACACCAAGGTCGACTCCAAGCGCCTGGGCAACGGCCTGCGCGCCGACATGGCATCGAGCATCCTGGCGCCGATCTTCGGCTCGTTCACCCAGAGCGCGTTCGCCCAGAACGTTGGCCTGGTGGCCGTGACCGGGGTCAAGAGCCGTTACGTGGTGGCCACGGGCGGTGTGATCCTGGTGGTGCTCGGCCTGCTTCCGGTCATGGGCCGGGTGATTGCTGCAGTACCGACCCCGGTACTGGGCGGTGCGGGCATCGTGCTGTTCGGCACGGTGGCGGCCAGTGGTATCCGCACCCTGTCCAAAGTCAGCTACAAGAACAACGTCAACCTGATCATCGTCGCCGCTTCGCTGGGCTTCGGCATGATCCCGATTGCCGCGCCAACCTTCTACCACCACTTCCCGAACTGGTTCGAGACCATCTTCCACTCGGGCATCAGTTCGGCGGCGATCATGGCCATCCTGCTGAACCTGATCTTCAACCACTTCACCACCGGCAACTCGGAAAACCAGTCCGTGTTCGCCGCAGCGTACGAACGCACCATCCAGTACTCCGACATTTCCGCACTGCGTGATGGCGACTACTTCAAGGATGGCAAGCTGTTCGATGCCGAAGGGAACGAAGTGCCGATGCTGGAGCTGGACGAGCATGGCAACCAGACGGTCAGGCGCGCGGCGGTTGCCGAGCATTGACCGCTGACTGAGGGGTGAGAGGGGGGCCGACGCGCATCGTCGGCCCCTTTTTCGTTTGCCTGTACTGGCCCTATCGCCGGCAAGCCAGCTCCCACAGGTGCTGCACAGGACCTGGAAACTATGGTCCTCCTGTCGGAGCTGGCTCCCACAGGTGCTGCACAGGATCTGCAAACTGTGGTCCTCCTGTGGGAGCTGGCTCCCACAGGTGCTGCACAGGATCTGCAAACTGTGGTCCTCCTGTGGGAGCTGGCTCCCACAGGTGCTGCACAGGATCTGCAAACTGTGGTCCTCCTGGACTGCCCCCAGGAAGTTGGACACCAATCCAATTTCTTGGGGTGTTCACATGAGCAAGTACTCAGATCAATTCAAGCTCACCGCCGTCCAGGCCTACCTGGAGGGTGGTGAAGGATTTAGAACAGTAGCTCGGCGATTTGCAGTGGACTTCAGCCTGCTGCGGCGCTGGTTCTCCGTTTTCCAGAAGCATGGTCAGTTCAGCCTGCGCAAAACCGGCCAGCGGTACAGCACGGCCTACAAGCGCTCAGTCCTTGAGTACATGCACAAGCATCAGCTTTCCTTGCGCCAGACCGCCGCCCATTTTGGTCTTGGTCAGTCCTCGCAGATAGGCATTTGGGCGCGGCAGCACTACAGTGGGAGTCTGGATTTGCCTGCTCCCAAGAGAAGAAAACCCGCTGCCATGTCGAAAAAGCCTTACCCCATAAAACCTACGACGTCCGATGACACCGATAAAAGCCGCGACCAGTTGCTGGCTGAGCTTGAGTGGCTGCGTATGGAGAACGCTTACCTAAAAAAGCTGGAAGAACTGAAGAAGCAGGAGCGAAGTCAGCCCAAAAAGCCCTGATCGTGTCGGCGCTCAAGGACAGGTTTCCCTTGGCCGCCGTTCTGCAACTGGCTGACTTGCCTCGCAGCACGTTCTATTACCAACTTCAGGCGCAGGCCAAACCTGACAAGCATGCTGTCCTGAAACAGCTGATTCAGCGTGTCTATCACGAGGAAAAGGGGCTCTACGGTTACCGGCGTGTGACGGCGGTGATCCGCAACGCCGGCACCTTGGTTAACAAGAAGGTCGTAGAACGCTTGATGGTCGCGCTTGATCTTCGCTCACTCGTACGGCCCAAAAAGTACCGGTCGTACAAGGGCGTCGTCGGCACTATCGCGCCTAATCTGCTGGAGCGAAACTTCCTCGCACAGCGCCCGAATCAGAAGTGGGTGACCGATGTGACCGAGTTTAAAGTAGCTGAGAAATAGGTCTATCTCTCTCCTGTGATGGACTTGTACAACGCCGAAATCGTGGCATACGAAGTGGCCAGCAGGCCTTGCCTCGGGCTGGTTACCAACATGCTGGACAAGGCCTTCGAGCGCCTGGGAAACAAGCCGAAGCTGGTGCTTCACTCGGATCAAGGGTGGCACTACCAGCACTCCCAGTACCGCCATAAGCTGGCAGAGCGAGGACTGAACCAGAGCATGTCACGCAAAGGAAACTGCCTGGACAATGCGGCAATGGAGAGCTTTTTTGGTACGCTTAAGTCCGAGTTTTTCTACCTGAAGCGTTTCGAGAGCGTTGAAGAACTGAAAGCCGGTCTGGACGAGTACATCCACTACTACAACCATGACCGCATCAAGCTAAAGCTCAATGGCATGAGCCCTGTGGAATACAGGGCCCATGCTGCTGAGTCTGCTAGCTGAAACTGTCCAACTTTTTGGGGGCAGTCCATCCTGTGGGAGCTGGCTTGCCGGCGATAGGGCCGGGCCTGGCTACGAATTACTCGAACAATGCATCCAGGGCCTGTTCCAGGCGGGTGACGGCAATAACCTGCAGCCCCGCCGGCGACTCTTTCGGCGCATTGCCCTTGGGCACGATGGCGCGCTTGAAGCCATGCTTGGCCGCTTCCTTCAGCCGCTCCTGGCCACTGGGCACCGGCCGCACCTCGCCCGACAGGCCGATCTCGCCAAACACCAGCAGCCCATGGGCCAGTGGCCGGTTACGCAAGCTGGACATCACCGCCGCCAGCAACGCCAGGTCCGAAGCCGTCTCCAGCACCTTCACACCGCCCACCACGTTGAGGAACACGTCCTGATCATGGGTAGGAATACCGCCGTGGCGGTGCAGCACCGCCAGCAACATGGCCAGGCGATTCTGGTCCAGGCCCAGGGTGACCCGGCGCGGGTTGGCCAAGTGGCTGTCGTCTACCAGTGCCTGTACCTCGACCAGCATTGGCCGGGTGCCCTCCCAGGTCGCCATCACCACACTGCCCGGCACTTCTTCCTGGGTACGGTTGAGGAAGATCGCCGACGGGTTGGACACCTCTTTCAAGCCCCGGTCGGTCATGCCGAACACGCCCAGTTCGTTGACCGCGCCAAAACGGTTTTTCACCGCTCGCAACAGGCGCAGGCGGCCGTCGGACTCACCTTCGAAATACAGCACGGTATCGACCATGTGCTCCAGTACCCGCGGGCCGGCCAGCGAGCCTTCCTTGGTTACGTGGCCGACCAGGAAGATCGCCGTGCCGCTCTGCTTGGCGTAACGCACCAGCAGCGCCGTGCTCTCACGCACCTGGGCCACGCCGCCGGGTGCCGACTGCAACTGCTCGGTGAAGATGGTCTGGATCGAGTCGATCACCATCACCCGCGGTTTCTCGACGCGTGCCGTGGCAATGATAGTTTCGATGCAGGTTTCGGTCATCACCTTGAGCTTGTCCTGGGGCAAGCCCAGGCGCCGCGAGCGCATGGCCACCTGCTGTTGCGACTCCTCACCCGTAACATACAGCGCCGGCATGCCCACGGCGATGTTGCACAAGGTCTGCAGCAGGATGGTCGACTTGCCGATGCCCGGGTCGCCACCAATCAGCACCACCGAGCCATCCACCAGGCCGCCGCCCAACACGCGGTCCAGTTCGGTGCTGCTAGTGGTGAAGCGCGGGATTTCCTCGACGCTGACTTCGGCCAGGGTCTTGATCTGCGCTTGCTGCCCGGTCCAACCGGCGCGGCCAGTACTGGGCGCCGCGGCACCGCCGCTCTCTATCATGGTTTCGACCAAGGTGTTCCAGGCCCCGCATTCGCCGCACTGGCCGGCCCATTTGGGGAAGGTCGCGCCGCACTCGGTGCAGCCATACAAGCGCTTGGCCTTGGCCATGGGTGGGGTCTCCTGGAAAAAACCGCCATGATAGCCGAGCCGGACGTGTCTCGAACGCTTCGGGATGCGACAAAACTATTCGTTCTAACCGCAGTCACTACCCCTGAACACAGCGCATGAAGCGTTTTAGTGGCTTACACTGCGTTAACCTTACCTTTTGTTACAAGGAACCAAACATGGGCATGATCAGTGAGTTCAAGGCCTTCGCGGTCAAAGGCAATGTCGTCGACATGGCGGTCGGTATCATCATCGGCGCAGCCTTCGGCAAGATCGTCTCGTCCTTCGTAGGAGACGTGGTCATGCCGCCACTGGGTCTGTTGATCGGTGGGGTGGACTTCAGCGACCTGGCGATCACCCTGAAGGCTGCCGAAGGTGACATTCCAGCGGTGGTGCTGGCTTATGGCAAGTTCATCCAGACCGTGATCGACT
Organism: Pseudomonas sp. TSO6; assembly: GCF_056098905.1. Lineage (NCBI taxonomy): Bacteria > Pseudomonadati > Pseudomonadota > Gammaproteobacteria > Pseudomonadales > Pseudomonadaceae > Pseudomonas > Pseudomonas sp. TSO6. The sequence goes on along the minus strand of NZ_JBLZWV010000012.1, from coordinate 45,265 downwards.
TCGTGATCGTTGCCTTTGCCATCTTCATGGGGGTGAAGGCAATCAACAGGCTCAAGCGCGAAGAAGCTGTGGCACCGACTGTACCGCCAGTGCCTTCGGCTGAAGAAACCCTGTTGACCGAGATTCGCGATTTGCTCAAGACGCAAAACCAGAATCGGCTGCCTTGAGGTTGCTGGGGCCGCACAGCGGCCCCAATAGCATTACCAGTAGTTTTCCACAGCCACCTGCCCCGGCCGCTTGCTCAGGCTCAGTTGCAGGTCACGCGCCTTCAGCACCTTGCGCGTCTCGTCGATCATCTCCGGGTTGCCGCACAGCATCACCCGCGAATGTTCCGGCGACAGCTCCAGCCCTGCTGCCTTCTCAAGCTCGCCATTCTCGATCAGCGTGGTAATGCGCTCATTCAGTGCCCCCGGGTGCTGCTCACGGGTCACCACCGGAATAAACTGCAACTTGCCGGCGTACTCAGCCAGGTAATCGCGCTGCTCCAGCCCGGCGATTTCATCCACGTAGGCCAGCTCTTTCGCTTCGCGCACCGAATACACCAGCTTGATGCTGTCAAAACGCTCCCAGGCCTCGAAGTCCTGCAGGATCGACATAAATGGCGCAATTCCGGTGCCGGTCGCCAGCAGCCACAGGTCGCGGCCACCCACGAAGCGGTCAAGGGTAAGGAAGCCAAAAGCCTGGCGGTCGATCAGCAAGGTATCACCCGCCCCCAGGCGGCTCAGCTCACTGGTGAACTCGCCGCCTGGCACCACGATGGAGAAGAAGTCGAGGTGCTCGTCATGCGGTGCGCTGACCATGGAGTAGGCGCGCCACACCACGCTGCCATCGGCCTTGGTCACGCCCAGGCGGGCGAACTGGCCGGAACGAAAGCGGAACCCTGCATCGCGCGTAACCCGCAGGCTGAAGAGGTTCGGCGTGAGCGGCTGAACATCGAGCAGGGTCTGGCGGGTGAACTTTTCGGCGCTAGCGGTCATATCGGGCTCCAGGTTTGACGTGCGCACAGTGTCGCGCAAAGTGGCCCGGATAAAAACCACTGCTTTGTAGGGCCTCATCAAGGGTGATCGTGCCGAAGTTGCAGAAAAACCTGATCGCTATAACAAAAAAATCCCAACGCCATGGTAGGTCTTTTCCTACAATGACCCCGGTACCCAAACGGATTGGATCCGACATCCCCGAGGAGTTTCAGATGCTTCACTGGAATCCCGAACATCTTCAGGCGTTCGTCAACGAACGCAGCCCACGGAAGCTGTTCGACATCGCGGTACATCTGGCACAGGACCTGGGCATGGAATACCTCGGGCTGAACATGCGCATCCAGATCGCCACGCAGACACCCAGGGTGTACCTCTACAGCAACTACCCGGCTGAGTGGATCGAGCGCTACCAGCGCGATGAGTTCTACAAGCAGGACCCGGCCGCCAACGTCAGCCACAGTTCGACCATGCCGGTGCTATGGACCGACGAACTGTATCGTGAAGCCCCGCAGTTCCGCGAAGCGGCCTGCCTGCACGGCTTGCGCCATGGCTGGACGCAATCTCTGTACGACCTGCAGCACAACGAGAGCCAGATCAGCGTGGCCAGGCCAGCCGAAAAGATCGACATCGTCGAGCTTTACGCCAAGGCCGGCAGCGTGCAGTGGCTGTGCCATACCCTGCATGCGGTACTCGGCGAACACCACCTGAATGCACTGTGCCCACCGCAACCGAAAATGAGCGAGCGTGAACTGGAAGTGCTGAAATGGTCGGCCGCCGGCAAGACCGCAGCTGACGTGGCCTGCATCCTGACACTGTCGCAGAGCACGGTGAACTTCCACATTCGCAGCGTGATCACCAAGACCAACGCCGCCAACAAAACAGGCGCCATCGCCATCGCCGCCATGCGTGGCTGGATCTGACCTTCAAACCTGCGACCTTGGGCAAAGCCCTGTAGAATTGCCCGGCAAAGCCCGGGGCGAACCGCATCGGGCAGTTTATACCCGAGCCAGACGCCATGCCCCTGTTGACCACCCCCTACGCCGAACTCGACCTGATCCGCCAGCCGGAACAGGCCAACGACCCGTTGCAGGCTTTCGATGCCGCCGACGAGTACCTGCTTGCGCAGTTGCACGCACAGGCGCCCCACGCCAACTGCCGGGTGCTGGTGCTCAATGACAGCTTCGGTGCCTTGGCGGCCAGCCTGGCGGGCCGGCTGCAGGTGGTCAGCAGCGGCGATTCGCACCTGGCGCACCTGGCCCTGGAAAAGAACCTGGCGCGCAACGGCTTGCCGTTCGACAGCGTGCCCTTCATACCGGCCAGCGAACACTGGCAAGGCCCGTTCGACCGGGTGCTGGTGCGCGTGCCCAAGACCCTGGCCCTGCTTGAAGAACAGCTGATACGCCTGCAGGGCCACCTGGCGCCTGGCGCGCAAGTGATTGCCGGGGCGATGATCAAGCACTTGCCACATGCAGCCGGCGACCTGATGGAAAAGTACATCGGCCCGGTGCAGGCCTCGCTGGCTCAGAAAAAGGCCCGCCTGCTGACGGCGACGCTGGCCGAACGGCCGGCCGCAAGCTCGCCCTACCCTAGCCGCTACCGCCTAGACGCGCCGGCGCTGGAACTGGTCAACCACGCCAACGTGTTCTGCCGTGAAGGCCTGGATATCGGCACCCGGGCGTTCCTGCCGCATTTGCCACGCGACCTGGGCAACGCACGGGTAGCGGACCTGGGCTGCGGCAATGGCGTGCTGGCAATTGCCAGTGCCCTGGCCAACCCGGATGCCCAGTACACGCTGGTCGACGAATCGTACATGGCGGTGCAATCGGCGCAGGAAAACTGGCAAGCCGCGCTGGGCGAACGCCCGGCGACCTTCATCGCGGCCGATGGGTTGGCCGGGGTCGAGAAGCAGTCGCTCGATGTGGTGCTGTGCAACCCGCCGTTCCACCAGCAGCAGGTGGTGGGCGATTTCCTTGCCTGGCGCATGTTCCAGCAGGCGCGTGAGGCGCTGGTGGTAGGTGGGGCGTTGTATATCGTGGGTAATCGGCACCTGGGCTATCACAGCAAGCTGGCGCGGTTGTTCCGGGGTGTGGAGCAGGTGGCGGCGACGCCCAAGTTCGTCATCCTGAAAGCCCGCAAGTAAGCCTGTACCGACCCTATCGCCGCCACCCCCAGGGCCGCAACGCTCATTGCCCAGATCAGCACCAGCCAACCCAGTCGCTGCCACAGAGGTTTCTTCTCTTCCAGGCCATGTTTGCCGGTCATCATGCGGCCCTCCTAGTGATAGCCGTCTTCATGGGTCACCTTGCCGCGGAACACGTAGTAGCTCCAGAAGGTGTACATGAGGATGAACGGCAGGATGAACAGTGTGCCCACCAGCATGAAGCCCTGGCTCTGCGGTGGCGCTGCGGCATCCCAGATCGAAATCGACGGCGGGATGATGTTCGGCCACAGGCTGATGCCCAGGCCGCTGTAGCCGAGGAAGATCAGCACCAAGCTGAGCAGGAACGGCGTGTAGTTCGCATTGCGCGCCACTGCCTTGAGCAGCCCGTAGAAGGTCACCACTACCAGCAGCGGCACCGGCATGAACCAGATCAGGTTAGGCATGCTGAACCAGCGGTCGGCGATCTGTGGATAAGCGATCGGCGTCCACAGGCTGACGATACCGATTACTACCAGCAGTACCAGCGCCAGAGGCCGGGCCAGGTCATGCATCTTTTGTTGCAGCGGCCCTTCGGTCTTCATGATCAGCCAGGTGCACCCCAACAGGGTGTAGGCAACGATCAACCCCACGCCACAGAACAGGCTGAACGGGGTGAGCCAGTCGAGGGTGCCACCGGCAAAATGACGGTCGACCACTTTGAAACCCTCGAGGAAGGCACCCAGGGCCACGCCCTGGAAGAAGGTGGCGACCAGTGAGCCGCCGATGAACGCCTTGTCCCAGATATGCCGCTTGTCGGCCGTGGCCTTGAAGCGGAACTCGAAGGCCACGCCGCGGAAGATCAAGCCCATCAGCATCAGGATCAGTGGCAGGTACAGGGCTTCGAGTACCACGGCATAGGCCATCGGGAACGCTCCGAACAGCCCGGCCCCACCCAGGATCAGCCAGGTTTCGTTGCCGTCCCACACCGGGGCGACGGTGTTCATCATCACATCACGGTCCTGCTCGCCCTTGACGAAGGGGAACAGCATGCCGATCCCCAGGTCGAACCCGTCCATCACCACGTACATCATGACGCCGAAGATGATGATCACGGCCCAGATCAGCGGAAGGTCGATACCCATGGCTCAGTCCTCCTTGCTCAGGCTGGCAGTTTTGGCCTCATGGCCATCATCGGCGGCAGACAACGGCCGCGCCGGCGTGCGTTTCTGGCCAGGGCCGCCCGGTGTGTGCTCGTCGCCTTCGCCGGTCTGCGGCCCTTTGCGCACCAGGCGCATCATGTAACCAAGGCCGGTGCCGAACAGGGCGAAGTACACCACCACGAAGGCCACCAAGGTGAAACCAAGCTGGGCGTAGCTGTGGTTGGACACACCGTCCGCCGTGCGCATCAGGCCATACACCACCCAGGGCTGGCGGCCGATCTCGGTGGTGAACCAGCCGGCCAGCAACGCAATCAGCCCCGAAGGCCCCATCCATAGCGCCACATACAGGAACGGGCGCGAGGTGTAGAGCGTGCCGCGCTTGCGCAGCCAGAGGCTCCACAGGCCAACGAAGATCATCAGCAAGCCCAGCCCGACCATGATTCGGAACGACCAGAAGACAATGGTCGAGTTAGGCCGGTCCTCAGGCGGGAATTCCTTCATCGCCGGCACCTGCTTGTCCAGGCTGTGGGTCAGGATCAGGCTGCCGAGCGCCGGGATCTCGACCTTGAAGCGCGTGGTCTCGGCCTTCATGTCGGGGATACCGAACAGGATCAGCGGCGTCGGCTCGCCAGGCACATTCTCCCAGTGGCCTTCGATTGCCGCGATTTTCACCGGCTGGTGCTTGAGCGTATTGAGGCCGTGGAAGTCGCCGATCACCGCCTGGATCGGGGCAACGATCAGCGCCATCCACATGGCCATCGACAGCATCTTGCGTACCGCCGGGTTGTCACGCCCGCGCAGCAGGTGCCAGGCCGCCGAGGCGCCAACGAAGAACGCCGTGGAAACGAACGCGGCCGTGGCCATGTGCATCAGCCGGTAGGGGAACGATGGGTTGAACACCACCGCAAACCAGTCCACCGGCACCACCCGGCCATCGATGATTTCGTGGCCTTGTGGGGTCTGCATCCAGCTGTTGGAGGCCAGGATCCAGAACGTGGAAACCAGCGTACCGATTGCCACCATCACCGTGGAGAAGAAGTGCAGGCCGCGGCCGACACGGTTCCAGCCGAACAGCATGACACCGAGGAAACCGGCTTCAAGGAAGAAGGCAGTGAGTACTTCGTAGGTGAGCAGCGGGCCGGTGACGGCGCCAGCAAAGTCGGAGAAGCGGCTCCAGTTGGTACCGAACTGGTAGGCCATGACCAGGCCCGAGACCACGCCCATGCCGAAGTTGACGGCAAATATCTTTGACCAGAAATGATAGAGGTCACGGTAGACCTGCTGGTGGGTCCGCAGCCAGAGGCCTTCGAGGACTGCCAGGTAGCTCGCCAGGCCAATGGTGATGGCCGGAAACAGGATGTGGAACGACACGGTAAAGGCAAACTGCATTCGGGCGAGCTCTAAGGCCTCTATTCCGAACATGGTGCTTCCTCTTCAGATAATCCGGCGTCCGGGCTTGTGGCCCAAGTCGCCCACTGCCCCCACTTGGTCGAGTACGGCGCGTTGGAATTGTTCTGTTCGATCGCAGGGATTCCGGCCCAGAGGGCCAATTCGTTGAATCTGGAACGATTGACCCAGATCAACGAATGCTAGGAAGCATAGTCCCGAATAGACCGGCGGGCCGTGTGGCTGTTTGCCGCGTGACCGGTTGCCCCACCCTCTTTCATAACGCGTGAAAAAGTGCAGATCCGGGCAAACAGTAACCGCTTGTTACAAACAGGTGATACGCTGCGCCCCCCCTCTACTGCGCCGAGGCCCCTGGTTTCCGATGTCCGATTCCGCACCGCAGTTGTTGCGTCACCACCGCCCCTTCCTGGCCTTCTGGCTGGCCCGTGTATTCACCGCCAGTGGCTTCCAGATGCTCACCGTGGCCATTGGCTGGCACCTCTACCAGTTGACCGGCAATGTGCTGGACCTGGGCCTGGTCGGCCTGGTCGAGTTCGCCCCGCGAGTGCTGTTCATGCTGCACACCGGGCATGTGGCCGACCGCTATGACCGGCGCAAGGTTGCCGCCCTGTGCCAGAGCCTGCAGGGGCTGATCGCCCTGGCGCTGGCGGTGGGCAGCGCCACCGACAACGTCACCCGCGAGCTGATCTTCGCCCTCGCCTTCCTGCTGGGCGCCACGCGTTCGTTCGAAATGCCGGCGACCCAGGCGCTGTTACCTAACGTGGTGCCGCCCGGGCTGTTCCCGCGGGCGGTGGCGGCTTCGGCGTCGGCTACCCAGTCGGCAACCATCGTGGCGCCGGCGGTGGGCGGCTTCCTGTATGCCTTTGGCAGCCTCTGGGTGTATGGCCCCACCGTGGCCCTGTATGCCATCGCCTGCGTGCTCACCCTGAGCCTGCAGGCGCGCGGCCAGGTGGTGCAGCGCGGGCGTGCCAGCATCGAATCGCTGCTGGCCGGCATCCGCTTCATTCGCAGTCGTCCCGACATCCTCGGCGCCATTTCGCTGGACCTGTTCGCCGTGCTGCTGGGTGGGGCCACCGCGCTGCTGCCGGTGTTCGCCAAGGACATCCTGCTGACCGGCCCACTGGGCCTCGGCCTGCTGCGCTCGGCGCCAGCGGTGGGGGCGTTAGCCATGTCGCTCTGGCTGGCACGCTTCCCGTTCGAGCGCAACGTCGGGCGAACCATGTTCACCGCAGTCGGCGTGTTCGGCGTGGCCACCATCGCCTTCGGCCTGTCGACCTCGTTCTGGTTCTCGCTGGCGGTGCTGGTGGTGCTGGGCGCGGCGGACATGATCAGCATGGTCATTCGCAGTTCGTTCGTGCAACTGGAAACCCCGGACGAAATGCGCGGGCGCGTGAGCGCGGTCAACGGCTTGTTCATTGGTGCCTCGAACCAGCTCGGCGAGTTCGAATCGGGGGTGACGGCGCACTGGTTTGGCACAGTGCCGGCGGTGGTGATGGGCGGGGTGGGCACACTGGTGGTGACGGGGCTGTGGATAAAAATGTTCCCGACACTGGCCAAGCGGGATCAACTGCACAGCAAGCCCATCGACTGAGCGTCGAGGCCGCTTAGAGCATCAAGGTCATGCACCATTCATGACCGTTACCGGCTGGGTAGCCATCGCCACTGTCCTTCCAGCCGGTGGCGCGGTATAAACCCAGCGCCGAATGGTTGTCCCGGGCCACCGACAATTGCAGGCATTCGACATCCGGCCACATCGCGCGCGTCGCTGCCGGCAAGGCCTCCATGCAGCCACGTCCCAAGCCACGCCTCTGTAACCGTTCGTCGACCTGCAAGGCCGTTATCATCGCCGCACCAGGCTTCGCCCAAGTTGGCAGAAATGCCCCGCGTTGAAGCAACAACAACCCCCGCGGCACGCTGTCGAGCACAATCACCAACGCACGTCGGTGATCGCTTTGGCAATTGAGCAGCAGATATAACGCACTGGCCACATCACCAGCATAGCGTTGCTGCTCTGGCTGCAGCTGGATGTCGAGCAATTGAGCGCGCTGGGCGCGGTTCAAGTCACGGTAATCAATCAACTGCACAGCGGTGCTCCCACGAAGCCGCATGCATTACGGCGCATAGTCGGCAGTATATCTGCGACATTGATTACCGCTCACTGAGCATGCTGGTATGATGCGCGGCTTTTTTCCTCCCCACACAAAACCACGGCAACCGGTACGGTCTGTGCTTTGCTGATGGGGTCGATACATTCATGGCGCCGGGGGCGCCTTGGGGAGCGGGCATGCTGGAAAGGCTGTTTCAACTAAGAGCACACAACACCAACGTGCGCACCGAGATTCTCGCGGGCGTCACCACCTTCCTGGCCATGGCCTACATCCTGTTCGTCAACCCGAGCATCCTCGGCGAGACCGGCATGGACAAGGGCGCGATCTTCGTCGCCACCTGCCTGGCAGCGGCCATCGGCTCTGCGACCATGGGCCTGATTGCCAACTACCCGATCGCCCTGGCGCCGGGCATGGGCCTGAACGCGTTCTTCACCTACACCGTGGTGCTGCACATGGGCCACACCTGGCAAGTGGCGCTGGGCGCGGTGTTCCTGTCGGCGGTGATGTTCTTCCTGTTGTCGATCTTCCGCATCCGTGAATGGATCGTGAACAGCATCCCGCTGCCGCTGCGTTCGGCTATTGCCGCCGGTATCGGTCTGTTCCTGGCATTGATCGCCCTGCATAACGCCGGCATCGTCGTCGATAACCCGGCCACCTTGGTGGGCATGGGCGACCTCAAGCAGCCGTCGGTGATTCTCGCCACCCTGGGCTTCTTCCTGATCGTCGGCCTGGAGTCGCTGAAGGTGCGTGGCGCGGTGTTGATCGGCATCCTGGCCGTCACCGTCGCGTCGATCGTATTGGGCGTCACCCCGTTTGGCGGGATCGTGTCGATGCCACCTTCGCTGGCACCCACCTTCCTGCAGCTGGACATCGCCGGTGCCCTCGATGTAGGCCTGATCAGCGTGATCTTCGCGTTCCTGTTCGTCGACCTGTTCGACAACTCCGGCACCCTGATCGCCGTGGCCAAGCGCGCCGGCCTGATGGGCAAGGACGGTCACATGCCGAAAATGGGCCGCGCCCTGATCGCCGACAGCACCGCCGCCATGGCCGGTTCCCTGCTGGGCACCTCGACCACCACCAGCTACATCGAGTCCGCTGCGGGCGTGAGCGCCGGTGGCCGCACCGGCCTGACTGCCATCGTGGTTGCCGTGCTGTTCCTGCTGGCGCTGTTCTTCGCCCCCCTGGCCGGTAGCGTGCCGGCGTTCGCCACCGCGCCGGCGCTGCTGTTCGTCGCCGTGCTGATGGCCTCGGGCCTGGCAGAAATAAACTGGGACGACGTCACCGAAGCCGCCCCGGTGGTGGTGACCGCCCTGGCCATGCCGCTGACCTACTCGATCGCCAACGGCATCGCCTTCGGCTTCATTTCCTGGACCGCCGTCAAGCTGATCTCCGGCCGCCACCGCGACCTGAACCCGGCCCTGGTGATCCTTTCCATCCTGTTCGTCATCAAGCTGGGCTGGTTCAACGCATGAGTGCTGCTTTCGACCCCTCCTCCTACGCCACCCAGCTGGACGCCAAGGTGGCCCGGCTGCGCGAGCTGCTGGCGCCATTCGGCGCGCCGGAACCGGCTGTTTTCGACTCGCCGCGCGAACACTACCGCCTGCGCGCCGAGTTCCGCCTGTGGCGCGAGGATGGCCAGCGCCACTACGCCATGTTTGCCCCGGGCGATAAGCACAAGGCGATCCTGATTGACGATTTCCCCATCGCCAGCCAGCGCATCAACGCACTGATGCCGCGCCTGAAGGCGGCCTGGCAGGCCAGCGAGGAACTGGGCAACCGCCTGTTCCAGGTGGAGTTCCTCACCACCCTGGCCGGCGATGCGATGATCACGATGTGCTACCACCGCCCGCTGGACGAGGCTTGGGAAGCAGAAGCGCGGCAACTGGCTGAAGCGCTGGGCGTGAGCGTGATTGGCCGCTCCAAGGGCAAGCGCCTGGTGATCGGCCGCGACTACGCGGTGGAAAAACTCGACGTGGCTGGCCGTGTGTTCAGCTATCGCCAGCCGGAAGGCGCATTCACCCAGCCCAACGGCGCGGTGAACCAGAAGATGCTGAGCTGGGCCTTCGAGGCCATTGGCGAGCGCCAGGACGATTTGCTGGAGCTGTACTGCGGCAACGGCAACTTCACCCTGCCGCTGGCCACCCGCGTGCGCCAGGTGCTGGCGACCGAAATCAGCAAGACCTCGGTCAATGCCGCGCTCAGCAACCTCGACGAGAACGCTGTGGATAACGTGCGCCTGGTACGCTTGTCGGCCGAAGAGCTGACCCAGGCGCTGAATGAGGTGCGGCCGTTCCGTCGCCTGGAAGGCATCGACCTGAAAAGCTACGACTTCGGCACGGTGTTTGTCGACCCGCCGCGCGCGGGGATGGACCCTGACACCTGCGAGCTGACCCGGCGTTTCGAGCGGATTCTGTACATCTCCTGCAACCCCGAAACCCTGGCGCAGAACATCGCCCAGCTGCAAGATACCCACCGTATCGAACGCTGCGCGCTGTTCGACCAGTTCCCGTACACCCATCACATGGAAAGCGGCGTGTTGCTGGTCCGGCGCTGAACTGCCACCCGGTGGGGCCTGTACGGCCCACCGGGCGCTTCAGGAGAGTTATGCCGATGGACCAGCTGAACGCCATGCAGACCTTCCGCCGGGTCGTCGACCTCGGCAGCTTCAGTGCCGCCGCCAGCCAGGCAGGCCTGTCCCACACCGTGCTGTCGCGCCAGGTGAAACAGCTGGAACGCCAGCTAGGCACGCAACTGCTTACCCGCACCACCCGCCGCCTGCACCTGACCGAGGCCGGAACACTCTTCTACCGCCACTGCGTGCAGATCCTCGAACAGATGCAGGCGATGACCCTGGAGCTTTCAGAGCATCAGCAGCAACCCACGGGTACCCTGCGCCTGGGCGTGGCAACTGCGTTCGGCGAACTTGAACTGGGGCGCTGGCTACCGGACTTCGTCGAGCGCCACCCACAGCTGCAGGTCGAGCTCAATTGCAGCGATCGCTTCATCGACCTGCTGGAAGAGCAAATCGATGTCTGCCTTCGGATTACCGATCATCTGCCCGACTCCAGCCTGGTAGCCCGCCTGCTGGCCCACAGCGAGGTGCTGCTGGTAGCTGCACCACGCTACCTGGAACGCCACGGCACGCCCACTTCCCTCGACACGCTGGTTGACCATCCGCTGCTCGGCTACAGCAATCTGCCTCACCCTCAGCGTCTGTATCTGACCAACCCAGAGGGTGAACAGCGCAACATCCTGATGCCCCGGCGCCTCAGCGCCAACTCGCCGATGGCCCTGCGCGCTGCTGCCATTGGCGGGCTGGGCATTGCCAGCTTTGATCGTTTTATCGTTCATGACGCCTTGCTGGACGGGCGCCTGGTGCCGGTACTAAAGGACTGGAAACTGCCACCTCGCAACCTGTATGCGGTGTACCCGCAAAGCCGCTACCTGGCGCCCAAAGTGCGGGCGTTGCTGGACTATGCGCAAACCTACTACGCGCAGCCGAGATGGCAGGCCTGATCTGTGCAAAAAATGAACAAGTCATGCGCACCGAGAGCCGTATTTGTGCAGAAAGTGTTTGGTTAGGCTTCGTTGCACTGTCACTCAACGAAGGAACCCCACCATGAAGGCATTGCAGGCAATCATTGCGGGCGTGGCGCTCGCGACCCTGGCCGTTGGCATCAACGCAGCAGAAAAAACCGTGTCAGTACCCGATAGCGCAGCATTGAAGTGGCAGGACGTACCCAACACCAACGGCGCAGTCAGCTACGCCAACGTTGAGGGGGACATTTTCGGCAAGGGGCCTTACTCGGCCTATGTGAAATTCAGGAAAGGGACCGACAACGGCCTGCACCAGCACAGCCAGGCACTGCCGACCGTGGTGCTGAAGGGTACTTTCTACGCGGTAATCGATGGCAAACGCACCGAGTTTTCAGCCGGGTCCTACTACAGGCTGCCGGCCGACCTGGTGCATGAAAGCGGATGCACTGCGGCGGCCGATTGCCTGCTGTTCCAGTACCAGGCCGATGCGTTTGACCTGAAGCCTGTGAACGGCTGATAGCCCCGGGGCCGCTGTGCGGCCCCGGGTTTCCATCAGAAGTCGAAGAACACCGTCTCGCCTTCCCCCTGGATACGGATATCAAAGCGATACGCCGTCTTCCCGTCCACTTCGCAACGCTTGGCAATCAAGGTTTCACGCCGCTGTGGCTGCTCGATCAGGTTGAGCACCGGGCACTTGGCGTTGGCCTGGGCTTCGTCATCGAAATACAGGCGCGTGTGCAGGTGGATGTTGATACCACGGGCAAACAGGCTGATGTTGATGTGCGGCGCCATCGGTACGCCAGCCGCGTTGTTCACCACACCCGGCTTGACCGTGTGCAGGGTCCATTCACCGGCATCGAAGGTGGTAGCGGTGCGGCCAAAGCTGTTGAAGGCGTTTTCCAGGTTGTAGGCATCCTGGTACTCGCCATTGGCGTCGGCCTGCCACACTTCCAGGAACGAGTCGCGCACCAGGTGGCCGTTACCGTCATACACCTGGCCGAGCAGCAGGATGTGCTCGCCTGGCGCGTCTGGCTTGGCCAGGCGGTTCCAGATTTCCTGGTCGCGGGTCGGGTTGCCGGCCGCTTCCAGGGCCAGGCCGATGTGCACGTAGGGGCCGGCGGTCTGCGAAGGGGTTTCCGGCAGCAGTTCGATTGGCATGGCGGGTTCCTCAGCAGTTTTCGAAGTGGGTCTTGCGCTGGCCGCGCAGCACGATGTCAAAGCGGTAGGCCAGGCAGTCCATCGGGTTGGCGTTGCTCATGTCGAGCTTGGCGATCAACTGCTGTACAGCTTCAGGGTTGGCGATCGACTTGACGATCGGGCACATCGGGATCAGCGGGTCACCCTCGAAATACAGCTGGGTGATCAGCTTGGTGGCAATCGACGGGCCGCTGATGCCGAAGTGGATGTGCGCCGGGCGCCAGTCGTTCGGGCCGTTGCGCCATGGGTACGGGCCCGGTTTGATGGTGCGGAAGCTGTAATAGCCGTCACTGTCGGTCAGGCAACGGCCGACACCACCAAAATTCGGGTCCAGCGGTGCCAGGTAACGGTCGTTCTTGTGCCGATAGCGGCCACCGGCGTTGGCTTGCCACATCTCCACCAGGGTGTTCGGCACAGGCTTGCCGTACTGGTCGACCACGCGGCCGGCAACGATGATGCGCTCGCCGATTGGCAGGCCACCGTTGTTGAAGTTCAGCAACAGGTCATGGTCGTGGGCGCCAAAGCCCAGGTGGGAGAAGTTCGGACCAGTGGTTTCGCTGATCGACTGTGGAATGCTGACCAGTGCCTGACGCGGCGAGCGGGCAATGGACGTTTTGTAGTCAGGCGTAAGGGCTTTGGGGTGCCAGTTGCGATCACGGATCACGAAGCGGCTGTTGTCCTGTGCGGGCATGCCGGTTTCCTCTCTTGGAATTATGTGAACGCCTGGGCGTGGCAGGCGGACTTACAGTTTCCGGCAGGTCGCGCGCGATGAATATTGAAATCGACCACCTTATACATAACCAAATGGTTATGGGTTAACACTTTGGCCTGACGCCTGCCGCCGTCGTGGACTAGTCTTTGTCTTCTTGTTTCACGCTCCGGAGAGCATTCATGGAATGGCGAAAAGGCCGACGCAGCGACAACGTGGTCGATGCCCGAGGCGAAGGTGGCAGTGGCGGCGGCGGTGGCATGCGTTTCGGCGGCGGCAAAGGGCTGGGGCTCGGCGCGATTCTGCTGATCGTTGGCATCGGCTGGCTCACCGGGCAGGACCCGTTGCAGATTCTTGGCCAGCTCACCGGCCAGATGGAACAGCAGCAACAGCAAACGGCACCCAGTGGCACAGGCGCCAAGGCGCCACCGGCCAACGACCAGCAGGCGGAGTTCGTTGCCTCGGTGCTGGGCGATACCGAGGACACCTGGAAAGCGCTGTTTGCCGAAGCCGGCAAGCAATACCGCGACCCCAAGCTGGTGCTGTTCAGTGGCCAGGTCAATTCGGCCTGTGGCTTTGCTTCGGCGGCGGTGGGGCCGTTCTACTGCCCGGCTGACCAACGGGTGTACCTGGACATGTCGTTCTTCCGCGAAATGGAAACCCGCTTCGCTGCGGCGGGCGACTTCGCCCAGGCCTACGTGATCGCCCACGAAATCGGCCACCACGTACAGACCCTGCTGGGTGTTTCGGCCAAGGTCGATGCCGCACGCCGCAACGGCCAGCGCATGGAGGGCGACAACGGCCTGTTGGTGCGCCAGGAACTTCAGGCCGACTGCCTGGCCGGCGTGTGGGCCTACCAGGCGCAAAAGCGCCTGAACTGGCTGGAACCGGGTGACGTCGAGGAAGCGCTGAACGCCGCCAACGCCATTGGCGATGACCGCCTGCAGCAACAAGGCCGCGGGCGCGTGGTGCCGGACTCGTTCACCCATGGCACCTCGGCACAGCGGGTGCGCTGGTTCAAGGCCGGGTTTGCCCAAGGTGAGGTGAACAGCTGCGATACCTTCAGCGCACGCAGCCTTTAACATCTGCCGCATGCAGGTGCGGTCTTTGTAGGAGAGCAGCCTTGTGCTGCGAAGAGGCCATTGCAGCCGAAGACAATCTTTAGCCTTACCGGCCTCTTCGCAGCACAAGGCTGCTCCTACAAGGTGATGCGGCAGCCTGAGTGATGGTGCAAGACCGTTGCTGTTCACAATTAAAAACCCATCTTTGTCTTTTGCTGAAAAAGCGTTTCAGCTTCCCTGATCATTGCCGATAACCCCTGCACGAATCAGCGGGCAGCCAGAACAACAACGCCTTGCGATCGAAGATCAAGAGAGCGAAAACTACTTCTGGAGAGCGTGCATGAACAGCTGGTTCGCTAACATCAGCGTCAACCTCAAACTTGGACTGGGCTTCGGCCTGGTGCTGATCCTCACCGGCCTGCTGGCCCTGACCGGCTGGACCAGCCTGGGCAGCCTGATCGACCGCAGCAACTGGATGGGTGACATCGGCCAGCTCAACAAAGACCTGACCGACCTGCGTATCGCGCGCCTGCAGTACATGATCGCCAACGGCGACGATGCTGCCGCCGCCAACACCCAGACCAAGTTGGATGCCTTCAGCAAGCAGCAGGCCTACCTGGCCAGCACCTTCAAAAGCCCGGACAACGTCAAGCTGCTGAATGAGCTGGGCGCAACCATCAGCGCCTATAAAGTGTCGCTGAACAAGATGCGCCAGGGCTACGACGCCACCCGCGCTGCGCGCGTTGCCATGGACGGTTCGGCCACCCGCGCCGACCAGGCCATGGACGCCCTCAGCCAGGAAGTCATGGCGCGCCCAGAGGCCGACAGCGTACGCCTGGCCCAGTACCAGCTGATCAGCAAGGCCCGCCAGCAACTATTGCAGGTGCGCATCGACGTACGCGGCTACATTGCCGACAACAGTGCTGCCAACGAGCAGGCCGCCCTGCGCCAGCTGGATGCAGCGCTAGCCGATATCGACAACCTCAAGCGCCGGCTGCCCACCCAAGACGCCCGCCTGCAACAGTTCGAAAGCTCGGTACTGGCCTACCGTGATGCCGTGCGCCAGTTCCGCGACGCGGTCGCCAACATCACCACCTCACGCGCCGAAATGACCGTGCAGGGCGCCGATATCGTCAAGCGCAGCGATGCGCTGTACCAGATCCAGCTGGAACGCCGCGACATCGAAAGCACCCAGGCCCGCACCCTGCAGGCCATCGCTACCCTGCTGGCACTGCTGGTCGGCGTACTGGCAGCGGTAATGATCACCCGCCAGATCACCGGCCCACTGCGTGAAACCCTGGCAGCGGTAGAAAAGATCGCCAGCGGCGACCTCACCCAGCATGCGCGCATCACCCGCCGCGACGAACTGGGCGTGCTGCAGCAAGGCATCGCGCGCATGGGCACCACGCTGCGCGAGCTGATCAGCGGCATCCGCGATGGCGTCACCCAGATTGCCAGCGCCGCCGAAGAGCTGTCGGCAGTGACCGAACAGACCAGTGCTGGCGCCAACAGCCAGAAGGTCGAGACCGACCAGGTGGCCACCGCCATGCACGAAATGGCCGCCACCGTTCAGGAAGTGGCGCGCAATGCCGAGCAGGCCTCGCATGCCGCCACCGGTGCCGACGACGAAGCCCGCGCCGGCGACCGCGTGGTAGGCGAGGCGATTGGCCAGATCGAGCGCCTGGCCGAGGACATGCACCGCTCCACCGAAGCCATGAACCTGCTGCAGCAGGAAAGCCAGAAGATCGGTAGCGTGATGGACGTGATCAAGTCGGTGGCCGAACAGACCAACCTGCTGGCGCTCAATGCGGCGATCGAGGCGGCGCGTGCCGGCGAGGCCGGTCGTGGTTTTGCCGTGGTCGCCGACGAAGTGCGTGGCCTGGCCCAGCGCACGCAGAAGTCCACCGAAGAAATCGAAGCGCTGATTGCCAGCCTGCAGGATGGTACCCAGCAAGTAGCGAACGCCATGCAGGGCAGCCGTACCTTGACCGACAGCAGCGTCGAGCTGGCACGCAAGGCCGGGGCCTCGCTGGAGAACATCACCAGCACGGTGTCGAGCATCCAGTCGATGAACCAGCAGATTGCTGCGGCGGCGGAGCAACAGAGTGCAGTGGCGGAAGAGATCAGCCGCAGCATCCTGAATGTGCGTGATGTGTCCGAGCAGACGGCGGCGGCCAGTGACGAGACGGCGTCGGCCAGCGTTGAGCTGGCGCGGTTGGGTGGGCAGTTGCAGACGCTGGTCAGCCAGTTCCGCGTCTGACCTGGGTAACCCGGGGCCGCTTTGCGGCCCTATCGCCGGCAAGCCAGGCTCCCACAGGGACCGCACAGGCCTCGTGGGCATCGGCGTCCCTGTGGGAGCTGGCTTGCCGGCGATAGGGCCGGTACAGGTGTCCGCTTACTTGACGATCATCCCCACCCCACGCCCCCGCGGATCGGAAGCGGTCTCAAGCTTCGCCCCATCCACCCGGATTGCCTGGATATCGCCCATCTCCCAGCCCTGGTCCTCCAACACATAGCCCATCTTCTTCAGCTCATCCGCCACCGGCCCGGTCAGAGGTGCATAGCTGTCAAAGTAGATGGTGTCCTTGGGTAACAACTGATGGTGCACGCGCTGCGCCGCCACCGCCTTGTCCAGCGGCATACCGTAGTCGTACAGGTTGTTCATGACCTGGAAGATCGAGGTGAAGATCCGCGAACCGCCCGGGGTACCGATGACCAGCTCGACCTTGCCATCACGGGTCATAAGGCTGGGGCTCATCGAGGACAGCATGCGCTTGCCCGGCTCGATTGCGTTGGCATCGCCACCGACTACGCCAAAGGCATTGGCAGCGCCTGGCTTGGCGCTGAAGTCGTCCATTTCGTCGTTGAGCAGGAAGCCTGCGCCCTTCACCACCACACCACTGCCGTAATCGAGGTTGAGGGTGTAGGTGTTGCTGACCGCGTTGCCCTGCTTGTCGACGATCGAGAAATGCGTGGTCTGGTGCGGCTCAAGGCCCGGCTTGACCTTGTCGGTGTCGGAAATGGCTTTCGGGTTGACCTGCGCGGCGCGCTTGGCCAGGTAGTCCTTGGCCACCAGTTGGTCCACCGGCACCTTGGTAAATGCCGGGTCGCCCAGGTAGTCGGCACGGTCGGCGAATACGCGCTTCTCGATTTCGGCCAGCAGGTGGATGTACTGCGCCGAGTTGTGCGCCACCCCCTTGAAGTCCACCGCGCGGTCTTCCTTGATGCCCAGCAACTGGGCCAGGGCGACGCCGCCAGAGCTTGGCGGTGGTGCGGTGTAGACCACGTTACCACGCCAGCTCACCGCCATCGGCTCACGCCATACGGCTTTGTAATCCTTCAAGTCATCCTTGGTGATCAGGCCCTTGTCAGCCTGCATCTGCGCCACCAGCAGGTCGGCAGTCTTGCCCTGGTAGAACTCGCTCACGCCCTTGTCGGCGATGCGTTCCAGGGTCTGGGCCATTTCTGGCTGCTTGAACAGCTCGCCGACCTTCATGTTGCCGAAGTAGTCATTGAAGTTGGTCGCAGTCTTGAACATGCCCTGGGCATCGTTGCGGTACTGGTACTGCTTTTCCGCCACTTTGAAGCCGTTTTTCGCATAGCCGATGGCCGGGGTCAGCAGCTCGCTCCAGGGCAGCTTGCCGAACTTCTGGTGCGCCTCCCACAGGCCCATCACCGTGCCAGGCACACCCGCGGCGCGTACCCCGACCAGGCTGAGGTTTTCGATGACCTCGCCCTTGTCGTCCAGGTACATGTTGCGCGTGGCAGCCTTCGGCGCGACCTCGCGGTAGTCCAGGAAGTAGGGCTTGCCGTCGACGAACAGGGTCATGAACCCACCACCGCCGATGTTACCGGCCTCCGGGTAGGTCACGGCCAGGGTGAAGGCGGTTGCCACGGCGGCGTCTACCGCGTTGCCACCCTTTTTCAGAATATCAGCGGCTACCTGTGCACCATATTGATCGGGCGCAGCCACTGCGCCGCCCTCCAGCGTGGCGGCATAAACCGAGGAACAGCTCAGGATCGCGGCTGCGAGAGCCAGGTACTGGAACGGGACGATACGCATGACACTTCCTTGGTGTTGTTTTTGTTGAGCAGTCAGTAAGGCCGAAGCGTTTCGACTGTGCAATCAACCATAGGAAATTTCGCCGCCTGTGGACAGGATCTGTCGCGTTCAGGCAACTCAGCAGGCGTACATCGCCAGCTTGCGCTGGATGAAATCGAGGAAGCACTGGATACGCAGCGCCAGCTGGGTATTGCGGTAGTACACCGCGTGGATCGGCTGGCGGTAGCCATTGTTGGCCGCGGCCAGCACCACTTGCAGGCGCCCGGCGCGGATGTCCTCATGGGTCATGAAGTGCGACAGGCTGACGATGCCCTCGCCGGCCAGTGCCAGCTGTCGCAGGGTCTCGCCGCTGGAGGCGATCAGTGCCGGGCGGATGCTGAAGCGGTCACCCTGGGCATGGCGCAGCGGCCAATGGTTGAGCGATTCGGGCTGGCTGAAGCCGAGCAGGCAGTGGTTGGCCAGGTCCTCGACCCGCTGCGGCGTGCCGTGCTGCGCCAGGTAGGCCGGGCTGGCCAGTACCTGCACCGGGCTGCAACCCAGGTTGCGCGCGTGCAGGCTGGAATCGGCCAGTTCGCCGATGCGGATCGCCACATCGGTGCTTTGCTCCAGCAAGTCGATGATCAGGTCATCGGTGTTCAGTTCCAGCTCGATGCCCGGGTACTCGCGACGGAACTCACCGATCCACGGCAGGATGGCATGCAGCATGAACGGCGCAGCGGCGTTGATGCGAAGGCGCCCGGTGGGCGTCTGGTGGTTCATCGACAGGCGCTCTTCCATCTCGTCCATCTGCTCCAGGATCAGCCGTGAGCGCTCAAGGAAGTAGCGGCCCTCTTCGGTGAGGTCCATGCGCCGGGTGGTACGGTTGACAAGAGTGGTACCCAGCTTGCCCTCCAGGCGCGACAAGGTGCGGCTGACGGCGGACGGGGTCTGCCCCATCTGCTCGGCAGCGGCAGAAATCGAGCCGCAGTCGATGACGGCGACGAATACCTGGAGTTCTTCGGATCGGGTTTTCACATTCGCGCCTGTGATGGGTACCTGCCTGGATTAGATCGCCTTGCCGAACACCTTGTCCAGATGTGCTTCGTAGGCCGCCAATGCCGCCGGCACATCCGGGCGCTTCATCACATCCACCGCCAGGTAAGTCGGCAGTCCGGTCATGCCAAGGAACTGGTTGGCCTTGTGGAACGGGAAGTACACGGCATCCACACCCTTGCCTTCGAAGAAATCACTCGGGTCATCGAACGCCTGCTGCGGCGCATTCCAGGTCAGCGACAGCATGTACTGCTTGCCGTGCAACAGGCCACCGCTGCCGTATTTCTGGGTGTGGTCCGAACGGGTACGGCCATCGTTGGCGTAAAGGCTGCCATGGCCAGCGGTAAAGACTTCGTCGATGTACTTTTTCACGGTCCAGGGTGCGCCCATCCACCAGCCCGGCATCTGGTAGACGATCACATCGGCCCAGAGAAACTTCTCTACCTCGGCCTGCACGTCGTAGCCGCCGTCGATAAAGGTTTGCTGCACATCGAAGCCCGCGCGGTCCAGGTGAGCGATGGCCGCTTCATGCAAGGTCGTGTTGAGGCGGCCTTCGGAGTGAGCGAACTGTTTACCACCATTGAGCAGAAGGATCTTTTTCATGCTGGCCTCCCGGGCCGAGTCAAAATTTGATGCCGGCAGGTTAGAGGCTCGCGGAGGCGGGATACAGCGGTGACTAGGCAAAATACAATTGACCGGAAGTCACGAATGAGCAAAGTATTATTGCCGTAGAATCGACTCACCCCCCATCACCGAGTAGCGCCCCATGAGTGAGCAGTTCGCCTTTATCCTCAAAGCCAAGACCCGCCCGGAAATGGCTGATGCGTTCGAAACCCTGTTCCGCCCCTTCGTCGAGCCCAGCCGCCAGGAGCCGGGCTGCATCGAGTACCACATGCTGCGCGACCAGCAGGACCCGAGCCTGTTCGTGTTCTTTGAAGTGTGGGCCGACCAGGCCGCGCTGGACGTGCACTCGGCCTTGCCGCACATGAAGGCGTTTTTTGAAAAGCGCATGGACTACCTGGAGCGCGATTTCGATATCCAGCGGGTCGACATGCTCAGCGCATCAAGCGCTAGCCGTTGATCAGCAAGTGGCCGCCTAGCGCGGCCAGGCCGATGAAGAAGCAACGCTTGAACATCAGCGCGCTGATGCGCTGACGCAACCACTGCCCGGCCAGCATGCCGAGCAAGGCGGGCGCCAACATCAGCAGCGAAGCCCCCAACGCCTGGCCACCGAGGGCATCCTGCCCGGCCAGGCCAACGGCCAGCGCCAGGGTCGACACCGTGAACGACAGGCCCAGGGCCTGGATCATCTGTTCACGGCTCAGGCCCAGGCTTTGCAGGTAGGGCACAGCAGGTATCACGAAAACCCCGGTTGCCGCCGTGACCACCCCCGTCAACAGCCCGCAGACCGGCCCAAGCCAACGCTCGTGCGCCGGCGCCAGGTGCAAGCCCGGGCCGACCAGCCCGTACAACGCGTACACCAGCAAAGCCGCACCCAGCGCGTGGATGGCCCATGGGCCACTGTCGATCCCCAGCCAGGCACTGCCCAGCAAGGTGCCAATGAAGATCAGCGCCAGCATCGGCCCCAGCCGCATCAGCAACGCCCGCAGGTGCCCGCCGCTGGCCAGTTGCCAAAGGTTGGTGAGGGTCGACGGCACAATCAGCAGCGCAGCTGCCTGCGCCGGCGGCATAGCCAGCCCCAGCAGGCCCATGGCGATGGTCGGCAGGCCCAGGCCGATCACCCCTTTGGCCGCGCCGGCCAGCAGGAAGGTGAGTACAACCAGTAGCGAAAGGGCTGGGCCAATGTCCTGGTAGAAAGCTAGCAAAGTAGTCATGGGCTGATGATGGCGGTTTCCGGCCAGCGGGAAAATCTGCCATATACTCAGCCAGACTCTTGTAAAGACAGAGCCACATGCATTTCGACCTGATCGACCTGAAGCTGTTCCAGCACACCCTGGAGTGCGGCAACATCACTGCCGGCGCCAGCCGCAGCCACCTGTCGCTGCCGGCAGCCAGCGCACGCATCCGCGCGATGGAGGCATCGCTGGGTATCCCGTTGCTGCAGCGCAACCGCCGTGGCGTGCAGCCGACACCGGCGGGTCAGGCACTGCTGCAGCATGCACGCCTGATAGCGCAGCAGGTCGAGCGCCTGCAGTTTGATCTGGGCCAGTACGCACAAGGGCAGCAGGGCCAGGTACGCCTGCTGTGCAACACAGCAGCACTCACGGAGTACCTGCCAGAACTGCTGGCCAGCTACCTGGCTGCACATCCCGGGGTCAGCGTAGATGTGCAGGAGCTGCCGAGCCTGCGCATCGTGCAGGCGATTACCCAGGGCATGGCGGACCTTGGCATCGTTTCGACCGCAGCGCCCAACGACCACCTGCAAACCCGGCCGTTTCGCGACGACCCGCTGGTACTGGTGACGCCCTTGGGCCACCCGCTGGCCAGCGCGGTCGCGCCCAGTTTCATCGACAGCCTGGTGCATGGCCATGTCGGGCTGGGTGCCAGTAGCGCGTTGGCGTTGTACCTGGAAGAACAGGCCCTGCGTGAGGGGCGCCGTATGCGTGTGCGGGTGCGGGCCGAGGGTTTCGATGGGGTAATCCGCATGGTTGCAGGCGGGGCCGGGGTCGGGGTGGTACCGCTGGCAGCCGTGAAGCGCTGGCAAGGCGTGCTGCCGTTGCACTGGGTGGCGCTGGTTGAGGCGTGGGCCAACCGCAAGTTGCTGGTGTGCGCGCGGGACTTTGCGGCGTTGCCGGGCTATGCCGCAGCATTGGTGACCACCCTCACCCGTTGAAGCGTCAGTTCCTGCACAGTGGGTGCATTTTTTCGGCCGGTCGCACACAATCCCCTCATCGCACTACGAAAAAGGATTTTCCAGTGGCATCGATCTACCAGCTCAAACCGCGCTTCCAGGCCCTGCTGCGCCCAGCAGTCCAGCGCCTTTACGACCGCGGTGTCACCGCCAACCAGGTTACCGTCGCCGCCGCCGTGGTGTCGGTCCTGCTGGGCCTGCTGCTGGCCGCCCTGCCCCACGTCACCTGGCTGTTCATCCTGATACCGGTGTGGATGCTGCTGCGCATGGCACTGAACGCCGTCGACGGCATGTTGGCCAGGGAGTTCGGCCAGCAATCTACCCTCGGCGCCTACCTCAACGAACTCTGCGACGTGATCGCCGACGCCGCCCTGTACCTGCCCTTCGCCCTGCTGGCCGGGGTTTCTCCGGTGCTGGTGGTGCTGGTGGTGCTGTGTGCCACCTTCAGCGAATACGCCGGCGTCATGGGCCCGCTGGCTGGCGCCTCGCGGCGTTACGACGGCCCCATGGGCAAAAGCGACCGGGCCTTTGCCTTCGGCGTGCTGGGCACCGGGGTCGCCTTTGGCCTGCTGAACGGCAGCTGGATCAATGGCCTGCTGCTGGTCATCCTCGCGCTCTCGCTCTATACCCTCTACAACCGGGTTCGCCAGGGGCTGGCCGAAACCCGCTGAGCCCAAAGCCGCCGCAAAAAGGACGTTGATAATGCGCCAAGCGCAAGCGCTGCACTTCTCCACCCATGACGGTGTCGAGTTGCACTACCGTCATTGGCCTGCCACCCGCAACGAGCACCAGCCACGCCGGGCCGTGGTGATGTTCCACCGCGGCCATGAACACGGCGGGCGCATGGCCCACCTGGCCGATGAACTGGACATGCCGGGCTATGACTTCTTCGCCTGGGATGCCCGCGGCCATGGCCAGTCGCCAGGCGCACGCGGCGACAGCCCGGGGTTTGCCACCAGCGTGCGCGACGTGCAGACCTTCATCGAACATATCCAGGCCCATCACGGCATCGCCGAGCACGACCTGGTGGTGCTGGCGCAAAGCGTCGGCGCGGTGCTGATTGCCACCTGGGCCCACGACTACGCGCCCAAGGTGCGCTGCCTGGTGCTGGCCTCGCCAGCGTTCAAGGTCAAGCTGTACGTGCCATTCGCCCGCCCTGGCCTGAAGCTGCTCAAGGCCTTGCGCGGCAACTTCTTCGTCAACAGCTACGTCAAGCCACGCCTGCTCACACACGACCCCGAGCGTGTCATGTCGTACGTGGCC
Organism: Pseudomonas sp. TSO6; assembly: GCF_056098905.1. Taxonomy (NCBI): domain Bacteria; kingdom Pseudomonadati; phylum Pseudomonadota; class Gammaproteobacteria; order Pseudomonadales; family Pseudomonadaceae; genus Pseudomonas; species Pseudomonas sp. TSO6. The sequence goes on along the minus strand of NZ_JBLZWV010000012.1, from coordinate 21,799 downwards.
GACCCGCTGATCAGCCGGCCGATTTCGGTGACCATGCTGCTGGGCCTGTACGAAGCCGCTGACCGCGTGGTGGCGGATGCCCAGGCCATTCAGGTACCCACCCAGTTGCTGGTATCCGGGGCCGACTTCGTGGTCGAGCGCCAGCCGCAGGAGCGCTTTTTCGAACGCCTTGGCAGCACGCGCAAGGAAATGCACATCCTGCCGGGCTTCTTCCACGACACCCTTGGTGAGCGTGACCGGGCCCACGCCCTGAAGCGCATCGAACGGTTCGTAGAGCACTGCTTCGCCAGCCCCGCCGCCCTGCCGTCACTGCTTGATGCCGACAAGACCGGCGCCAGTTGCGCCGAAGCCGAAAGCCTGGCCGCTCCGTTGCCGCGCCACTCGCCGCGTGACCTTTACTGGCGCGCCACCCGCGCCGGGCTTAGCCTGGGCAAGGGGTTGTCTGCGGGGGTGAAACTGGGCTTCGACACCGGCTTCGATTCGGGCAGCACGCTCGACTACGTGTACCGCAACCAACCAACCGGCAAGGGCAAGCTGGGCCGCCTGGTCGACCAGAACTACCTCGACGCCATCGGCTGGCGTGGCATTCGCCAGCGCAAGCTGCACGTCGAGGAACTGCTGCGCCTGGCCATCGCCCGGCTGCGCGAACAACAGCGGCCCGTGCACATTGTCGATATCGCCGCCGGCCATGGTCGCTACATCCTCGAAGCACTGCAAGACCTTGAGCAGTTGCCGGACTCGATCCTGCTGCGCGACTACAGCGAGCTTAACGTGCAGCAAGGCAGCGCGCTGATCACCGAGAAGGGCCTGGCCGACATCGCCCGCTTCGTCCAGGGCGATGCCTTCGACCGCCAGAGCCTGGCCACGCTGGAGCAACCGCCGACCCTGGCGGTGGTCTCGGGGCTCTACGAACTGTTCCCCAGCAACCAGCTGGTGGGCAACTCGCTGGCCGGCCTGGCCGATGCCGTGGAAGATGGCGGTTATCTGGTCTACACCGGCCAGCCGTGGCACCCGCAACTGGAGATGATCGCCCGCGCCCTTACCAGCCACCGGGGTGGCGAGGCCTGGGTGATGCGACGCCGCAGCCAGGCCGAAATGGACCAGTTGGTAGAGGCGGCCGGTTTCCGCAAGCTGGCCCAGCGCATCGATGAATGGGGGATTTTCAGCGTCAGCCTGGCACAGCGGGTGCGCTGAATGAACCCATCACGCGAGCCAGGGCTGATCCGCCGGGGCGTGTTCTGGCTTCTGCTGCTGGGGCCGTTGTTTTTCCTCAGCTATGGGCTGGCGAACAACCATACTGCCGGGCGCAGTGATGTCGGCAGCCTGGTGTTCGGCTGGGAGCGCAGCATGCCGCTGTGGCCCTGGACGATCATCCCGTACTGGTCGATCGACTTGCTCTACGGGCTGTCCTTTCTGCTGCCGCGCACACGCCAGGAAATGGACCGGCACGCGCTGGCACTGCTCAGCGCACAGGTGAGCAGTGTCACCTGCTTCCTGCTGTGGCCGCTGCGGTTCACCTTCGAACGGCCAGAGCTGGGTGGGCTGTTCGGCTGGCTGTTCGATGTACTGATGGGCTTCGACAAACCGTTCAACCAGGCGCCATCGCTGCACATCGCGCTGCTGGTGATCATCTGGACGATGTTTGCCCGGCATGTGCAGCGCCAGCCCTGGCGATGGCTGATGCATGGCTGGATGGCGTTGATCGGGGTGTCGGTACTGACCACCTGGCAGCATCATTTCATCGATGTACCCACGGGTGCATTGGCGGGGTTTGCCTGCGTCTGGCTGTGGCCGCATCAGGGGCGACTGCCCTGGCAACAGGCGCGCCTAGCACAGGATGCCAAGCGCTGGCGGGTGGCGTTTTATTATGCCGTCGGCGCTGTTTTGTGCGCTGTGCCTGCCGTTGTGTCGGGCGGCGCCTGGTTGTGGATGGCCTGGCCGGCCGTGTCGCTGGCACTGGTTGCGCTGAACTATGGTGTGTTGGGTGCACGCGGGTTTCAGAAAGGCGCCGATGGGCGCTTGTCGAATGCGGCCAGCTGGCTGCTGGCACCGTATTTGGTCGGAGCGTGGGTCAATTCGCGGCTCTGGACCCGGCACCACCCACAGGCCGATGAAGTGTGCGATGGCGTGTATCTAGGGAGGATCCCAGGGCACCGCACACCATTCGCTGCGATTGTGGATTTGTGCGCCGAGCTGCCATGCGCAGTCAGTCGCCCTGCTGCGGACATTTGTGGGAGCGGCCTTGTGTCGCGAAAGGGCTGCGCAGCAGCCCCGGCAATGTCTGCTGCGAAGCTGAACGGGGGCCGCTTCGCGCCCCTTTCGCGGCACAAGGCCGCTCCCACAAATGTCGCGCAAGCCTTTGAGTATCAGTGTTTCCCTACACTGGATCTGATAGCGCCGGACGTTGCCCTGTTACAACAGGCCGCCAACGCCATCGAACGCCTGCGCGCCCAAGGCCCCTTGCTGGTCTGCTGTGCCCTGGGCTATTCGCGCAGCGCCAGCGCCGTGGCCGCCTGGCTGCTGCTCTCCGGCCGCTGCAGCAACGCCCAGCAGGCCGAAGCACTGATCCGCAAAGCCCGCCCCGGCATCGTCCTGCACCCCGCACACCAGCGGGCCCTGCAACAGCTTGGAGCACAGCCATGAACCTGCGTGTGGTGGCTAGCCTGCTGGGCCGCGGCAAACAGCTGGAACGCTTGTCCGACGGGCTCACCCTGCTGGCCCTGGCCTACGGCCTTGCACCTTTGTTGGGTGCCCCACTTCAACCGCTGGCCAGCCTGCTGTGCGGCGTGCTGCTGGTGCTTGGCGTGATGCACAAGTACTGGGCCATCCGCGTGGCCATAGATGCCGACCTGTTCACCCACCTCGCCAGCAGCAACCACCTGGCAGCGGACACCCAGGCCCTGGACCGCGCCCTGTTCGAGCTGAAACTGAAACCGCAGGCCACGGACGCCCGCGCCTGGCCTGAACGCAGCCAAGCCGCGTTGAACCTGTTGCGCCGCCAGGCAGTGTGCCTGGGCCTGCAGCTGTCGCTGGCCTTGGCTACCCTGCTGACACTGCCTTTGAAGGGATGACCACCGATCCATGCTCGCCAACCTGACCGCCTACCTCATCACCTCCGCCGCCCGTCTGATCACGGGTGCCCGCGCCCTGTGGCTGGGTTGCACGCCGCTGCCAGTGCAGCGCCTGTACTTCGCCAACCACAGCAGCCACGGTGACTTCGTGCTGCTGTGGGCTTCACTGCCGCAGCCCTTGCGCAAACGCACCCGCCCGGTGGCCGGCGCGGACTACTGGGCCAAGCCGGGCATCCGCGATTTTCTCATTCGCAAGGTGTTCAACGGCGTATTGATCGACCGCCAACGCAGCGAAGGCCAAGGCAGCCCGCTACAGCCGATCCTCGAGGCAGTGGCCCAAGGCGACTCGCTGATCTTCTTCCCGGAAGGCACGCGTAACCTGGGCGACGAGCCACTGATGCCGTTCAGAAGCGGGTTGTACCACCTGGCCGCGGCCAACCCCGACGTCGAGCTGGTACCGGTATGGATCGCCAATCTCAACCGGGTGATGCCCAAAGGCCGCGCCCTGCCCCTGCCGTTGCTGTGCACACTGAGCTTTGGCGAACCGCTGCACCTGCACGCTGACGAAAGCAAGCAGGCCTTTCTCGAGCGGGCCAGCCAGGCCCTGCTGACCCTGGCCCCGAAGGATGCCTGACATGGACGACAACACCCTTTCCCTGTTCGCCGGCATCGGCGCCCTGCTGCTGCTCGCCAGCGTGACCGGCCGCCTGCTGAAGTGGCGCGCCGGCCCCGCGCCACACGCGGTGATTGACAACCTCAACGCCCGCATCAACGCCTGGTGGGTGATGGTGCTGGTGATCGGCATCGCCTTCCTCTTCGGTAAATACGGCGTGATCGTGCTGTTCTATGGCGTGTCGTTCTACGCCCTGCGCGAGTTCATGACCCTCACCCCGACCCGGCGCAGCGACTACCCGGCGCTGGTGGCAGCGTTTTATGTGGCACTGCCGGTGCAGTACGTGCTGATCGCCATGGACTGGTACGGCCTGTTCAGCATCTTCATCCCGGTGTACCTGTTCCTGCTGTTGCCGATTTTGGCCAGCTTCGGCGGCGATACCACGCGTTTTCTCGAACGTGCGTCGAAGGTGCAGTGGGGGCTGATGATCGCGGTGTACTGCGTATCGTCGGTACCCGCCTTGATGACCCTGGACATCCCCGGCTACGAGGGGCGGAACCTGCTGCTGATCGCCTGGCTGATCCTGGTGGTGCAGATCAGCGACGTGCTGCAATACGTGTGCGGCAAGCTCTTTGGCAAGCACAAGGTGGCCCCCAACCTGTCACCGTCCAAGACCGTAGAAGGGTTGGCCGGCGGCGTGGCACTGGCCACCCTGATCGGCGCCCTGTTGTGCTGGATCACCCCGTTCACCTTCTGGCAGGCCGCGCTGATGGCGTTGGCGGTCAACGCCATGGGCTTCTTCGGCGGGCTGGTGATGTCGGCGATCAAGCGCGACCGCGGGGTGAAAGACTGGGGGCACATGATCGAAGGCCACGGCGGCATGCTCGATCGCATGGACTCGGTGTGCTTTGCCGCGCCAGTGTTCTTCCACTTTGTGCGGTACTGGTGGGCGTAACGAATGCACGCGTCCGCGATCAGTGTGAAAGCGCCAATTCTCGCAACGCAGCCGAAGCCAGAAAACCGGAGCGGGATGCATAACGGTGATCACGCTTCACTTTTTCGTCTATCCGCTGAAGCAGGTTTTCCGGCAGCGTTGCATTGAAGCGAACCGCTTTGCCCAGATAGGGGGTGACGTCAAAATCCACTACGGCCCACACCCCGCCTTCATAGTCGGGGTTCGCCACATGGACATCGACTTCCTGTGCCTGCGGCAACGGCTCGTTATCTGCTACCAACCCTTCGAAATGAAGCGCCAGCGCCTCCTGAACGTTCTCCAGCGCCTGTGCGACTGTAGCGCCGGCGGAGAAGCAACCGGGCACATCGGGAACGGTCACGCCGTAATCCGAGCCGGTGTCTTTGTGTAATACAACCGGAATCTTCATTGATTACCTCCGTTGACGCTCGTGCTGGCAACGCTACCGGTTTGAATCAGACCGGCCTGTTTCAGAATGCTGCGTACCGTGCCTTTGGGCAGCTCGGTCTTGGGATGAGGAACAGTTACTCGCCCCTTTTTTGTGGGGTGCCGAAATTGCTGATGACTGCCTTTCACCTAGACCTCATACCACCCGTCAGCTTCAATTAGCTGGATGACTTCACGACTGCGCATGCACACTTCCTTCGGCAGTCGATGTGTATCATACACACCGAATTAACCAGAACAAAGCGCAGTACACACTATGCATACGTCTTGAGACTAGCGGACAGTCTGGATGAATCTGTAGGGACATGCGGAGTGAAATGAAGGAAATATCCCCGTGCCACCAATGCCCCACGTTGGGCTTGCGCACCACTGTCGAGCTAAAACGCCTGGCATAGCGCGACCAGACAGCTGGACGTCGAGCCCAGGCAACTGCGGCTCGGCCGATGGCCCTATGGTGACCAGTCATTCAGCCAGTCACCAGGAGTTGTCCCATGTCCGATTTCATCACCGTGCTGCGCGAAACCTGCCCGACGCCGGTCGTGGACGCCACCAAGTGGAAGCGCATCGGCGGCGATCCGCACACCGTCAACCTCAATGCCTACCTGTCGGCCGACGGCAGCAAGATCATGGGCACCTGGATCTGCACCCCGGGCAAGTTCGAGGTCAACTACGAGAAGTGGGAGTTCTGCCACTTCCTCGATGGCTACTGCATCATCACCCCGGAAGGCGAAGAGCCGAAGCACCTAAAAGCCGGTGACGTGTTCGTGATCGAACCGGGTATGAAAGGCACCTGGGAAGTGGTCGAGACCGTGCGCAAGTATTTCGTTTTCGCCTGATCCCTGAAGCTACACATAGCCCTGTGTAGGAGCAGCCTTGCGCTGCGAAGAGGCCAGTTCAGACACAGCAGTTGTGTTGTCTTGGCTGGCCTCTTCGCAGCACAAGGCTGCTCCTACAAACATTTGTAGCCTGAAATACGGGCAAAAAAATCGCGGGGCAGGTGCCCTTCCCTCTGGTGCGCAGTTACAGAGGGAAGGCCGCCTGGCCCGCGATGAAGCCCACCTCTTGCGTCAATCTTTCTTGCGATAACCCTCGACGATGGCCGAGAAGTCCTTGCCTCCCTCGCCACGCAGGCTCATGGCCTGATACAGCTGCTGGGCCACGGCGCCGAGGATCACCGGTTGGTGAGCCTGGCGTGCCGCTTCAGTGGCCAGCCCCAAATCCTTGAGCATCAGTTCGGCGCCAAAGCCGCCGGTATAGCCACGCGATGCCGGTGCCGTTTCGATAATGCCCGGCCACGGGTTGTAGGTGTCCGAACTCCAGCAACGCCCGGTCGAGCTGTTGATGATGCCGGCCAGCACCTTGGTGTCGATGCCCAGCGCGTTGCCCAGGGCCATGGCCTCGGACACACCGATCATCGAGATGCCCAACAGCAGGTTGTTGCAGATTTTGGCGATCTGCCCGGTGCCGACTTCACCGCAGTGCACGATGTTGCGGCCCATCTGCTCCAGTACCGGCTTGAGCGTGGCGAACAGCTCGGCGCTGGCACCGACCATGAAGGTCAGGGTGCCCGCCGCCGCGCCGCCGGTGCCACCGGACACCGGCGCGTCGCCCATGTCCACGCCCTTGGCCGCTGCCGCCTTGGACACATCACGGGCGGTCTGCGGGTCGATGGTGCTGCAGTCCACGGTAGGCGTACCGGCCCGAATACCGGCCAGCACGCCATCTTCGTTCAGGTACACGCTGCGCACATGGGCCGCGGCCGGCAGCATGGTGATCACCAGCTCGCTGTTGGCCGCCGCGTCCTTGGGCGACGGGCTGATCTGCCCACCCAGTTCTGCCAGCTCGGCCAGCACGGCCTTGTTGAGGTCGAACAGGTTCAGTTGGTGCCCGGCCTTGATCAGGTTGCGGGCCATGGGCGCGCCCATGTTGCCGAGGCCGATGAATGCGATACGCATGACTTCTCCTTAGCGCAGGCTGATGGTGGTGTTCACACCGTCATTGATGCTGTCGTCATCGAACCAGCGGGCGGTGACGGTCTTGGTCTGAGTGTAGAACTGCACCACTTGCTTGCCGTACGGGCCGAGGTCGCCGAGCTTGGAGCCACGGGAGCCGGTAAAGCTGAAGAACGGTACCGGTACCGGGATAGGGATGTTGATGCCGACCTGGCCGATATCGATTTCGCTCTGGAACTTGCGCGCTGCCGCGCCGCTCTGGGTGAACAGGCCGGTGCCGTTACCGAACGGGTTGGCGTTGACCAGCGCAATGGCCTCGTCGAGGGTATCGACCTCCAGGGTGACCAGCACCGGGCCGAAGATTTCCTGGGTATACACCTGCATGTCGGTCTTCACGCCCGAGAACAGGGTTGGGCCAACGAAGTTGCCTTGCTCGTAGCCCGGCACCGTGACCTCGCGGCCGTCGAGCTCCAGCTTGGCGCCTTCCTTGATGCCGCTTTCGATCAGGCCCAGCACACGCTCCTTGGCGCGCTTGGAAACCACCGGGCCCACGTCGGTACCCGGTTCGCAGCCGGCATTGACCTTGAGCTTGCTCGCCGCGTCCTTGATGTCGGGCAGCCACTCACGGGCCTTGCCCACCAGCACCGCCACCGAGGTGGCCATGCAGCGCTGGCCCGCCGCGCCGAAGGCGGCACCGACCAGGGCGTTGACGGTTTGCGTGCGGTTGGCATCGGGCAGCACCACCGCGTGGTTCTTGGCGCCCATCATCGACTGCACGCGCTTGCCGTGCTGGCTGCCGAGGTTGTACACATGGGTGCCGACTTCGGTAGAACCGACGAAGGAAATTGCCTTGATGTCCTGATGCGTGCAGATGGCATCCACCACCTGCTTGCCACCGTGCACCACGTTGAGCACGCCTGCCGGTACGCCGGCTTCCAGCGCCAGCTCGACCAGCAGCATGGTCGACAGCGGGTCCTGCTCAGACGGTTTGAGCACGAAGGTGTTGCCGCAGACGATGGCCATGGGGAACATCCACAGCGGGATCATGGCCGGGAAGTTGAACGGGGTGATACCGGCGCATACGCCGATTGGCTGGCGCAGGGTGTAGGTATCGACACCGCCGGCGACGTTCTCGGCGAACTCGCCCATCTGCAGGGTACCAATGGACGCAGCGTGTTCGACCACTTCCAGGCCGCGGAAGATATCGCCTTCAGCATCGGCCAGGGTTTTGCCCTGCTCGGCGCTGAGCACCTGGGCAATGCGTTTGGTGTGTTCGCGGATCAGCGCCTGCAGCTTGAGCATGATGCGCATGCGCGCGCCGATCGGGGTGTTGCGCCAGGTCTGGAAAGCGCTGTGGGCAGCAGCCACGGCAGCGTCGACTTCCTCGACGGTGGCGAACGGCACGCGCGCCAGCACTTCTTGGGTGGCCGGGTTGACGATGTCGCGCCACTCGGTAGTTTTCGATTCGACCCACTGGCCGTTGATCAGCAGCTTCACCTGCTCGACCTTGGTGCTGTTAGGGGACTGCGGTGCGTTCATCTGCGTTCTCCTTGGAATTATTGTCGGGACGAGATCGCCAGCGCCAAGCAAACGCGAGGTGGCGTCCTGAGGCTTGTTTCGAGTATAGATGTGCAAACATCCAACAAGAACGCACAAAAAAACCGGATCATCATGCAAAAAGACCTCACATCCCTGAGCACACTCAACTGGGACGACCTGAAGTTTTTCCTCGAAGTGGCCCGCACCCGCAAGGCCAGCAGCGCCGCCAAACGCCTGAGCGTGGACTACACCACGGTGTCGCGGCGCATCAGCTCGCTGGAGGGGGCGCTGGGCACGTTGCTGTTCGAAAAGTCGCGGACCAACGGCTTTGTCCTCACTGCCGAGGGCCAGCGCTTGCTCGGTTATGCCGAGTCGATCGAAAGCACGCTGCACATGGCGTGCGAGCAGGTGTCCGGGTCGGGCGTGGCGTTGTCGGGGCATGTACGCATGGGCTGCACCGAGGGCTTCGGCAGCTTTTTCATCACCCCACAGCTAAGCCACTTCGTTGATGCCTACCCGGCGATTTCTGTGGATATCCTGCCACTGCCGCACTTCATCAGCCTGTCCAAGCGCGAGGCGGACATCGTCATTGCCCTGGAGCGGCCGGAGCATGGGCCTTATGTGTGCTGCAAGCTGTGCGATTACCGCTTGCGGCTGTATGCGACCCAGGATTACCTGGACGGCCATGCGCCGATCCGCCAGGTAGCGGACTTGGCCAAACACCCGTTCATCAGTTACGTGGATGACCTGGCGTTCAGTTCGGAGCTTTTGTACCTGGCCAACCTGATTCCGGGTGCCAGCGCGCACTTGCGCAGTACCAGTGTGATTGCCCAGTACACAGCGGCATTGCAGGGGCGTGGGCTGGCGATACTGCCGTGCTTCCTTGCGGCGCAAGACCCGCGGCTGGTGACGGTGCTGCCCGAGGAGATCGAGGTGACGCGGCAGTTCTGGATGTACTGCCGGGAGGATTTGCGCAAGTTGAAGCGGATTACCCTGTTGTGGGATTACATCCGTGGGGTGACCGAGGCGAATGCGCCGTTGTTGATGGGGGAAACCCGCGACATGCGCTTTGCCCAGGAATAATGGGGCTGCATAGCTCCTTTGCAGGAGCAGCCTTGTGCTGCCAAGGGGCCAGTCATGGCAATACAACTGCTGTGCCTGGTCTGGCCTCTTCGCAGCACAAGGCTGCTCCTACAGAGAAATGTGATAGCTCAGAGGACAGCGGTCAGTAGGACGCCACCACGATGGACACCCGCCGGTTCTCGGTACGCCCGGCACTGGTGCGGTTGTCCGCCACTGGCTGGCTGCTGCCCAGGCCACGGCTCTGGATGTTCTGCGCCTGCATGCCGACCCCGACCAGCGCCTTGGTCACGCTTTGCGCACGGCGCTCGGACAGCTGCTGGTTGTACGCCGCTTTGCCCGACGAATCAGCATGGCCGTCCACCCGTACGCCCTGGATGCCAACGCCGAGCAGCGCCTTGCCAATGCGCTCGACAATCGCCTGGCTCTGGTCGTTGAGGCCATCCAGGTCGCTGCCGAACAACACTTTGCCGGACAGGTCGTAGGCCCAGCCCTCATCGGTCGGGGTAAAGCCTTCGCGCTTGAGCACGGCGATCTGTTCGGGGGTCAGGCCTTTGGGGGGCGTGCTCTGGCAACCGGTCAGCGCCAGCACGGCGAGCAACAAGGCCCAAAGGGGGAAACGTAAAGCGTGTATCACGGGTTCAACTCCTGTTCTTGATTTCATTGGCGGACCGTTCCGTCTGCGCCACTTGCCAATGGCCACGGCGTTTGCGCTTGGCCTGGTACATCGCCGCATCGGCGGCATTGAGAAGACTGGCGGCGTCAGCGCCGTCATCCGGGTAATAGGCAATACCGACACTCAGTGAGGTGGCGATGCTGCGGCCACTGTCCAGCTGCACGGGCAGCTTCATGCTGGCAACAATCTTCTCGGCAATGAGCTCGGCGTCCTCGCGCGACTGCAAAGGTGTGAGCAGTACCGCGAACTCATCACCGCCCAGGCGTGCCACCAGGTCGTGCTCGCGCAGTTGGGCACGCACGCGGTCGGCCACGCTGATCAGTACTTCGTCACCCACGGCATGGCCGAGGGTGTCGTTGATCTGCTTGAAGTGGTCACTGTCGAGAAACAACAGCGCCATGTGGTCCTGCTGGCGCGCCGCATTGCGTACGCTGCGGCTCAGGCGCCCCTCGAAGAAGGCGCGGTTGGGCAGGCCGGTCAGGCTGTCGTGGCTGGCCTGGTGGGCCAGGGTCTGGTTTTCGTTCTGCAGGTGGCTGTGCCATACCTCCAGTTCGTCGAGCAGGGCATTGAAGTCGTTGCCCAGTTCGTTGAGTTCGGCAATCGGTGCTTCCGGTACGCGCCGGTCGAAACTGCGCTCGCGGCGGGCGGCGTGGGCGACACTGGCCAGGCCACGCAGCGGGCGGACGATATCGCTGAGCAGGCGCCGCGACAGGTATTGCGCCGCCAGGGCGCTGAGTATTGTGCAGAAGAGGATGCCGGCCAAGCCGCTCAGCAGGAACAGCAAGAGGCTACGGCCCTGGCCGACCAGTTCGATGTGCCCGACCTGCTGTTGCTGGTGCAGGATCGGCAGGTTCACCGGCTCATCCAGCAAGGCGGTGGCGACCTGCACTTCAAGCTTGGCGAGCATGCCAGTATCGGCGCGTTGCCAGTGCGCCAGCAGCTCGCCTTCGTCGTTGAAGACCTTGGCCTCGGCCACTTCCTCGCGACTGGCGATCAGCGCCAGCGATTCATTGGCCGCGGCACTGTCGTCGAATACCACCGCCGCTTCCACGGTGTAGTTGATCGACCGGGCGATCAGGTGCAGGTTGTGATTGGCGTACACACGCAGGGCGAGCACGCCCAGCAGGGTAAGGGAAATACCGGCCAGGCCCACGGCAAGCAAGGCAACGCTGAGGTGGCCTCGGCCCAGCACCGAGCGCAGGGTCGGGCGCACGCCCTGCTTGCGTGTCGGTTTCATGGCTGCACCGCCCGGCGCCGCGACAATTGCAGCACACTGGGGTGGATGCGTACGCCGGAACGCGCCACCGAGTCGAGGTTGACGTCAAAGGCTACCTGCTGGTCGCTGACCCGCAGGCAGAACAGGCTGCCAACCGTGCACGGGTCGTTCGCTTCGCTGATGCTCAGTACCGGGTGGCCGCTGACGCGCTCGAACAGCCGATCGCGCTGGCCCTGGTCGAGTTTGCCGATGTAGATGGCATCGCAGGCCTGGGCAGCCTGAGTGTCTTCTGCCAGCAGGCGCCGCACCTGTAGCGGGCGGCCGGACTCCTGCACATGGCCTTTGATCAGGTCATCGGCGTATTCGGTCGGGCCGACCAGGCACAAGCGCAAGGGTGAAGGTTCGACGGGCCAGCGGGCGTAACTGAAGATGCCGAGTACCACTTGGGTGACGGCCTTGGCGCGTTGCTGCACCTGGGCGGCGGTTGTGGCGGTTTCTGCCCGGGCGGGGCCTGCAGAAAGGAACAGGACGGCCAGCAATAGCGAAAGCGCACAGCTTGTCACTCGCCTTGCGGCCACGTTCATGTGGGAAATCTCTTAAAGTCCTTACCACTATCGGCGCAAAGATAGCACATGGCCGCATCGTTGTAGGAATGAGCTGCTTCATGTATCGGGGTTGATGGCCCAATCGCCGGCAAGCCAGCGCCCACAGGTACAGCACAGCTTTCAAAGGCTGTGGAATCCCTGTGGGGGCTGGCTTGCCGGCGATTGGGCCTCGCGGTCTTACACCTGTTCCAGCATCAACCCGGAAATACGCCGCACCTTGCGCGCCACCGCTTCTTCGAAAATGCCCTGGCGTGGCTCGACCAGGCTGAAGCAGTGCTTGGCCCGTGTGATGCCGGTGTATACCAGCTCCTTGGTCAGCACCGGGTTGAGCGCATCCGGCAGCACCAGGGCCGTGTGGCTGAACTCCGAGCCCTGGGACTTGTGCACGGTCATGGCAAATACCGTTTCCACTTCATTGAGCCGGCTGGGCAAGACGAAACGCACACCACCACTGCCGTCGTTCCGCGGGAAGGCCACCCGCAGCAGCGGCTCACCGCGCTCGTCCGGCAGGCGCAAGGCAATGCCGATATCACCGTTCATCAGCCCCAGGCCGTAGTCGTTGCGGGTCACCAGCACCGGGCGCCCTTCGTACCAGGGCTGCTGGCTGTCGATCAGCCCGGCATTGTGCAGCACCCGGGCCACCCGTTCGTTGAGGCCTTCGACACCCCAGGCGCCACGGCGCACCGCGCACAGCAACTGGAAGTCCTCGAAGCTGTGCAGCACCCTGCCCGCCCATTGCTCCCACGCGGGGTCGTCAAATGCGGTGCCGAGTGCAGGCCGGTAGCGGCCAAGGGTGCGCAGGTAGCTGCGATAGCCCTGCGGGCCTTCGGCACCGCGGTTCAGGCCGTCGAGTAGCAGGCGGTCGAAAGCACGGTCCTGCTCGTGCTTGAGGGCAAGGCTGTGCACGTCGGCCGGCGGCTTGGCCAGCAGGTTGCGCGCCGCGTGGGAATCCTGGCGATTGACCAGCCGCGCCAGCTGGCCGATGCCGCTGCCTTCGCCGAAGCGCCGCGAGAAGCGCAGCATCACCAATTGCTGGGCCAGCGGATTGCGCTGCCCATCACCGGCCTTGAGGCCGCTGGCGGCCAGCGACTCGCCACTGATCTGCTCCAGCCACGCAGCGGTCGCTGGCGAGTAATAACCCTCTTCGGCATCCCGGCACAGGTCGCCCAGTACCGCACCGGCCTCGACCGAGGCCAACTGGTCCTTGTCACCCAGCAGCACCAGACGCGCCCGGGGTGGCAAGGCGTCGAGCAGGTTGGCCATCATTTCCAGGTCGATCATCGATGCTTCGTCGACCACCAGCACATCCAGCGGCAGCGGGTTGCCGGCATGATGGCGGAAGTGCCGGGAGCCGGGGCGGCTGCCGAGCAGGCGGTGCACGGTGCTGACGTCAGTGGGGATTTGCCCGCGTACTTCGGCACTGACTTGCAGGCGCTCGACTTGCTGGCCAATGGATTCGGTCAGGCGCGCAGCGGCTTTGCCCGTCGGCGCGGCCAGGCGGATGCGCAGCGGCCTGCCCTGCTCCACCGCCGGGCCTTGCAGCAAGGCCAGCAGGCGCACCACGGTGGTGGTTTTACCCGTGCCGGGGCCACCCGTGATGATGCTGAAACCGGCACGGGTGGCCAGCGCACAGGCGAGCTTCTGCCAGTCCACCTGGCCATCTGGTGCACCGCCTTCGAACAGCTGTGCCAGGCGATCTGACAGGTCGGGCAGCGGTGCTTCGGCCTGGGTCAGGCGCTGACGCAAGGTATGGTCGATACGCCGCTCGTAGCTCCAGTAACGGCGCAGGTACAAGCGCTCACCGCTGAGTACCAGTGGCCGGGCTTGTTGGCCCGGGGTATCGCCAGCGGCCACCAGCGAGCTGGCGGCGATGCGCTGGCGCCAGGCATTCAGATCGAGGTTGGCCAGCAACTGCGACGGCAGCAGCAAGGGCCCGATCAGGGCATCGCCTTCAGGCGGCAGCGACAGGGCGAAGTCGGGCTCGGCCAGGGTTTGCTGCAGGTCGAGGCAGACATGGCCGTGGCCCAGTTGGTGGCTGGCCAATGCTGCCGCCAGCAACAGCAAGGGATCACTGCCGGGGGCGCGCTCTTCGAGGAACGACACGAACGCACGGTCCAGGGCCCGCAGCCAGCCCCGCTCTACCCAGCGGTCGAGCAGTTGCAGCAGGTCACCGCTGTCATGCTGCGGCGCCAGCGCCAGCAAGTGCTCGGCGTGCAACGGGGTGGGCAACAGGTCAACCAGGTTTCGGCTCATATCTCGGCTCCGGCAAACAGGTCCTGCTGTGCCGGTGGGTGCTCGCCACGGAACAGCGCATCAAGGCTTTCGATCAGCTCGCGCGGTGGCTTGGTGTGGTACACGCCGTGGCCGCTGCTGCTCGCGCCGCGCAGGAAGATGAACAGGGCGCCGCCGACATGGCGGTCGTAATCGTAGTCCGGCAGGCGAGCGCGCAACTGGCGGTGCAGGGCCAGCAGGTACAGCACGTACTGCAGGTCGTACCGGTGCTCGATAATGGCCTTTTCCATGGCCATGGCGTCGTAGGCCTGGATGTCCGGGCCCAGCCAGTTGGACTTGTAGTCGGTGACGTAGTAACGCCCGTCCAGCTCGAACGCCAGGTCGATGAAACCTTTGAACATGCCGTTGAGCACGGTCGGCTGCGCCGCCGGGCGTGCCAGGCCCGGATGGGTGTGGCGTGCCACCAGGCGGTCGAGTTGTTCGGCGTCGACCTGGTGGCTCGCGAACCAGAACTCCATTTCGATCTGGTAATGACGCAACTGCCCCAGCGTCACGCCCTGGTCGCTGCCCGGCAACGGGAGCGCCTCGCCCAGCAGGCGTCGCATCCACTGGCTGAGGGTGGGGATCCAGCCGGTCCAGTCGCGGCGGTTGCAGCGCTGGCCAACGGTGCGCTCGATCAGCTGCGGGTCACTGCTGACCTGGCTGAAGCCCTCGCGGCCCGCCCATTCCAGCAAGCCATGCAGGAAGGTGCCGGGGTTCGGCCCCCGCGGGAAGCGGTGAATGTCGCCACTGTCGGCCGGCACCTCGCGCAGTACCTGGGCATCGACCACTTCGTCATCCAGCAGTTGCTGGGCCTGCGAACTGTCGGCAACCAGCGCCTGATCGCCGATACGCAGGGCGCTATACGAAGCGATCCACCAATGCTCGGCCGCTGCGCGGCGCGGCTTGCGTGCGGGCAGCAGCTCACGGTCGGCATGGGGCATGCGATACACCTGCTCGTCTGCCGGCGGCAGGCCCGGGCAAGCGATGTGCGGACATGTCGCCGCCAGCGCCTGCAACCACTGGGTAAGCTGCTGCGAGCCTGCCAGGGCAAGGCCACCACCCAACAGATAGCCAAGTGCCGAGCGGTGCAGTTGTGAACTCTTTTGATTGCCGCGCTTCAAGTCGGCAACACCCAGCCAGCAAGCATGCTGGGCACGGGTCAGGGCCACGTAGAGCAGACGCAGGTCTTCGGCCAGGCGCTCGTCGTCGGCCCGCTCGATCTGCGCCTGGTCCGGGGTCAGGGTGAGGTGGGCGTCGCCGTGGCTGTCATGCCAGGCCAACGGCAGGCGGCTGCCGTCCACCGGTTTGCTGGTGCAGATGAACGGCAGGTAAACCAGGGGATACTCCAGGCCCTTGGACTTGTGGATGGTCACGACCTTGACCAGCTGTTCGTCGCTCTCCAGGCGCAGGATCTGCTCTTCACCGGCCTGCCCGGAACTGGCCAGGTGCTCGGCCAGGTGGCGGATCAGCGCCTGTTCACCGTCCAGCTCACCCGCCGCCTGCTGCAGCAGTTCGGCCAGGTGCAGCAGGTTGGTCAGCACACGTTCGCCGTCACTGCGGCGGATCAGCGTGCGCGGCAGTTGGAAGTCGTGCAGCAGGTGCCGCAGCATGGGCAGTACACCTTGGCGTTGCCAGGTATCGCGATAATGGCGAAAACGCATGACCCAACCTTCCCAGACCCGTTCGTCCTGGGTCAGCCGGTCCAGCGCGGCCAGCGACAGGCCCAGTGTCAGGCTGGCCAGTGCGGCCTTGAGCAGGCGCTCCGAGTCTGGCTCGGCGCAGGCCTTGAGCCAGGCCAGCAGGTCGTGGGCTTCCTGGGCGGAAAACACCGAGTCCTTGTCGGACAGGTACACACTGCGCACATCGCGTGCGGCCAGCTCGGCGCGGACCATCTGCGCTTCATGGCCGTCACGCACCAGGATGGCGATGTCTGAGGGCAGGCACGGGCGCAGTTCGCCTTCGCCATTCTGGAAGCCCGCTGTGCCCTGCTGACCGCCATTGAGCAAGGCGACGATATGGCTGGCGCAGCTGGCCGCCAGCTGCTGGCGGTAGACACTGGTGGAGACTGGCTCTTCGCTCGCCAGCTGCCAGCATTGCAGGGCTGCGCTGGCTTCCCCGTCAATCAGCAGCTGTTCGCCACGGCCCTTGGCGCGGACTTCGATGAACGGCAGCGGGTTGTCATCGGGCTCGCGGAACAGGAATGCCCCGCGCCCCGCATCACGCACCTCGGCCTGGAGGAATACCTGGTTGACCGCCGCGACCATGGCCGTGCTGGAGCGGTAGTTGGTGTCCAGGCTATGCAGCCGGCCGCTGGTGGCGCGCCGTGCAGCGAGGTAGGTGTAGATGTCGGCACCGCGGAAGGCGTAGATCGCCTGCTTGGGGTCACCGATCATGAACAGGCCGGTTTCTGCGCGGTTTTCGCTGATCTGGTAGATGCGCTCGAAAATGCCGTACTGCACCGGGTCGGTGTCCTGGAATTCGTCGATCAGGGCTACCGGGAACTGCTCGCGGATCAGGCCGGCCAGGCGTTCACCGGCCTCGCTGGCCAAGGCGTGCTGCAGGCGCACGAGCATGTCGTCGAAGCCCATTTCCGCACGCCGGCGCTTCTCGACTTCGAACCGCGCCGATACCCAGTTGGCGGCATGCTCGAGCAAGGGCGCCTCTGGGCTGTCCAGGGCCTGCAATTGTTGCGGCAGTGTCTGCATCGCGTTGAGGGCCGGGTGCTCAGGTGGCTCGCCCTTCCAGGCTTCGGCCATGCCGTCTGGCGTCAGGCGGGTGAAACCGGTACCCAGGTCGAGCTCCACGAGTTGCTCGTCGCCGGCCCAGGCAGAGAGCTTGTCGAACCAGGGCTCGAAGTAACGGGCCTGCATCTTGCGGCCATCGAGCTGCTTGGCGGCCAGCGCATCGCGGCAGATTTGCCGCAGTTCGTCGGCCCACTGCGCCCACGGCGCCTTGAGCCGGGCCAACTGTTCGCCACGTTGCTGCAGCGATGCCTGGATCAGTGCTGCGGGCTCTGGCCCATCCTGCTGGGCGCGCACGCGGCCAAACAGTGGGCGAATGCGCGGCAGCAAGGCATCGGGGCTGCCCCAGTTGCCGCGCACCCAGACCAGTGCGTCACCTTGCATGCCATAGCAGAAGCGCCGCCAGTAATCCCGCATGACCTGGCCGAGCAGTTCACTGTGGTCGGTTTCCAGGGTCTGGGTGAACAGGCTGCCGCTGTCGAAGGCATGCTCGCGCAGCATGCGCTGGCACCAGCCGTGGATGGTCGATACCGCAGCCTCGTCCATCCACTGCACGGCGATTTCCAGGCGGCCTGCACAACGCGGCCAGGCCTCTTGCGGATAATCGTCACGCAGCTGATGCAGCAGCGGGTCTGCGCGTTCCAGTTCGCCACGGAAGAACCGTGCAGCCTCTGCCAGACGGGCGCGGATACGTTCGCGCAGTTCCTTGGTGGCTGCGTCGGTGAAGGTGACCACGAGGATCTGCGGTGGCAGCAGCTCGCGACCAAAACCCTGCTCACCTCCGTGGCCGAGGATCAGGCGCAGGTACAGCGCCGAAATGGTAAAGGTCTTGCCCGTACCGGCGCTTGCCTCGATCAGCTGGCTGCCGTGCAGGGGGAAACTCAGTGCCAGAGGACGGTCCTGGGTCATGCGCCTTTCTCCGGGTTGCCCAGGGTCTGCCAAGGGGCGGTGAACAATGGGCGGTACAAGGTTTCGCACCAGCCTTCAAAGGTTTCGTCAGCGGTGAGTGCGGCGAAGTCGCGGTACTGTCGGGCCAGGGCGATGCTTTCATTGCGCTCACCGAAACTGGTGCGCTCGTCGCCCTCATAGGCACGGGCAGCTGCGGCCAGGGCTTTGTCGGCATCATCCTGGGCCAGCCAGGCGAACGCGGTCTTCGCTGCAACCGGCAGCGGCGCGTTCATCGCCGCCTGGCGGGCCACCAACAGGTCGCCCAGCAATTGTGCGGCCTGATCTTGCGGCAGCGGTGCGAGCAGCAGAGTCAGGTCACTGGCCACCAAGGCACTGTTGTAGTGGTAGCCCGCCGCGCAGGCCGCCAGGTGCGTAACCCAGGGCGCAATCAGGCGGTGCCACTTGAGGTTGTTGCGCCCGGCGCTGATGGTGTTAGGCACGGTGGTGATGCTCAGCAGGCTCTGGTCATCCGCCTGGAACACACGGCCCAGCCAGCCTTCGAGCCGATGTTGGCCGTGCTCGAAATGCACCGGCAACGCGCCCTCGACCAGCTGGGGCCAGCGTTGCAACAACTGGCGGTGGCGTTGCAGCAAATCTGGTAGAGGTTCGATCAACTCGCTCTGCAGCAATTCGCCAAAGCCGGCCAGCGGCAGCAAGCCACAGGCCTGCAGACGTCGGGCCTGTGCCTGCAAGGCTTGCTCGGCATTGTCCGGCTCGGACAGCGCCGCACCCAGCAGGCTTTCGCTGGCGCCGTAGCGTTGCAGGGTATCGAGAACGAACGGTTCTTCATCTGGGGTTGGCGCTTCCAGCGCTTCGAAATACACCTTCAGCCGCTGACTGAAGAAATGCCGCACCGGGTGGCGCAGAAAGTCATTCAGTTGGGTGAGGCTCAAGGCTTCATCGTCCTGGTAAGGCGGCAGGTCGGAGTCGCCCTGCTCATCCTCCTCACTCTGCCGGTGCAGCACCTGCCATTCATGGGCAAAGCTGAACAGCGGGCTGCCCTTCTCGAAGTAACGCGAGCTGAACGGTTGCAGCGGGTGCTCCTGGGTCAGGGCGTGTAAAAACTGCTCGCCCGGTTGTGCGGGCTGCCCTTGCTCTGCGCCGGCCAGATGCCAGCCGGCGGCAAGGTGATCGCGCAACTGGCCGATCAGTACCGAGGCCGGGCGCTCGCTGTTGTCGCGGATACTGCGCCCGATCCAGCTGATATACAGCTGGTCACGTGCCGACAGCAGCGCTTCGAGCAGCAGGTAGCGGTCATCTTCGCGGCGCGAGCGGTCACCGGGTCGGTAATCGCTGGCCATCAGGTCGAAGTCCAGCGGTTGCTGGGCGCGGGGGTATTCGCCATCGTTCATGCCCAGCAGGCAGACCACGCGGAACGGGATGGCGCGCATGGGCATGAGGGTGCAGAAGTTCACCGAACCGGCGAGGAAACGTTGCGACAGCTTGCCCTGGTCGAGGCCCGACAGCCAGGCTTCACGGACTACGGTCAGCGGCAGCGGGTCTTGCAGGTCAACGGCCTCGCACACTTCGAGCCAGCTATCGCGCAGGTCCTGCAACTGCATCAGCAGGAATTCGTCGTGCTCGCCTTCGGCGAGGAAGAACACTTGCAACAAGGCATTCAGGCGCTCCCCCCACTGGCTGACGGTAGCAGGCTCGGACAAGGCTTGATAGGCCACTTCGAGCGCGTCAAGCAGCGCGGCCAGCGGGCCGATCAACGCCGCGTCCAGGCCACCGATTTCATCGTAGGGTTCGATGCCATCACACGCTTCACCCACGCCCACCGCGTAGCCCAGCAGCATGCGCCGCAACCCAAAACGCCAGCTGTTCTGTTCAAGCCCTGCGGGCAAGCCCAAGCTGGCCCGCTGCTCGGCATTGAGCCCCCAGCGAATGCCGGCGCCCTCGATCCAGCGGTGCAGGGTAGGCAGGTCGTTTTCGCGAATGCCAAAACGTGCCCGCACGGCCGGTACGTCCAGCAGGTCGAGCACTTCGCTGACCGCGAAACGGCTGTCCGGCAATTTCAGCAGGTGTTCGAGGGCGATCAGCAGAGGCTCGCGACCACGCTGGCCCTGGTCGGTGAGGGTGAACGGAATGTAGCGCGGGTCATTGCGTTGCAACTGGCCGAACACCGCGCGGATATGCGGCGCGTAGGTGTCGACGGCCGGCAGCATGACGATCACGTCACGCGGGCGCAAGGTAGGGTCGGCGCTGAAGCGGGCCAGCAGCTGGTCGTGCAGGATCTCGACTTCGCGTTGCGGGCTGTGGGCAATGTGGAAACGTACCGAACGGTCTTTCACCGTGTCGACTGCCGGCCAAAGTTCGCGGGTTTCGGCGAGCGGGCGCAGCTCGAGAATGTCGTCCTGCAACTGGTTTAGCAGCGTTGTGGGCGAGCCATCACTGAACAGGTCGATGCGGCCATCGCTGAACACACCCTGGTAGCTGCCTGGGTCGTCATAACTGTCGAGCAGGTTGATGTAGTCGCGGCCTTGTTTGCCCCAGGCTGCCAGCAACGGGTGGGCATGTTGATGCAGCGACTGGTCGTCCAGTTGCAGGGGCATGCCCTGCTTGCGCTGCTGGCGCTTGTACTGATGGCGCAGCAAATCCTTGTCGGCAACGATATCGGCCCAGTGGTGGCGGCAGGGGTTGTGCACGCACAACAGCACCTGACTAAAGCGCGCCAGGCCCGCCAATGCTTCCAGGGCCTGGGCTGGTAGCGAAGAGATACCGAACACAATCACCCGCGGTGGCAGCCCGGCCGGTGCCTGCTGCAGGCTGTTGATACGCTCGATGAAGCGCTGATGCACCCCCGCGCGGCTCTGTGCCATGCCCGCTTCACCAACATCATCCAGCAGCGCACGCCACAATTCGGCCTGCCAGCGATTGCCCGGGGGCAGCGCTTTACGCTCGCCGCGGGCGGTGTTGAGAATGTGCTCGCCCGCCGCCCAGTCCTTGAGCCAATCAGCGCGGTAGACCTGGTACTGGTCAAACAGGTCGGCCAACCGCTCGGCGAGCTGGTAACGCTTGCGCAGGTCGCTGTCGTCGGTAAGGAAGCGCCGCAGCGGTTCGAAATGCGGTCGCTCGGTCAGGGCTGGCAGCAGGCGCATCAGGCGCCAGGTCAGCGGGGCCTTGTCGAGCAGGGAAACTTCAGGAATTTCGTCGCGGCCCAACACGCTTCGGTATAACTGCCACATGAAGCTGCCGGGCAGTTGCACATCGATAGCGGCGGCGATGCCACAACCACCCTGGTCGTCTTCAAGCGGGTCTTCGGCCAGGGCGAGCTTGAGCCATTGGGCGATTCCATTGCTTTGTACCAGGGCGATTTCGTTTTCCAGCGGAGCCAAGGGGTAGCGACGCATCCAGCTCACCACCAGACTGCGCAGGTCGTCGAGGCGGTTGCCGTGGACGATCATGAAGCCGGGGTGGAGAGTGGTAGTAGCCATTGAGCATTCCCTGAGAGGCGGTTGTTTCCGATGCGGAACCATATCACGGGGCATGCCGTGGACCATGGCATGCATGGAGACAAATCTTTTCCTTGGCGGAAAAGACAAAACCCCTACCTGCATGCGCAGATAGGGGTTTTGCGAAATGAATCTTGACGATGACCTACTCTCACATGGGGAAACCCCACACTACCATCGGCGATGCATCGTTTCACTACTGAGTTCGG
>NZ_JBLZWV010000011.1:0-16550 GCF_056098905.1 Pseudomonas sp. TSO6 | reverse complement strand
GCGATCTTTCGATCGTAGCCCTTTCAGCATCACCTTAACTACTTAACTCATTGAATCTCAAGGAGTTTGTCGTTCCGATGTCGCTGGAAGTGGGGCGCATTATAAGGGGATTCGGAAGGGCGTCAACACTTAATTTCAAGAAATTGAAATATAGGCGGGAAACACCCTAGAAAGGCCACCAGGTGCCCGCCACAACACATTCAGCGCCTGTGAGATCGAGCGCCGCCCGCGCGGCGCATCGCCGGCAAGCCAGCTCCTACATTTGTTTCGGGCCAATAATTCCTGAGCCATTGGCGCGCGCCCCCCTGGGTGTATGGCTGGAGGTTGCAGAGAAGCGGCGGCGCAACCTTCGATATCGAATGGAACACACAAGGGGTCGCGCGCCAATGGCACAGGCTGAACTGGCCCGAAACAAATGTGGGAGCTGGCTTGCCGGCGATGCGCCGCGCGGGCGGCGCTCGATCTCACAGGCGCTGAAAGACCCAAGGCGAACACTGCTGAAATGCCCAAGGCGAACACCCCCAAAAAACAAAGCGGGGAGGCCTTTCGGCCTCCCCGCTTTAATTACCCGCCTTTAAAGGCTAGGGAATGCAAACTGCGACGCTTCATGGCTGGCACGCTGCGGCCAGCGCTGGGTAATCGCCTTGCGACGGGTATAGAAGCGCACCCCGTCCGGGCCATAGGCATGCAGGTCACCGAACAGCGAACGCTTCCAGCCACCAAAGCTGTGATAAGCCACCGGCACCGGCAGCGGCACGTTCACACCCACCATGCCCACTTCGATCTCGTCGCAGAACAGGCGCGCCGCCTCACCGTCACGGGTGAAGATGCAGGTACCGTTGCCATATTCGTGATCATTGATCAGCTGCATGGCCTGCTCCAGGCTGTTTACACGCACCACGCACAGCACCGGGCCGAAGATCTCTTCTTTATAGATGCGCATCTGCGGGGTCACCTTGTCGAACAGGGTGCCGCCCACGAAGTAGCCATCTTCATTACCGGCCACACGCAAACCACGGCCATCCACCACCAGCTTGGCGCCAGCAGCAACACCGTCATCGATGTAACCCACTACCTTGTCACGGGCAGCAGCCGTTACCAGCGGGCCCATGTCCAGGCCGCACGAAGTGCCGGCACCAATCTTCAGTGCCTTGATCTGCGGTTCCAGCTTGGCAATCAGGGCATCGGCCACCTGGTCGCCCACGCATACCGCCACCGAAATGGCCATGCAGCGCTCGCCGCACGAACCGTAGGCCGCGCCCATCAGTGCGCTGACGGCGTTGTCCAAGTCCGCATCCGGCATCAGTACCGCGTGGTTCTTCGCGCCACCCAAGGCTTGCACGCGCTTGCCGCGCTTGGTGCCTTCGGCATAGATGTACTCGGCGATCGGCGTTGAACCGACAAAGCTCAGTGCTTTTACTTCTGGCGCTTCGATCAGCGCATCCACCGCCTCCTTGTCACCGTGCACCACATTCAGGATGCCCTTCGGCAAGCCGGCTTCCAGCAGCAGCTGGGCGATGTACAGGGTCGAGCTGGGGTCACGCTCGGACGGCTTGAGAATGAAAGCGTTGCCGCAGGCGATGGCCAGTGGGTACATCCACAGCGGAACCATGGCCGGGAAGTTGAACGGGGTAATGCCCGCGACCACGCCCAGCGGCTGGAAGTCGGACCAGGCATCGATGTTCGGGCCGACGTTGCGGCTGTACTCGCCTTTCAATACTTCTGGCGCTGCGCAGGCGAACTCGACGTTCTCGATGCCGCGCTTCAGTTCGCCGGCTGCGTCTTCCAAGGTCTTGCCATGCTCTTCGCTGATCATCTGCGAAATCTTGGCTTCGTTCTGCTCCAGCAGTTGCTTGAAGCGGAACATTACCTGGGCGCGCTTGGCCGGTGGGGTGTTGCGCCAGGCCGGGAAGGCCGCCTTGGCGGAGTCGATCGCTTCCTGCACGGTCGCGCGACTGGCCAGCTCGACCTTGCGTACAGCCTGGCCGGTGGACGGGTTGAAGACATCGGCGGTGCGCTCACCTTTGGAAACCAGCTCGCCATGGATCAGGTGCTGAACAATGCTCATGCAAAACTCCGGATATAGAAGGTAGAGGCAGGCGCGCTATCTATACATGCGCGCGCCTGGCATCGAAATCGGAAAGATCAGTCGATCAGGTTCAGGTTTTCGCCGACGGCGTCGAACAAGCGATCCAGTTCCTGCGGCGTGGTGTTGAACGTTGGGCCGAACTGCAGGGTGTCGCCACCGAAGCGTACATAGAAGCCTGCCTTCCACAATTTCATCGCCACTTCGTACGGGCGGACGATGGCATCACCGTCACGGGCGGCGATCTGGATGGCGCCGGCCAGGCCATAGTTACGGATATCGACAACGTTCTTGGTGCCCTTCACGCCGTGCAGCAGCTTCTCGAAGTGCGGCGCCAGCTCGGCGGCGGACTGCACCAGGTTTTCCTTCTGCAGCAGGTCCAGCGCGGCGATACCGGCGGCGCACGCCACCGGGTGGGCCGAATAGGTGTAGCCGTGCGGGAATTCCACGGCGTATTCCGGCGTCGGCTGGTTCATGAAGGTGTGGTAGATCTCACTGCTGGCAATCACCGCGCCCATCGGGATGGCGCCGTTGGTTACCTGCTTGGCGATGCACATCAGGTCCGGGGTTACGCCGAAGGCTTCAGCACCGGTCATCGCGCCCATGCGGCCAAAGCCGGTGATCACTTCGTCGAAGATCAGCAGGATGTTGTGCTGGGTGCAGATTTCACGCAGGCGCTTCAGGTAACCCTTAGGCGGCGGCAGTACACCGGCAGACCCCGCCAGCGGCTCGACGATCAGCGCAGCGATGTTGGAGGCATCGTGCAGCTCGATCAGCTTGAGCATTTCGTCAGCCAGGGCAATACCGCCCTCCTCCGGCATGCCCTTGGAGAAGGCGTTCACCGGCAGCACGGTGTGAGGCAGGTGGTCGACATCCAGCAACTGGCCGAACATCTTGCGGTTACCGTTCACGCCACCCAGGCTGGTACCGGCGATGTTCACGCCATGGTAGCCGCGGGCACGGCCGATGATCTTGGTCTTGGTCGCCTGGCCTTTCAGGCGCCAATAGGCACGCACCATCTTCAGCGCGGTGTCGGCGCACTCGGAACCGGAGTTGGTATAAAAGACGTGGTTCAGATCGCCTGGAACCAGATCTGCAATCTTTTCCGCCAGCTGGAACGACAGCGGATGGCCAAACTGGAACGCCGGGGAATAGTCCAGGGTACTCAGCTGACGGGTGACCGCGTCGGTAATTTCCTTGCGGGTGTGCCCGGCGCCGCAGGTCCACAGGCCAGACAGCGCATCAAAGATCTTGCGCCCCTGGTCATCGACCAGGTAGTTGCCTTCGGCCGCCACGATCAACCGTGGGTCGCGGTGGAAGTTGCGGTTGGCGGTGTAAGGCATCCAGTGGGCATCCAGCTTGAGCTGGCTGGCGATACCGGCCGGAGCGGTTTCGGGCATGTTCATCGGCGGTTCCTCGAAAGACGATTAGGCAACGATGTATGTTGTTGCAGCTAAATTGGCACGGCGATAAAGTCTGAAAAAGCCAACATTTCTAATCTTCAGACAGGCCGTGACTAAACTGATGAGCCGACGCCCCGATCCACTCGCCCAAGTCAGCGATTTCGACATCCGCCTGCTGAAGATCTACCGCAGCGTGGTCGAGTGCGGTGGCTTTTCGGCCGCCGAGAACGTGCTGGGCATTGGCCGCTCGGCCATCAGCCAGCAAATGAACGACCTGGAGCAACGCCTTGGCCTGCGCCTGTGCCAGCGTGGCCGCGCCGGTTTCTCGCTGACCGAGGAAGGCCGCGAGGTCTACCATTCGGCACTGCAACTGCTCAGCGCCCTGGAAAGTTTCCGCACCGAGGTCAACGGCCTGCACCAGCACTTGCGTGGCGAGTTGAACATTGGCCTGACCGACAACCTGGTCACCCTGCCGCACATGCGCATCACCCATGCCCTGGCCGAACTCAAGGACCGCGGGCCCGATGTGCGTATCCAGATCCGCATGATCGCCCCCAGCCAGGTCGAACACGGCGTGCTCGACGGCAGCCTGCATGTTGGTGTGGTACCTCAGACCAGCCCGCTGTCGGGCCTTGAGTACCAGCCGCTGTACAGCGAACGCTCGCTGTTGTACTGCGCGGTCGGCCACCCGCTGTTCTATGCCGATGACCAGCAGGTCGACGACGACCGCCTCAACAGCCAGGAAGCCATCACCCCCACCTTCCGCCTGCCCGCCGACATCCAGGCCCATTACCAGGCGCTGAACTGCACGGCCAGTGCTTCGGACCGCGAAGGCATGGCGTTTCTCATCCTCACCGGGCGCTACATTGGCTACCTGCCCGACCACTACGCCACATTTTGGGTGCAGCAAGGCCGCTTGCGCGCCCTCAAGCCCCAACAGCGCTTCTATGACCTGAGCCTGAGCTGGGTAACGCGCAAGGGCCGGCGGCCCAACCTGGTACTGGAAAGCTTCCTCGACAGCCTGGCTGCGACACGTTGATGCCAGTCTGTGCCGCAAACGCTTGTCACTTCGGCGCAGGCAGGTAATCTTGTCCGACAGCCGCAGCCACTGACCCGTACGGAATCGTCCATGACCCTAGAAGTCCCTGCGCACCGCCTCTCCGCCTCGGGCAAGCCCGCGGGCCGCATCCGCCAGAAAAACGAACAGGCCATTATCCAGGCCGCCGAAGACGAGTTCGCCCGCCATGGGTTCAAGGGCACCAGCATGAACACCATCGCCCTCAAGGCGGAATTGCCCAAGGCCAACCTGCACTACTACTTCACCAACAAGCTGGGCCTGTACATTGCCGTGCTCAGCAACATCATCGAGTTGTGGGACAGCACCTTCAACGCCTTGAGCGTCGAGGACGACCCCGGTGAAGCGCTGAGCCAGTACATCCGCACCAAGATGGAGTTCTCGCGGCGCAACCCGCAGGCCTCGCGGATTTTCGCAATGGAAGTGATCAGCGGCGGCACCTGCCTGACCGAATACTTCAGTGCCGACTACCGCGAGTGGTTCCGTGGCCGGGCTGCCGTGTTCCAGGCCTGGATCGAAGCCGGCAAGATGGACCCGGTCGACCCGGTGCACCTGATCTTCCTGCTTTGGGGCAGCACCCAGCACTACGCCGACTTCGCTACCCAGATCTGCCAGGTCACCGGCCGCAGCCGGCTGACCAAGCAGGACATGGAAGACGCAAGCAACAACCTTATCCACATCATTCTGAAAGGCTGCGGCATCAAGCCCGCTGTGTAACCGTCATTTATGCCTTCTACCCTGCTCGACCTCTGCGAATACCGCGAGGACATCCGCAAAAGCCGCTTTATCACCCTCGCCGGGCCGATCAGCAGTGCCGCCGATGCGATGAGCTTTATCGAACGCCACAGCGACCTGGCCGCCACCCACAACTGCTGGGCCTGGAAGCTCGGCGCGCAGTACCGCAGCAACGATGACGGCGAACCCGGCGGCACCGCAGGCCGGCCGATCCTGGCAGCCATCGAAGCGCAGGACTGCGACCAGGTCGTGGTGCTGGTGATCCGCTGGTACGGCGGTATCCAGCTGGGTACCGGCGGCCTGGCGAGGGCCTATGGCGGCGGCGCCAACAAGTGCCTGCAACAGGCACCCAAGCGGCTGCTGGTGCAGCGCAGCGAATTCACCTGCAGTTGCAGTTTCAGCGAACTCGCGTTGGTTAAACTGCGCCTGGCGGAGGTGGACGGCCTGGTACTGAATGAACAGTTCACCGCCAATGGCGTAGACCTGCTGATCGCGCTTGGTGATGCCCACAGGGCGCCACTGCAGCAGCAACTGGCCGACCTGAGCCGCGGGCGCATCCTGCTCGAAGCATGCTGAACATTGCCCACAACAACTGTGGGCCCGCCTGTGGATAAGCTTGGGGCAGTCGCTTGCAAGCTACTGTTTTCATGGCCTCCAGAGCTTTGATCATATTTTGATCACTGTTTGATGACAGCCGCAAACTGCTGAAAGCTCACGAGTTATCCCCAACACGCGGCCAGGCGGGGCTGCCTGCAAGGTCGTAGGCTTGCACACAATAACTGTGGATCAGCTTGTGGATAACCCGTGCGCCAACAGGCGAAGCGCCCGGCCGGGCAAGGCCCCGGCGCAGTTGATCGTTTTTTATACATTCATCGGCAAGGCAGTGAGTGCCGCTGTGGATTATTCTCAAATACCTTTCTCTTTCACCGACCACGGAGCGCGTTCACATGGCTAACGCAAAAACCGCACTTATCATCGGCGCCTCGCGCGGGCTTGGCCTGGGCCTGGTGCAACGCCTGAACGAAGACGGCTGGAACATCACTGCCACCGTGCGCAACCCGCAGCAACCCGGCGCCCTGGCCGATGTAACCGGCGTGCGCATCGAACAGCTGGAAATGAACGACACCGCCCAACTCGATGGGCTGAAACAACGCCTGCAAGGCCAGGTGTTCGACCTGGTATTCGTCAATGCGGGCGTCATGGGCCCCCTGCCGCAAGACCTGGAGACGGTTCAGAACAAGGACATCGGCGACCTGTTCATGACCAATGCCGTGTCGCCCATCCGCGTGGCCCGCCGCCTGGTCGGCCAGGTGCGCGAGGGCAGCGGCGTGCTGGCCTTCATGAGTTCGATCCTCGGCAGCGTAACCATCCCCGACGGGGGCGAAATCTGCCTGTACAAGGCCAGCAAGGCAGCGCTCAACTCGATGATCAACAGCTTCGTGGTCGAACAACAGCGCCCCGACCTGTGCGTGCTGGCCATGCACCCGGGCTGGGTGAAAACCGACATGGGCGGCGAAAACGCCGAAATCGACGTGTACACCAGCACCCGCGGCATGCTCGACCAGATCAACGCACAAAGCGGCAACGGCGGCCTGCGGTTCATCAACTACAAGGGCGAACCCTTGGTCTGGTGATTCACCGGGTCGCAGCCTGGCCGGGCGCAATGCCCGGCCAGCCCCTGTAGAATGGCGGCAACCGTACCTGATTGAGATACCCCATTATGTATGACTGGTTGAACGCCCTGCCCAAGGCCGAACTGCACCTGCACCTGGAAGGCTCGCTGGAGCCCGAGCTGCTGTTCGCCCTGGCCGAGCGCAACAAGATCGCCCTGCCCTGGGCCGATGTGGAGACCCTGCGCGGTGCCTATGCCTTCAACAACCTGCAGGAGTTCCTCGACCTGTATTACCAGGGCGCGGATGTGCTGCGTACCGAGCAGGACTTCTACGACCTGACCTGGGCCTACCTGCAACGCTGCAAAGCCCAGAACGTGATCCACACCGAACCGTTCTTCGACCCGCAAACCCACACCGACCGCGGCATCCCTTTCGAAGTGGTGCTCAATGGCATCAACCAGGCGCTGAACGACGGCCGCAAGCAACTGGGCATCAGCAGTGGCCTGATCCTCAGCTTCCTGCGCCACCTCAGTGAAGAGGAAGCGCAAAAAACCCTCGACCAGGCCCTGCCGTTCCGCGACGCGTTCATCGCCGTCGGCCTGGACAGCTCGGAAATGGGTCACCCGCCAAGCAAGTTCAAGCGCGTGTTCGACCGGGCGCGCAGCGAAGGCTTTGTTGCCGTTGCCCATGCCGGCGAAGAAGGCCCGCCCGAGTACATCTGGGAAGCGCTCGACCTGTTGCAGATCAAGCGTATCGACCACGGCGTTCGCGCCATCGAGGACGAGCGCCTGATGCAACGCATCATCGATGAGCAGATCCCGCTCACCGTGTGCCCGCTGTCCAACACCAAGCTCTGCGTGTTCGACCACATGAGCCAGCACAACATCCTGGACATGCTCGAACGCGGCGTGAAGGTTACGGTCAACTCGGACGACCCGGCCTACTTCGGCGGCTACGTGACGGAAAACTTCCACGCCCTGCACACCCACCTGGGCATGACCGAAGACCAGGCCCGTCGGCTGGCGCAGAACAGCCTGGATGCCCGGCTGGTCTGATTGACCGACGCCGTTGCGCTCAGCCGACCTGCAACGTCGCCACGCGGGCTATGCGATTGATCTGCTGGATACCCAGCGCCGAGATATGCAATGCCCGCGTGTCCTCGGCCTCGCGCATCCAGCCAGATTGCAGAAACAGCCTGAACAAGGCCTGGCCCAGTACGCCACCCAGGTGCGGGGCCTGATCGTTCCACTCGGTGCAACGGCAGATCACGCAACCACGTTGCTGGTGTGGCGCCAGGGCATCGATGTAGACCCCGACCAAGGCCAACTGCGCCCGCCCCTCGTCACTCACCATCAACTGTCGGCCGCTGCCTTCCAGCCAGCCGGCCACCACCAGGCGATGGTACAGCTCACTGGCCAGCTCCCCCCCCAGGTGATCGCCACAGCGGCGTGCCCGGCGCATCGACATGGGCAACGGTGATACCGGCGCCTTGGCCTGCTCCCCTCTGGCGCTCTCCAGCTGAACACTGGCCAAGGCCTCCACGGCGGCCCCGACCTGCGGTGTCGCCAGGCGGAAATAGCGCTTGCGGCCACGTGCTTCATGCCTGAGCAAACCGGCCGACGACAGCAACGAAAGGTGCGCGCAGGCCGATGACGAAGTCAGGCCGGTCATTATCGCGAGCTCATTGGCCAGCCGTGGCGTGCCGTCGATCAATGCCCACAACATGGCACTGCGCTTCGGGTCGGCCATCAGGCTGGCAATCTGGCTGATACTGCTGGCTGCGTTCATATCCCTGTAACTCCCTGCAAGTTCACGGTGTGGATGCGATGGCCAACCCTGGCAGGGAAGCACCTCTCGCTGTCACTGGCCTGGTTCGCCAGTATAAGCCGCAGAAAACGCCATCCAGGCGGCCACGTGCCGACGTACCAGCGGCGAAAAACCACTGGGTATACCTACCCTTGGAAATTAATGAAGCAACCTGGGAAAACGACCCGGAACCCGGTCAGCAAAGCGCCGACACAGGTTTACAGCAGCGCAGAAATATCTTGATGAAAAAATACTTGCTGCAATTTCAGATACGGCCCACAGCCATGTTCCGCAAATAGCGCGCAACGAAGCGAAGGTTCTGCGAGTTTGCGGGCATAACGCCCAAAGCGGGAAACAGCGTGAGAAAATGCGCCTTTCGACCGTCAGTCAGGACACTGATATAGCGCGTGGCGGGCTCGAGGGGCAGCGCTACACTTGAGCGGCTCCCCCCCTTCTGGAGGTATGCCGCGATGAAAATTGTCGTCAGTGCATCGAGCCGAAACCCTGCCTGCCCCTGGCAGGTCCAGCTCGATCAACACGTGGTCAGTTTCCGCAGCGAGGCCGAGGCGCGGGCCTTCGTCGCCACGCTCGAAACCCGCCTGCAGGCACCTCACCCGCTTATGCGGGACGCCTGGCCTGCAAGCGTCGGGTCAGCAGCGCGACACTGACTGCCAATGCACCGCACAAGCTGATCACCATTGCCATCGGTACCGCACTGCCATCATGCAGCAGGCCGACCAGTGCCGCCGCCCCTGCGGCGACGCTGAACTGCAGGCAGCCCATCAGTGCCGAGGCGCTGCCAGCGCGTGCGCCCTGCCCGCTCATGGCGCAGGCAGAGGCGTTGGGGATGATGCAGCCCAGGCTGGCGATGCAGATGAACAGCGGTACCAGCAGCGGCCACAACTGTGTCGGCTGCAAGGCTGCCACGCCCAACAGCGCCAGGCCTGCCGCCAGGTACACCCACACCCCGCGCGCCAGCAGGAACGCCGGGCCACGCTTGGCCAGTAGGCGTGCATTCACCTGTGCCACCAGGATGAAGCCGGCGGCGTTGGTACCGAACAGCCAGCCGTAGTGCTCGGCCGGCACGTCATAGAGTTTGATGAACACGAAAGGCGAACCGGCGATGTAGGCAAACATGCCGGCAATGGCGATACCACCGGTCAAGGCATGGCCAAGGAACACCCGGTCAGAAAATAACCGCAGGTATTGGCGCAAAGCGCCAGACAGCGGCTGACGCGGCATGTGCTCAGGCAGGCTTTCCGGCAGGCCAAGGCTGACCGCCAGCAGGCAGGCGGCACTGAACAGGCTCAAGGCCAGGAAGATCGACTGCCAGCCCGCCAGGTTCACCAGCACCCCGCCCAGCATCGGTGCCAGGATCGGCGCCAGGCCCATGACCAGCATCAGTTGCGAAAACACCTTGGCCGAGGCCACCGGGTCGCACTTGTCGCTGACGATGGCCCGCGACAGCACCATGCCGGCACAACCGCCCAGTGCCTGGACGAAGCGCGCCAGTACCAGGGTGTCGAGGTTGGGGGCATAGGCACAGGCCAGCGACGCCAGGGTGAACAGGGTCACCCCGAACATCAGCGGTATGCGCCGGCCAAAGCGGTCGGCTACCGGGCCATAGGCCAACTGGCCGATGGACAGGCCGAGGAAGTAGGCGGCCAAAGTGGCCTGGATGTGTTTTTCATCAGTGGCGAACGCCTGCGCCATGGCCGGGAAGGCGGGCAGGTAGAAGTCGATCGCCAAGGGCCCGAACGCACTGAGTGCGCCCAGGATGAGCACCATTCGCAGGTTCATCAGGAATCCATAGCAGGCTAAGCAAGTGCCCGATTCTACCTGCTGTGGAGCCGCTCAGGCTGAAAACATTTGCAACAAACCTCGGGCCTTGCGGTGACAGCTGTCTCGCTCGAAACTTGAAACTGCCGTGGTCCCTGTGGGAGCGGGCGTGCCCGCGAATCAGGCACCGCGGTGGATGGCACCGGCTACGCCGGTGTTCGCGGGCACGCCCGCTCCCACCGGTAAGTCTCCCACTAGCAAGTCTTCAGGCGAGTTCGGCCTGATAACCCTCATCACGAATGGCCGTAAGGATCTGCTCCTGCCCCAGTTCACTCTGCACCCGTACCTGCTTGGCTGCCAGGTCGATCTCGACCTTGGCCGCTGCATCCTGCTCCTGCACCGCGCGGGTCACGGCTTTCACGCAATGGCCACAGGTCATGCCTTGTACATTGAACACTTGCATGGGGGTTGCCTCCTTCAGGTTTTCAACGAGTCTCAAGCTTGCCATCGGGGCAAGGTCAAGCCCTGCCAGCAACACCTGGGGTGGAAATCCGCGCCCGTGTCGGCCAAGCTTCGCGTTTGACGATCAGGCAAGCAGGAGATTCTTCATGTTCAGGGCAGCATTGGGCGTCGTCGGGCTATTGAGCGCGCTGGCTGCGGTGCCACCGGCCAGTGCCGAGGGCAATTCGGACTACAGCGTACTGATCATTTCCCGAGAACGCCTGGAAGTGGCCACCAACTGCGAAATCGGCGTCTACCTCAACGATCAGCTTTCCGGGCGTGTGTTCCAGGAGCAATCCACCTCGTTCAACCTGCCGCCCGGCCCGGTAGATGTGCGCCTGCGCCTTTTGCCAGGGCAGATGCCAGGCTGCGCAGCGGGTATCGAAGACCAACGCAGCACACGCTTGAACCTGCAGGCGGGCCAGATCAACAAATACCGCATCGCCATGGGGCAGTATGGGCTGGAGTTGAAGCGAGCCGGCCTGGGCTATTGACCTTACCTGCATGGCAAGGTTGATGCTGGAGGCCTGTCCAAGGAGGAGAGCCATGCCCGCATCCACCACGTATGACCTGCCGATCTCCGGCATGACCTGCGCCAGCTGTGCCGGCCGGGTCGAACGCGCCCTGCGCAAGGTCACCGGCGCTGAACAGGTCAGCGTCAACCTCGCCACCGAACAGGCTCGGGTCCAGGCCCCGGCCAACAGCCTGCCCGCCCTGGTCGATGCCGTGCGCGAAGCCGGCTACGGCGTGCCCACCCGTACCGTCGAACTGCAGATTGGCGGCATGACCTGCGCCAGCTGCGTCGGCCGCGTAGAGCGCGCCTTGGGGAAGCTGCCGGGTGTTGAGCAGGTCAGCGTCAACCTTGCCAGCGAACGCGCGCACCTTGAAGTGCTGGCAGCCGTTGATGACAACCTGCTGATCGACACCGTGCACAAGGCCGGCTACAGCGCCAGCCTGCCGCAAACGGCAAACGGCGACCAAAGCGCTGCCCAGCGCCGCCTGCGCAACGAGCGCCTGGCGGTCGGCGCAGCCTTGCTGTTGGCCCTGCCACTGGTATTGCCGATGCTGGTGCAGCCATTCGGCCTGCACTGGATGTTGCCTGCATGGGCGCAGTTCCTGCTGGCCACGCCGGTGCAGTTCATTCTTGGCGCCCGCTTCTACGTAGCCGCCTGGAAGGCCGTGCGCGCCGGTGCCGGCAACATGGACCTGCTGGTGGCGCTAGGCACCAGCGCTGGCTACGGCTTGAGCCTGTACCAGTGGGCGCAGGCCCCTGCCGGCATGGCCCCACACCTGTACTTTGAAGCCTCGGCCGTGGTGATTGCCCTGGTGTTGCTGGGCAAGTACCTGGAAAGCCGTGCCAAGCGCCAGACCGCCAGTGCCATCCGCGCCCTTGAGGCACTGCGCCCGGAGCGCGCCGTGCGGGTAGTCGACGGCCAGGAGCAAGACGTGGCCATCGCCCAGTTGCATCTGGGCGACCTGGTACTGGTCAAACCCGGCGAGCGGTTCCCGGTAGACGGCGTGGTCGAAGACGGCAGCAGCCATGCCGATGAAGCCCTGATCAGCGGCGAAAGCCTGCCGGTGCCCAAGCAACCCGGCGACAGTGTCACCGGTGGTGCCATCAATGGCGAAGGCCGGTTGCTGGTGCGCACCCAGGCGCTGGGCACCGAAACAGTGCTGGCCCGTATCATCCGCCTGGTGGAAGACGCCCAGGCCGCCAAGGCGCCGATCCAGAAGCTGGTCGACCGGGTCAGCGAAGTGTTCGTCCCGGCCGTGCTGGTACTGGCCCTTATCACCCTGATCGGCTGGTGGCTGGCCGGCGCACCGTTGGAAACCGCACTGATCAACGCCGTTGCCGTGTTGGTCATCGCCTGCCCCTGTGCCCTCGGCCTGGCCACTCCTGCAGCAATCATGGCCGGCACCGGGGTTGCCGCCCGCCACGGTATCCTGATCAAGGACGCCGAAGCCCTGGAGCGTGCCCATGCGGTCAACCGCGTGGTCTTCGACAAGACCGGCACGCTTACCTCTGGCAGCCCGCGGGTTGTCCACAGCCAGGCGCAAGTGGGCAGCAGCGCCGACCTGCACCGCCTGGCCGGCGCCCTGCAGCGCGGCAGTGAGCACCCACTGGCCAAGGCGGTGCTGGATGCCTGCGCCGAACAGAAGCTGGACGTGCCAAGCGTTACCGACAGCCAGTCGCTGACCGGGCGCGGCATCGCCGGATGTGTAGAGGGCCGCGAGTTGGCCCTGGGCAACCGCCGCCTGCTCGACGAAAGCGCCCTGCAACCTGGTGACCTGGCCGCCAAGGCCCAGGCCTGGGAAGCCGAGGGGCGCACCCTGTCGTGGCTGATCGAACGCGGCACGCAACCCCGTGTGCTGGGCCTGTTCGCCTTTGGTGACAGCCTCAAGCCCGGCGCCGCGCAAGCCATAAATACCCTGCACGCACAGCACATCAGCAGCCACCTGCTGACCGGCGACAACCGCGGCAGCGCCAAGGTGGTGGCCGACGCCCTGGGCATCGACGATGTGCATGCCGAAGTGCTGCCGGCCGACAAGGCCGCCACCGTGGCCGCGCTCAAGCTGGATGGCGTGGTCGCCATGGTTGGCGATGGCATCAACGACGCCCCGGCCCTGGCGGCCGCCGATATCGGCATTGCCATGGGTGGCGGCACCGACGTGGCCATGCAGGCCGCCGGCATCACCCTGATGCGTGGCGACCCGCGCCTGGTGCCGGCCGCCCTGGAAATCAGCCGCAAGACCTACGCCAAAATCCGCCAGAACCTGTTCTGGGCGTTCATCTATAACCTGATCGGCATCCCGCTGGCCGCGCTGGGTTACCTCAACCCGGTACTGGCCGGCGCCGCCATGGCCCTGTCCAGCGTCAGCGTGGTCAGCAACGCGCTGTGGCTCAAGGCGTGGAAACCCACCAGCACCAACGAGGAAGCGCCATGAACATCGGCCAGGCCGCCCGCCGCAGCGGGCTTAGCACCAAGATGATCCGTTATTACGAATCCATCGGCCTGCTCAAACCTGCCACGCGCAGCGACAGCGGCTACCGCCTGTACCAGGCAGAAGACTTGCACAGCCTGGCCTTCATCAAGCGCTCCCGCGACCTGGGCTTTTCCCTGGAAGAGGTCGGCAAGCTGCTGACCCTGTGGCAAGACCGCCAGCGTGCCAGCGCCGATGTGAAGGCGCTGGCCATGCAGCACATCGATGAACTGAACCGGCGTATCGAGGAACTGGTGAGCCTGCGCGACACCCTTGGCGAGCTGGTTTCGCATTGCCAGGGGGACGACCGCCCGGACTGTCCGATCCTCAAGGACCTGGCCAACGGTGCTGCTGGAAGTTGCTGTCACTGATCGGTCACCCGCGTTTGGTATGCCAAAAGCGTCCAAACGCGACCGAATAGTCATCAACCGCGGCTTTATCCAAGAAATACGGGCGTTTTGCTTCATAAAAACCGGAATGCTGCCGATGTACTGGCTACCTGCCTCGTGGGTCGACAATAAAAATTCCGGGAGCGTCGATGAGCATCAAACAGAAACTGACCTGGGCATTCGCGGTCATCGCCGGCTTGCCCATTGTCCTCGTGGCCACCCTGGTGGTCCTCAACCTGCGCGGCGAAGCCCGCGACGGATTCCTCGACGGTAGCAGCCGGGAAATCCGCCAGGTCAGCAACGCGATGAACATCTTCTTCCAGGGCATCAACCAGAACGTCGAGTACATGGCTTCGCAGCCAATGGTCGCCGCCACCGGCAGCGAGCTGAACAAGTACATGAGCGCCGCCCCGTCCTACGAACTGGGCGAACAGGCCGGCAAGCTCCTCGACTTCATGACCCGCCTGGCCAACGCGCATCCGTCCTATGCTTACCTGTCCTACGGGGTGAACGACGGCGGCTACACGGGCTGGCCGGCCGGGCAGAAGTTCGTCAATTACGACCCACGCACCCGCCCCTGGTACCAACTGGCCATGGCCAACCCGGGCAAGACCGTGCGTACCGGCGCCTACTACTGGGCGGCCGACGACGCGGTACTGGTCAGCACCGTGCGCGCCGTGGCCAACCAGTTGGGCAACCCCGGCGGCGTGGTCAACATCGACGTGTCGCTCAAAGGCCTGACCGAGATCGTCAAACAGATCAAGCTGGGTGAAAGCGGCTACCTGATGCTGGTGGAAAGCAACGGCAACGTCATGGTCGACCCACGCGACGCCGCTCACAACTTCAAGCAGCTGGCCAGCTTTGGCGACGGCTATGCCGCGCTGGCCAAGGCCGGCAAAGGCCTGGTCGAGGTCGAGCTCAATGGCGTGCGCTATATGGCCAACGTCTACCCCGATGAGCAACTGGGCTGGACCTTCATCGGCCTGATCGAACAAAGCGAAGTGATGCAGACCACCACCCGGCTGACCTGGCTGATCGGCGGCATTGCCGTAGTGCTGGCCGCGCTGTTCGCAGTGGTCGGTGCAGGCTTCGCCAAGCTGATCGTGCGCCCGATCAATAGCGTCACCAGCGGCCTGGAGGACATTGCCCAGGGCGAGGGCGACCTGACCCGCAACCTGGAAATCCGTGGCCGCGACGAAACCGCGCAACTGGCCAGCTGGTTCAACCAGTTCCTCGGCGCCATTCGCAGCCTGATCCAGCACATCGGCGCTGCTGCCGGCAAAATCCTCAGCACTTCCAGCAGCTCGACCCGCGTTTCCAGCGACATGGCCGAAGCCGCTGGCCGCCAGCGCGAAGCCGTGGACATGGTGTCCACCGCCTTCCACGAAATGGTCGCCACCGCCAACGAAGTGGCCCGTTCCTGTAGCCAGGCGGCGCAGTCGGCCGACAGCGGTCAGCAGCAAGCACGCGAGGGCCAGCAGCAGATCGACGCCGCCGTACAAAGCGTCGACCGCCTGAGCCACGAGATCGAACAGTCCGCGCAGTCGATCCAGCAGCTGGAGCGTGACAGCAACGCTATCCAGTCGATCCTCGGCACCATCCGCTCGATTGCCGAACAGACCAACCTGCTGGCCCTCAACGCGGCCATCGAAGCAGCCCGTGCCGGTGAGCAGGGCCGTGGTTTTGCCGTGGTGGCCGACGAAGTGCGGGCCTTGGCCAAGCGCACAGCCGACTCCACTGCCGAAATCGACGGCCTGCTGGGCAACCTGGCCAGCCGCACGGCCGAAGTGGCCGACCAGATGCATGCCAGCCTGGAAGTGTCGCAGCAGTCGGTAAGCCGTATCGGCCTGGCCCGCGACAGCTT
The DNA here is from genome assembly GCF_056098905.1 of Pseudomonas sp. TSO6. Classification (NCBI taxonomy): domain Bacteria; kingdom Pseudomonadati; phylum Pseudomonadota; class Gammaproteobacteria; order Pseudomonadales; family Pseudomonadaceae; genus Pseudomonas; species Pseudomonas sp. TSO6. The sequence goes on along the minus strand of NZ_JBLZWV010000011.1, from coordinate 317 downwards.
CGGGCAAATCCGTGAGTCGGTGGATGTGATCCGCGACATGAACACGCAGATCGCCACGGCGGCCGAGGAGCAGCACCAGGTGGCCGAGGACATCAACCGGCATATCAGCCAGATTCACGGGGATGCGCAGCTGGTGGCCGAACTGGCCCAGGCGGCGCGCCAGGACTCCGAGAGCCTGGCAGGGCTGTCCAATGAGCTGGATTCGCTGGTGCGCAGGTTCCGCACCTGATTGACGCATTGCCTGTACCGGCCCTATCGCCGGCAAGCCAGCTCCCACAGGGACTGCAAAGCCCCTGAGGGCAGCGGGGTCCTGTGGT
>NZ_JBLZWV010000010.1:0-18544 GCF_056098905.1 Pseudomonas sp. TSO6 | reverse complement strand
CTCCCACAGGGACTGCAAAGCCCCTGAGGGCAGCGGGGTCCTGTGGGAGCTGGCTTGCCGGCGATAGGGCCGGTACAGGCAAACGATGCCTAGAGTTTCAACTCGCCAGGTGTAGCCCCAAATAGCTGCTTGAACGCCGCAATGTAGGCCGAAGTGGAGTCATACCCACACCCCAACGCCGCCTCGGTCACATTCTCCCCCGCCTCCAGCAGCGCCAGTGACGACAACAGCCGCATGCGCTGCCGCCAGTTGCGAAAGCTCAACCCGGTCTCGCGCTGGAACATCCGCATCAGCGTCTTCTCCGAACACCCCAGCTCCCGCGCCCATTGCTGCAAAGTCTGCGGCTGGTCCGGCGCGGCGATCAAACCGTTGCACAGCGCCAGCAACCCAGCGTGACGTGGCAACGGCAGCGAAAAACCGACTTCCGGCAAGGTGCGCAACTGGTCGAGCAGCACCGCCACCAAACGCGCCTCGGCACTGTCATATTCCGGGTAGTCCGCCGGGAACAGGCAGAACTGCTTGATCAGCTCGCGTGCCAGTGGCGTCACCTCCAGCACCCGGCATTGCTCCGGGGCCCATGGGCAGGCATCGCGGCGCACATACAGGCTACGCATCTCGGCCTGCATCGAGGTCAGCACTTCGTGTTCGGCATCGGCAGGGATCCACACACCCCACTGGGGTGGGGCAAAGTAACTGCCGTCCCGGGTGTACACGGCCAGTACGCCGCTGATGGCGTAGGAAAACTGCACCCAGTCATGCTGGTGGCGGGTGGTCCAGGAGCCGGCACCGAGGCTTTCGGCACGGGCATAGAGGGGCCTGGGCAAATGGTCCAGCGCAGGAATAGCGCGAGGATGTCCGATGATCGGCATGGCGGTTTCTTGTAGTTCTGAGCAGACAAGCCTAACAGCTGGTGGACATCACGGGGACATCTGCGCTGTCCTGTGGGAGCGGGATTACCCGCGAAGCAGGCGACGCGGTATTGCAGAAAATCAACGCTCGACGATAACGGTCACCCCCTGCCCACCCGCCGCACAAATCGAAATCAGCCCACGCCCCTTCCCCGCCGTGGCCAGCAGCTTGGCCAGGTTGGCCAATATCCGCCCCCCGGTCGCGGCGAACGGGTGCCCGGCCGCCAACGAGCTGCCCTTGACGTTGAGCTTGCTGCGGTCAATCGCCCCAAGCGGCGCCTCCAGCCCCAACTGTTCGCGGCAATAGTCGGCATCCTCCCAGGCCTTCAGCGTGCACAGCACCTGGGCGGCAAAGGCTTCGTGGATCTCGTAATAGTCGAAGTCCTGCAGGGTCAGGCCATTGCGCGCCAGCAAGCGTGGCACGGCATACACCGGGGCCATCAACAGCCCTTCGCGACCGGTGACGAAATCCACCGCAGCGGTTTCACCATCGACCAGGTAAGCCAACACCTCAAGCCCCTGCTGCGCAGCCCATTCTTCAGTGCCCAGCAACACCACCGAGGCCCCGTCGGTGAGTGGTGTGGAATTACCCGCCGTCAGCGTGCCCTGGCCACTGCGGTCGAAGGCGGGCTTGAGCTTGGCCAACTGCTCGAGGGTCAAGTCGGGACGCAAATTGTTGTCCCGTGTCAGCGACAAAAACGGTGTCAGCAAGTCGTCCTGCCAACCCTCGGCATACGCGGCGGCCAGCTTCTGATGGCTGAGCAACGCCAACTCGTCCTGCTCTGCACGGCCAATGCGCCAGGCCTGGGCCATGCGCTCGCAATGCTCGCCCATCGACAAGCCCGTGCGCGGTTCGCCATTGCGTGGGAACTCGGGTTTCAGGTGGTGAGGCCGCAACTTGAGCAAAGGTTTCAATCGCTCCCCCAGGCTTTTGCCACGGTTGGCCTGCAACAGGATGTGGCGCAGCCCTTCGTTGACGGCAATCGGTGCATCAGAAGTGGTATCCACGCCGCCGGCAATACCGCAGTCGATCTGCCCCAGGGCAATCTTGTTGGCCACCAGCAGCGCCGCCTCAAGCCCGGTGCCGCAGGCTTGCTGGATGTCGTAGGCCGGGGTCTGCGGCGACAGGCGCGAACCCAGCACACATTCGCGGGTAAGGTTCATGTCACGTGAGTGCTTGAGCACCGCGCCAGCCACCACCTCCCCCAGCCGTAACCCATGCAGGCGATAACGTTCGATCAGGCCCTCAAGGGCGACCGTGAGCATCGCCTGGTTGCTGGCCGTGGAGTAGGCGCCATTGGAGCGGGCAAAGGGGATTCGGTTGCCGCCCAGGATCGCGACCCGGCGAGGTGAACGCATGTGCTTGTTCCTCCTGAAACAATTTGATCCGTACAGCCTAGGTGTTTTTACCGCATTCGAACGACCTTGCCACAAAGTTGGTCCACACTTTCAAGCTTGCCTTTTGCGGAGACCCACTCATGAGCGATCGCTACCTCGGTTTTGCCAACTCCAACCTCGGCCGCCGCCTCGTGGATGCCCTCGGCCTGCCACGCCCGGCGCCGCTGGAGCGCTGGCAAGCCGGCCGCCTGCGCCCGGTCGAAGGGGCCCTGGTACTTGGGGGCGGGCCGCTGGCAGGCCATGTCGAAGCCATCGCTCCGCGCCTGACCGACGCGCTTTACAGCTTCAATGCCGACCACCTGCAGGCCGAAGCCTGGGTGGCCGGCCTGGGGCCGAAAATCAAAGCCGCGGTGTTCGATGCCAGTCATCTGTCCGACAGCGATGCGCTGAAGCAGTTGCGCGAATTTTTCCAGCCACTGCTGCGCAGCCTGGCCCCGAGCGCCCATGTCGTGGTGCTGGGGCGCGCGCCGGAAAGCCTCGACGACCCATTGGCCAGCGTTGCCCAACGGGCCCTTGAAGGCTTCAGCCGCTCGCTGGCAAAAGAGCTGCTCAATGGCGCGACCGCCCAGCTGCTGTATGTCGCACCCGGTGCCGAAGACCAGCTGGAAGGCGCCTTGCGGTTCCTCCTCTCGCCCAAGAGTGCCTTCATTTCTGGCCAGGTACTGCGCCTGGAAGCCTGCAGCAGCCAGGTAGGCGACTGGACCCGCCCGCTAGCTGGCCGCCGCGCCCTGGTCACGGGTGCGGCACGCGGCATCGGCGCCGCGATCGCCGAAACCCTGGCGCGGGACGGCGCCGATGTGCTGCTGCTCGATGTGCCACAGGCCAGCCAAGACCTTGACGCCCTCGCCGCACGTTTGGGTGGCAAAGCGCTGCCTCTGGATATCTGCGCTAGCGATGCGGCAACGCAACTGCTCGCCACCCTGCCCGACGGCATCGACATCGTGGTGCACAACGCCGGCATCACCCGCGACAAGACCTTGGCCAACATGACCCCGGAATACTGGGACGCGGTCATGGCGGTCAACCTCAAGGCACCGCAAGTACTGACCCAGGCGCTGTACGACAACGGCGCACTGGGCGAAAACGCGCGCATCACCCTGCTGGCCTCGGTCAGCGGCATCGCCGGCAACCGCGGGCAGGCCAACTACGCCGCGAGCAAGGCCGGGCTGATCGGCCTGGCCCAGGCCTGGGCACCCCGGCTCGCCGAACACGGCGGCAGCATCAACGCTGTCGCCCCCGGGTTCATCGAAACCCACATGACCGCGGCCATGCCCATGGGCCTGCGCGAGGCCGGGCGGCGCTTGAGCTCGCTGGGCCAGGGCGGCCGCCCGCAGGACGTCGCCGAGGCCATCGCCTGGCTCAGCCAGCCAGGCTCCGGGGCAGTCAACGGCCAGGTGCTGCGTGTGTGCGGCCAGGCCTTGATGGGAGCGTGAACATGAGCAGAAACTGGCACGACCTGCAAAGCCCGGCTGCCCGCGCCAGCCTGTACCTGCGTGCAGCCAGCAAGCGCAGCATCAGCGGTGACCGCTTGCCGGACGATGGGCTGCGCTGTTTCATCCCGGTTAAGCCGGGCAACCTGGCAGCTTATAGACGGCTTTGCCACTTTACCGACGATGGCCGCCTGCCAGGCACTTATCCCCACGTCATGGCATTCACGCTGCAGCTGCAGTTGATGACCGCCCCAAACTTCCCTTTCCCGCTGCTCGGCCTGGTACACCTGCACAACCGCATCGAGGTGCTGCGCCCGCTTGGTGGTATCGAAGGGCTGCGCTTTGCGGTGTATGCGCAAAACCTTCAGGCACATGCCAAGGGCGGCACCTTCGACCTGGTTACCGAGGCAGACGACGGCATTGGCCTGCTCTGGCGGGAGACCAGCCGCATGCTGGTGCGCGGGCTGAAGCTGGAGGGCCAGGCAGGCGAGCCAGCCGACGATGAACCGGAGCCATTGCCCGAGGCCACCCGCTGGTACGCCGACAGTGATATTGGCCGGCGTTATGCCAAGGTGTGCGGGGACTACAACCCTATCCACCTCAGCGCCACCAGCGCGCGGCTGTTCGGCTTCCCCACGGCCATTGCCCATGGCATGTGGAGCAAGGCCATGGCCCTGGCGGCACTGCGTGGGCACCTGCCGCACAGCGGCTACGCCTTTGAAGTGGATTTCCGCAAACCGGTGCGGTTGCCGTCGGAGGTGGTACTCAGTGCCAGTGAGGCGGCGCCTGAGGGTGCGTTGCGGCTGGATGGGCATGGCGGGGTGCTGCATATGGTCGGGCGCTGGGCTCCCCTGTAGAGGCGGTATACGCTTGCTTTGCATCGGGCCTGGGCCGAAGCTATGCAGCATTAGGAGACCCCCGATGAACCTGCAAGAACTCACCCAACGCCTGCACCAGATTCGCGACGACAATGACTGGCGCGGCTTCCACAGCCCGAAGAACCTGGCCATGGCCGCCAGCGTCGAAATGGCCGAGCTGGTGGAAATCTTCCAGTGGCTGAGCGAAGACCAATCGCGCCAGCTACCTGCCGACAAACTCGCCCACGCCGGCCAGGAAGTCGGTGATGTGGTGCTCTACCTGTTGCTGCTGTGCAGCGAGCTGGGCCTGGACATGGACCAGGTAGTGCGGGCCAAGCTGGCCGACAGCGAGAGGCGCTTCGCCCGATGAACGACCGTCACTTCGATGAGCTGGCCACCCGCTTTGCCGAGAAGATCTACGGCGGCGCCAAAGGTGCGATCCGCCTGGCCGTGCTGCAGGCCGACCTGGCCGAGGCGCTGCCCGATCGCCCGCTGCGCATCCTCGACATCGGCGCCGGGCTGGGCCACATGGCCTTGTGGCTGGCCCAGCGTGGCCATCACCTGACCCTGGCCGAGCCTGCCGCCCCCATGCTCGAAGGCGCCCAGGCGCGCTTTGCCGAGGCCGGCCAGACCGCCACGTTCATCCAGGCACCCTGGCAAGACCTGCTCGGCCAACTGACCGAGCCCTACGACCTGGTGCTGTGCCATGCCGTGCTCGAATGGCTGGCAGAGCCCGAAAGCATCCTGCCCGTGCTGCACCAGCTCACGGCCCCTTCCGGGTGGCTGTCACTGGCGTTCTACAACCGCGACGCGCTGGTTTATCGCAACCTGCTCAAGGGCCATTTCCGCAAGTTGCGCAGCAACCGGCTGGAAGGTGAAAAGCAGAGCCTGACCCCACAGAAACCCCTTGATCCACGGGAGCTCAAGGCGCAACTTGATGCTATGTGGCAGGTTGAAAGCGAGAGCGGCGTGCGGGTGTTTCACGATTACATGCCCAAAGAGTTCCAAGGCAAGGCCGAGCTGCTCGACCTGCTGGAAATGGAACTGGCCTACCGCCGCCACCCCGGCTTCGCCGGGCTTGGCCGCTACCTGCACTGGGTGTGCCGCCCCCGTTGACCCGCCCGCCGGGAGGAATACATGCCGTACCGTCTGTTGTGCCTGGCCCTGCTGCCGCTTGCCCTGGCTGCCTGCCAAGGCAGCAACCCGTATGTGGCCAGCAGCCGTCCGCTGCCCCCGGCCCCGGCCCAGGCGGCCACCACCTTCGACGCCAGTGCCTACCCCGCGCCCGCGCGCGATTATGGGCACTACCGCAGCTGGAGCTGGCGCGACGGCCAGTTGCCCAGCGGCTCGGCCAATGCCGACCCGGCGCAACTGGCCGATGCCGTCAGTGGCGCACTCGACCAGCATGGCCTGCGCCCTGCCCGAGGGGCCGCCGGCGACTTGCTGGTGAGCGCCGACATACGCCTGGAAAAACGCCTGCGCCAGGTGCGTGACTACGACACCTACGACCCCTACTACGGCCCCTACCCCTACGGGGGTGTCGGCTATGGCGGCTACCGCAATGGCTACGGGGGCTATGCCAGCGTGCCCATCGTGCGCACCTACGAGGTGGAGGTAATGGTGGTGCGCATCGACCTGTACGACGCCCGCAGCGGCCAGCCGGTGTGGAGCGCCAGCGCCGAAAGCGGCAGCGACAAGGACTCGCCGCGTGAACGCGAGAGCGCCTTGCGCGATTCTGTGCACAAGGCGCTCAGCGGCTATCCTCCCAGTTAATAGCTAACGGAGAACCATCATGTTGCGCCGTCTCGTTCTACTGTCATTCGCGTTACTGCTTGCCGCCTGCTCCAGCAATAACGTGCAGCAGGATTTCGATGCCAGCCGTGATTTTGCCGCCTACCGGAGCTGGGCTTGGCAAGAACCGGGCCTGCAGTACCGCCCGGATGATCCGCGGATCAAGAGTGACCTCACCGAGCAGCGCATTCGCCAGGCGGTGGCAGACCAGCTCGACCAGCGCGGCCTGCGCCCGGTACAAGGCGGCGCGCGGCCTGACCTGACGGTACGCACGTACCTGATCGTGGAACAGCGCCAGCAACAGATCACCACCAACTATGGCGGTGGCTGGGGTGGCTACTGGGGCGGCTACTGGGGCGGCCCGATGTATAACGAGACCCGCAGTGTCGACTACAAGGTTGCCACCATCCAGATCGACATGTTCGACGGGCGTGACGGCAAGCTGGTCTGGCGAGGCAGTGCCGAGCAGATCATGAACAACTACCCGCCAAGCCCGGAAGAACGCAACAGCGCCATCCACAATACTGTGACCAAGGTGCTGGCCAACTACCCGCCGGGTAGCAAGAAGTAACATTCAAACGCGGCTTTTGTAGGCGCCGCGGACTCTGTGGGAGCGGGTTCACCCGCGAAGCAAGCGACACGGTGCATGGCACCGGCTTCGCCGGTGTTCGCGGGTGAACCCGCTCCCACAGAGATCGCGATTCTGAACACGGCTGCACCACCTGCCAGGTCTGTGACAGCTACGACAAAATCCATTCCAGCCACGCCTTTTTCCCTTTCCCGCCCACTCGTGCGCAGGTTCTTGTCTATCTTCACTTAAGGAAACCTGACTGACCGGGTAGATGTGTTCAACATTTGGGAAAGGCGACCTGCCAATGCAAAGCATTGTTCTCCTGCTATGGCTTGCCTTGTGCTCCGAACAGGATGTACGTCAACGCCAGATATCCGATCTGCTGACCCTGGGCGTGGCTGCCGGCGCCCTGTTCTGGCTGTTCGCCACCGGCCACAGCTGGATCGGCGCCGATGCCAGTGATGCCGGCTGGGCACTGGCCATCGTCATGCTGCTTACACTGCCCGGCTACATGCTCGGCCGCTTCGGTGCCGACGACGTCAAGCTGATGGGCGCACTGGCCCTGGCCACCAGCCCGCAATACGTGCTCGGCACCTTTATTGGCGCCGGTGTCAGTGTGCTGGTGTGGCTGCTCACCCGTCGGCGCCTGTGGACCCTGCTCAACCCCAAGGTGAAGAAGCGTTTGCAGGCCCTGACCGAAGAAATGGGCGACAAACAGGCATTCGTACCCTACGTGTTAGCAGGTTTTCTTCTAACGGCGGTATGGATCCAATAATCACTCCTGTGGTCCTATGGGTTGTACAGAACTCGTAACTTGTACATATCCAGAAAGTGCGACTATTTTTAAGCTGCCAGTGTGTCTGGCACGGGAGCAGGGCCGTATACGAACAGGGAGTTGATCGTGTCCAAACCATTCAGTGAAATGAAGCTATTGGTGGTCGATGACCAACCAGTCATCGTCGAACAGTTGTGTGAGTTTCTCGAAACCCAGGGCTACCACTGCCTGCCAGCCCATTCGACCGACGAAGCGATCCAGCGCTACCTGGCCGACGAGGCCATAGGCCTGATCATCTGCGACCTGCACATGCCTGAGCGTGATGGCATCGAACTGGTTCGCGCCCTCAAGGAAGTCACCGGGCCACGTATGTTTGAAGCCATCATGCTGACCGGGCGTGCGGACAAACAGGACGTGATCCGCGCCCTGCGCGAAGGGTTTGCCGATTATTACCAGAAGCCCATGAACCTCGACGAACTGCTGGAGGGTGTGCGCCGCCAGGAAGAGGCCCTGCAAGAACGCCAGCGTAACTTCCGCGCCTTGGGCGGGTTGAACCAGCGCTTGCAGGACCTGGCCGATTCGGTGGACGAACTGTACCAGGACCTGGAAAAAGCCCGTGGCCAAGGTACCCACCGCCGTGCCACCGATGTGGAAGAGAGCGAAAGCGAGCTGCCAGCTGCCTTCGAGAAGCTGTCGCCACGCCAACTGGAAGTGGCGCGGCTGGTGAGCAAGGGCAAGACCAATTACCAGATCGCCTGTGAGCTGGGCATTACCGAAAACACCGTCAAGCTGTATGTGTCGCAAGTGTTGCGTTTGACCCACATGCACAACCGTACCCAGCTGGCATTGGCGCTGACGCCCAGCTCATCGCCGGTGCATCTGAGGTTTACTACCCATTGAAGGGGTGGCTTCGAGATTGCAGGGGGCTGCTTCGCAGCCCATCGCGACACAAGGCCGCTCCCACAGGCACCGCGCAACCCTCAGGATAACGGTGGACCTGTGGGAGCGGCCTTGTGTCGCGAAAGGGGCGCAAAGCGCCCCCCTACATTTGAAAAGCCAAACTCAGGGTTAGCCGGAGGTCACGGTCCAGGCTATCCAAGGCCACATCCGCCAAAGGCTTCGCCACCTCCAGCGCAACGTTGAAGTAGCGCCCATCCCCCAACCGTACGCCAAGTGCCGCCGAAGCCAAGTGGGCATCGTCCACCGGACCCCGGTTATGCCAGGCCTGCGCCACATCTACTGCCGCATAGGGCTGAACAAGCGCCAGCCCGTTACCTCGCAGGCTGTAGTTCAGTTCGTAAGCCACACCCCACCCCTTGTCCCCGTCCGCCTGATCACGCGGGTAGCCACGGCCAAAATGCTGCCCACCAAAGCCCGCCCGTTCGCTGTCGGGCAGCCGGTCATCACTCCAGTACAAAGCGCCCGACGCCACCCCCTGCCAGTTGCCAGCCAGCGTGTCACTCTGCAGTCCGGAAAGCCGCAACCGCAGGAAATCCAGATCGTAGTCAGCATCGCTACGCGCCCCCAGGTAATCCAGCCCCTGGTAAACCCCGGCACTGACAATACGCAGGCGGCCACCTTCCTCTTTGCGCCAGTCGCCCTCGAAGGACAGCGCGCGCACGGAAGTATCGTAGTCCCGTAGTGAAGGCTCCCCGTTCAGTTGGTCTTCGACGTGCTCGCTGACCGTATACAGGTGCCCCTGCACCGCCATCCATTCGTTCGGCCTGACAACCACTGGCTGGCGCAGGCCCACTGCATAGCGTTCACTGTCCCGCTCGCGGGTCATGTCACGGCCATCATCCAGGCGTATGCGCGTGCCCGGATCACTGCGGTAGCGCGAAGCCGACAGCAGCAACTGGCTGCCGGCAGCGTCCAGGTACTGGCTGTAGTCCAGCCGCTGGTAATGCACCTGGTCATCCCCCGGAGGCAGCAGCAGGCTGGCCTTGAACTGTTCGGCAAAGCGGGTCTGGGCATTGCTGGTGGCCGTCAGCAGTGCCTGCGCATCGTCGCGACTGGAATCGGCCAGGGTAACAGCGGCACTGAACGGCTTGCGCTGCGCACGCACGGTCAAGCGGGCGGCACCGTCAGCGGTTTGCGCCATCGCCAGCTCAGCCTCAATCGACACACCCGGCAGGCGTTCGGCGAGCCCCAGGTAGCGCTCCAGGGTTTCACGTGTCAGCGGGCGTTCGGCTTCCAGTTGCGTCAGCAGCTGCTGCAAATAGCCACCCGCCGGGCCGATGTCGCCCTCCACGCGGTAATCCCGGATGTAACCTTCGACCAGCACCACATTCACCCGGCCTTCGGCCACATCCTGAGGTGGCAGGTAGGCGTAGGAAAGCAGGTAACCGTCCTGCCGGTAGCGCTCGGTCAGGCGCTCGGTGTACTGCTGCAGCTCGCCTAATGTAATGCTGTGCCCGATCAACGGCTGGTAGTGCTCGCGCAAGTCGCTCAAGGGGAACACCGTACCGCCTTCGAAACGCACCTTGTGCAGCACCATGCGCGTATCCGCAGGTGCCCAGGCCTGGCTTTCGGCGTTTGGCCGGGGCATTCGCAGATTGGGGCTGGCGGGCCGATAGGTGTCTACCGGCAGGTTGGTGTCGGGCAGGCGCCGTTCGTACTCATGGCTGTCGAGAAAACCCGGCAACGACTCGGCATGGGCCAAAAACGCCCAAGGCAGCAACAACAGGGGCACGGCCAGAGGACGCATAGGGCGCTCCATGTTCCCTTGGGTTGCGGGGCACCAGCCGGTCACACCCGTCACTTGCAAGCGTAGGTGCTGGCCCGGCTGCCGTCGAACGCCTACTCGCTGACCTGGAACGCCACTCGCGCGGTCTCGCCGCTTTCGTCCAGCGCACTGACCTCGGCCTGCCCGGCCTGCGGCAAGCGCACCAGCAGGCTGTCCTGCCCCAGGGTTTCGCCCAACGGCTGGCCATTGAGGAACCACCAGCGCCGCCCGCCACCGCCCAGGGCCGATACATGCAGCTGCAACGGCTCGCTGCTGGTCGCCGGGCGGCGCAGGTTGTCACCCGGTCGCACCCCCACTATCGACAACGGCGGAGCGCTGGCCGGCACCTGCGGTGGGCAGGCCGGGTCGATGGCCGGCAGCCGCGCCGCGCGCCGCTCCACGCGGGGCAGCCAAGGCTCCAGCGGGGCCGGCCACAAGGCAATGTCGCGGGCCTTGGCGCTTGGGCAGCTGCCATCCACTCGCAGCCCCTGGTCGTTGACCCACACACTTTCGCGCAAGCCCAGACCCAGCGGCTGATCGGCGGCTTGCAGCGTCGGCGGCGTGGTGCCGTCCAGGGTCCAGGCAAAACGCTGGCGCCGGCAGTTGGGGTCCTGTTTGCTCATCGGCTGGCCCAGCGGCCAACAGATCGCCGCCACACCGACATTCGCCGGCACCCGCTCCACCGGCACGCTGATGCCACGCTGGCTGTCGCGGTTGCTCAGCAGGTCGTGCACCTGCAGCATCAACGGCGCCGCCGAGGCCAGGCCGAACTGGCCGGGCACCGGCGTGCCATCGGGGCGACCGATCCACACGCCGATCAGGTAGCGCGGGCCCACGCCAATCGACCAGGCATCGCGAAAGCCATAGCTGGTGCCCGTCTTCCAGGCCAGTTGCGGGCGCTGTACCAGTTCGGCATGTGGGTCGCGGTCGGGGCGCGCCTGGCCACTGAGGATGCGCCGGATGATCCACGCCGCCCCTGGTGACAGCAGCCGGCGCTCCACCAGCGGGTCCTGCGGCTGCAAGCGCACCCGCGCACTGTTGCCACCCCGCGCCAGCGCCGCGTAGCCACCCACCAGGTCTTCCAGCCGGCTGCCGGCACCGCCCAGGATCAGCGACAGGTTGGGTTCGGCCAAGGGCGGCAATGCCAGTGGCATGCCCGCCATGCGCAGTTGCGCGGCAAAGCGTTTCGGGCCGTAGGCCTCCAGCAACTGCACTGCCGGCAGGTTGAGTGACAGGGCCAGCGCCGAGCTGGCCGACACCGGCCCACTGAAGCCCATGGAGAAGTTGCCGGGGCGGTAGTCGCCATAGCGGCGCGGCACATCCTGCAACAACGATTCGGAATGGATCAGGCCATCGTCCAGCGCCATGCCGTAAAGGAACGGTTTGAGGGTGGAGCCGGGCGAACGCAGCGAGCGCACCATGTCGACATGCCCGAAGCGGCGAGCGTCGGCCAGCTCGATCGAGCCAAGGTAGGCACGCACCGCCATGCTCTGCGCCTCGACCACCAGGATGGCGGCAGAGGTGCGCTCCGGCAGCCGCGCGCGCCAGCCCAGCAGCAAGTCTTCAAGGCGCCGCTGCAACGCTGCATCCAGTGTGGTGCGGATCAGCGGCGGGCTGTCGGCGCTGTTCAGGCGCCGGGCGAGCAAAGGTGCCAAAGCTGGCTCCTGCCGTGGCGCCAGCACCAGCGGCTCTTCGGCTGCCTCGCGGATTTGTTGCGCAGGCCACACCTGGTATTCGGCCAGGCGCTGCAACACCTTGTCGCGGGCACGCTGGGCACGCTCGGGGTGGCGATCCGGGCGCAGCCGGCTAGGTGCCTGGGGCAGCACGGCCAGCAGCGCTGCTTCGGCCGGGGTCAGGTGCATCGGCGACTTGCCCAGGTACGCCCAGCTGGCGGCGGCCACGCCCTGCAAGGTGCCGCCAAAGGGCGCGCGGTCCAGGTAGATCTGCAGGATTTCGCGCTTGGACAGGTGCCACTCCAACTGCGCCGTACGCCACAGCTGGCGCAGCTTGCCGGCCAGGGTGCGGTCATGCGGGTCCAGCAACCGTGCCACCTGCATCGACAGCGTGCTGCCGCCCGACACCACGCGCCCACCCCGCAGGTTCAGCCAGGCCGCACGTGCCAAGGCTAACGGGTTGACCCCGGGGTGGTGGTAGAACCAGCGGTCCTCGTACGTCAGCAAGGCCTGCAGGTACAACGGCGAAACCTGGTCCGGGCTGACCGGGTAGCGCCATACCCCCTCGGCATCGGCAAAGCGCCACAAGGGTGTACCGTCTTCGGCCAGCACCACCCGCGCCAAGTCGTCGCCCGGCAGCGGCAGCGGCCACAGGCGGTCGGCCAGCCACAACAGGCCGCACAGCAGCAGCAGGCCAGTCACCCCGGCGCGCAACAGCCTGGCCACACGCGCTAAGCTTGGCATCGGGAACCGACCTGGCCAGGTAATGGCCAAAGGCTTGGGAACGGCAACCTCGCCAATTCGTTCATCAGGAAGCAACTATGCATGTAGAAGGTTTTTTCGAGTGGCTGGGCCAGGCACTGGGGTCTGTGATCCGCTTCATCGTCGACGCTTTGAGCGGGCTGTTCAACCTGCTGGCCAATGCCGGTGGCAATTTTATCGACGGCCTGGCGCGCACCCTGGGCACGGACACCTCGCTGATCAGCATCCTGGCCGTGATCATCGGCCTGATGCTGCTTTACTCGGCAATCCGCGCGTTCATGCGCGCCTCGATCATCCTCGGGATCATCTGGCTGGTGCTGGGGTTGTGGGTGATGAGCTGGGTGATTCACTGAAGACCAAGCTGATCTGCGCGGTTTTTGTGGGAGCGGCCTTGCGTCGCGAAAGGGCTGCACAGCAGCCCCAGGATTTCAGCTTCGCCGCTTGAATTGCCGGGGCCGCTGTGCGGCCCTTTCGCGACGCAAGCCCGCTCCCACATGGTCCGTGTAGAGCGGGTCTCTAGCGGGCTTTTACGGTCATTTCACCTTGCCCATCCCCCACAGCCTGCAGGTTCGGCCGGTACATCGACTCGACCTGCGGCGGCGGTACGCGGTAGGTGCCCGGGGTTACTGCCCGCGCCAGGTACAGCAGGTGGGTGGTGCCATAGCTGTCGAGCTTGAGCGCGGCAACATAACGGTCATCACGGTACTCCTGGTGCACCACGCTGGCGTTCTGCATCGACTCGCGCCATTCCTTCACGGCGCTGCTGGCGTTGTCCAGGCTGGCGGCACTTTGCGCCAGGTTCTGGTTTTCCAGCTCCAGGCCTGCCGGTAGCAGGTCTACCACCAGCGCATCCGGCACACGGTATTCGGCCTTGAGCGCCAGGTGCACCAACACCAGGTCGCCACTGCGCAGGTTGTGCAGGTCCAGCGGCTGGCCGTTCATGCCCAGGTACTCACGACGAATCTGCATACCGTTGCCGCCGGCCGCAGGTGCCTGGCGGGGGTAACCGGACAAGGTCAGTTGCTGGTACAGCGTCTCGCTGCCTTCGTTCTGTACGCTCAGTGGCGAGGCCAGCAGCGGGCCTTCCACCTTCATGCCGGCCTCTGCATTGTTGAACTCGCGGACCTCGCCCGCACTGTCCAGGCGTGCCTGCCACTTGCCTTCCGGCTTGCCCAGCAGGCCACGGCCGGCCAGGAACAGGGCATTGCGCTCCTGGGTCGACAGCCAGCGGTTGGCCGCCAGTTCATCCGACAAGGCGAACAGGCGCTGGTCGACCTGGCTGCTGGCCAGGTTGCTCTCCTGCAGCAATGCCAATATCAGCGCCTGGTCACGCAGGGCGCTGCCGTAATCGGCCATCCAGCCTTTGCCACGGCTGATGCCCAGGCCCGCCTGCAAGGCTTGCTCGGCACGCGGTTTGTCGCCCATCTTGTCCAGCGCCACCGCCAGTTGTACCAACGGCAGGCCGGAGCGGGCATCGGCGCGGCGCTCGAACAGGCCACGCAGCGCGCCCAACGGCGCCTGCTGGCTACGCGACAACACCAGCGCCGCGTAGGCCTGCACGGCAAAACGGGTGTGGTCAGCGTTTTCGCTGTAGTCGACTTCGATCAGGTTGCGCTCCTGCAGGTAGCGCAACAGGCGCTCGCTGGCCTTCTTCAGCGCTTCGGCCGGCACGCCATAACCCTGGTCACGGGCACGCAAGAGGAAGTCGGTAACGTAGGCGGTCAGCCAGTACTCCTCTTCGCTGTCCGAACTCCACAGGCCAAAGCTGCCGTTGTAACGCTGCATGCCCAACAGGTGCTCGATACCCATTTCAATCTTGCGCTTGCGCACATCCGCCGGCTCGCCCTTGATGCCCAGGCGCTTGAGGCTGTCGGCATCGGCGTACAGCGACGGATACAAGCCGCTGGTGGTTTGCTCCAGGCAACCGTAAGGGTAAGCCTCCAGCGCACGGATCTGCTCGGCCAGGTTCAACGGCGGCCGGCTCGACAAGGCCAGGCTGGCCTCCAGGCCTGCGGGTTCGAACGCGGCCAGGTCTGCTTCGGGCAGGGTCCATGGCTGGTCCTTCAAGGCCACGCGGTAGTGCTTGAGCATTGCCGGGTAGGCCGGGCGCACGCCCAACGTCCACTCACGTTCGAACGCGGTGGTCGGCTCGTTCGGCAGTTGCAGGCCTGTGACACGCACATGCACCTTGCCCTGCCCCAGACCACCCTGGGCCTGCACAGGAATCATCAGGGTCAAACGCTGCCCCTCGGCCAGGCTGACGGTCTGCACGGCATTGGTGGCAAGGCTCAGTTGCCCTTCGGTGGTGATTTCAACGCTCAGTTGCTGGGCGCGGCCCGACAGGTTGGCCAGGTCCAGTGCCAGGCTGGTGCGGTCGCCACCGGCCAGGAAGCGCGGGGCCGACAGCTCGGCAATCAGCGGCGCGGCGACCACCGTCTTGCCTTCGGCCATGCCGAAGTGCTCTTCGGTCCATGCCTGGGCCATCAAGCGCAGCTCGCCATTGAAGTCGGGGATATCTACCGTGGCCTGGCCCTCACCCTTGTCGTCCAGCGTCACCGGCTGGCTCTGCTGGGCAACGATGGTGACCGTGGTGTTAGGGCGCTTGCCGCCTTTGGCCATCGCCGCATCGCCACCAAACGCCAGGCTG
Source organism: Pseudomonas sp. TSO6 (assembly GCF_056098905.1). Classification (NCBI taxonomy): domain Bacteria; kingdom Pseudomonadati; phylum Pseudomonadota; class Gammaproteobacteria; order Pseudomonadales; family Pseudomonadaceae; genus Pseudomonas; species Pseudomonas sp. TSO6. The sequence goes on along the minus strand of NZ_JBLZWV010000010.1, from coordinate 3,007 downwards.
GCAAGGCGGCCCTGCCCGGCTTCGATCAGCTGGCCGTAGATGTCCAGTTGGTCGGCCCCATAGGCCTTGCGCCCGAACAGGCTGGCAAACGGGTCGGGGGTTTTGAAATCGGTAATGTTGAGGATGCCCACATCCACCGCCGACAACAGCACATGCACCTGCTTGGGCACGCTGCCATCAGCATTGGCGGCCTTCACCTTCACGGTCAGCGGCTGTTTCGGGCGCATTTTTTCCGGCGCCTGCAGGCTCACCGCCAACTTGCGCTCGGCGCGGTCCAGCGGCAGGTGCAGCACGCCTACCGAACGCTTGGGCGTGGCGTTGGCCTTGCGCTCACCCGGGCGGATCACCAGCGCGCTAATGTACAGGTCGTGGCGTGCCCAGGCTTTGTCCAGTTGCACATCGAAGGTCTTGCCCTCGGCGGGCACTTCGATTTCCTGCCACCACAGCGGGCCATCGCTGGACTCGATCATCAGGTAGCCGCTGCCAGCGGCAGGCGGGGTGACGGTAACCTTGGCCGTGGCGCCGTCGGCGTAGGACGGTTTGTCCAGCGCCAGCTTGACCTGGTCGGGGCGCACGGCACCGCCTTCGGCGTTGTCCTGGGCGCGGTAACCGGCCCAGAAGCGCTCGCTGGACACCAGGCCGGTCTGCGGGTCTTCCACCTCGACGCGGTACGGGCCCCATTCAACCTGGAAGCTCAGCTTGGCAGTGGAGCCCGCCTTCACGCTGACTGTCTCTTCGCTCTGGGTCAGGAATTTCTCGTTGTAGGCGTAGCTCCAGCCGTCGCTCTGCGAGTAGTTCCAGTAGTAGTCACGGCGCTCGCGGATCAACCGCACCTTGAGGTCGTTGGCCGCCAGTTTGTTGCCATCGCGGTCGGCTACCAAGAACTCGAATTCCACCGGCCCGTCGCTATCGGTTTCCTCGCCATCGAACAGGCCACGCAGGCCCGGCAGGCGCTCGGCTGGCCAGATCGGTTGCTCCAGGCGCCGGGTAATCGGCCGGCCACCGGACTCCTGCAGGCTGGCCTGCACGGTCAGTTGAAGCGGCGAGCGCGCTTCGGCCCAGCGGCTTTCGATATCGACCACCGCCTTGCCAGCCTGGTCGAGGGTAACTTCGTCCAGCTCCAGGTCCTGGTTCAGCTCGGTTTCGGTGACCGAGCCAAACTGGTAGCCCGGCAGCGCAGGCACCGCCTCGCGAAGGGGACGTACATAGGCCTGGCCACTCAGGCGATTACCGGCAGCCGGGGCGCCATAGAGATAACGGCCATTGACCTGGATGCGCGCATCCTCCTCAGGCGACAGCGGCGTGCTGCTGCCCTTCAGCTCCAGCGCCAGGCGCTCGGGCAGGAAGTCTTCGACCAAAAATTCATACACCTGCTTGCGCCCGCCGCCCAGGTCGAGCAGCAGTTGCCAGCGGCCAGTCGGGGCCTCGGTAGCCAGTTGCAACTGGTATTGGTACAAGCCATTGCTGTCGGCTTCCCAGACGAACTTGCGGCTCACCTGTTCATCCGGGCGACGCACTTCCACGCTCACCGGCTGGGCTTTGACGGGCTTGCCGTCCTGGTCGCGCAGCAGGCCGTTGAGCAGCACGGTTTCACCTGGGCGATACAAGTCACGCGGGCCGAAGATGAAAAACTGCAACGGGTTGGCCTGGGGCCCGGTGATGTCGAATTCGGCCAGGTCCAGGGCGGCGGTGTTCAGGCGCAGCAAGGTGGTGTGCACACCTTGGGTAGCGATCAGGGTATCGGCTTTGGGCGTGATCGGCAGCTGGGCGTGGCCCTTGCCATCTGTGCTGGCCTGGGCGAGCAGCTTGCCCTTCTCGTCATGGATTTCGAGGTTGACGCCGTTCAGCGCCTTGCCGCCTTCCAGCGCTTGGGCGAACACGTCAATGCGGTCCCGGTACCGGTGCGCCGACACGCCGATGTCGCTGAGGGTGAACAGGGTCGCTGGCTGCGAGTAGTCATAGGTGCCCGAGGCACGCATCACCGCCAGGTACACGCCCGGGTCCTGCAGCGGCTTGATGCCGGCGATGGGCAGCAGCACGGTTTCGCGGGTGTTGCGGGCGGGGTTGAGGTCGAAGCGGCCGCTGTAGACCAGCTCGGCCATGTCCAGGGTTTCCTTGGACTGGTAGTAGTACAGGCTGCTGTTGCGCCCCCAGCTGGCCAGGAAGGTCGAGAGCATTTCCGGCTTCACCCGGAAGAACTCGACATCGACCTTGTCGACGTTCAGGGCAATCACCGGCAGGCCTTCGGCCAGGCGCGTGGGCAACAGCGAACCGCGGCTGGCAAAGCCGATAGTCGGTTGCATGTCGCGGGTTTCCAGCTGGGTGACCGACTCACTGTCCAGTTGCTTGCCGTTGACCGCGAGCAGGCCCTTGTCCACGGTCAGCACCAGCTTGCGCTGCGGCTCCAGGTGGCGCAGGCGCAGCTCCATCTGGTTGTCGGAGAGTTCCCAGGCGCCGTCGAGCTTACCCTTGACGGTGTCGACCAGGTGCACCTTGGTGGCGAAGTCCTGCTTGGCATCCAGCGGTGCGGAGAAGCTGATCGACAGCGTTGCTGCGCCATCGAGCTGCACTTCCGAAACATCCAGCACCGAAAGCTCGCGGCCCTCGTAGCGCTTGGCGAGCACAGCCGGGTCTTCGCGCTTGGGCGCCTGGGTTTCGACGGGCGCTGTAGCTACGGGTTTCTCGACCGGCGCCGGTTTGTCCGGCGTCGAAGAGTCACAGGCACTGAGCAAAGCCAGCGCGCAGGCCAGCAACAATCCTTTGTTGAACATGGAGTAGGAACTCTTAGGCAGCGTGTACGTGAGGGCAGCAACTATAGCTCAACGTCAGGTGCAGCACCCGGGCGTTGCGCGGCAAGTGAGACCATGGTCGCGCTAAATGGTTGCCTGGCCGTTACACTGTGGCATTTGTTAAAGGGGGCCGCTGTGCGCTCCTTCGCGGGCTTGCCCGCTCCCACAGGTTGGCGCCGTCCGCAAGAGCAACACTTTCCTGTGGGAGCGGGCAAGCC
>NZ_JBLZWV010000009.1:0-45111 GCF_056098905.1 Pseudomonas sp. TSO6 | reverse complement strand
GGTTGGCGCCGTCCGCAAGAGCAACACTTTCCTGTGGGAGCGGGCAAGCCCGCGAAGGAGCGCACAGCGGCCCCAAGTCTCAATGGAATGCAAATGTCCCAACTCTCTGCCGACTGGCGCCACCGCCCTACCCACCACAAGGTCTGGGCGCTGGCTGCGCCGATGATCCTGTCCAACATCTCCGTGCCGCTGGTGGCGCTGGTCGACAGCACGGTCATCGGCCACCTCCCCCACGCCCATCAATTGGGTGCCGTGGCCGTGGGCGCCACGTTGTTCACCTTCATGGTCGGCCTGATGGGCTTCCTGCGCATGGGCTCCACCGGTTTCGCCGCCCAGGCCGCCGGCCGTGGCGATGGCGCGGCGTTGCGCCAGGTGCTGGTGCAAGGGCTGTTGCTGGCGGTCGCCTTCGCGGTGTTGATCGGCCTGCTGGCCCTGCCGTTCAGCCAGCTTGCACTTCATGCCATGCAACCCAGCGCAGCCTTGCAGCAGTCCACCGAAGACTTCTTCCACACCCGCCTGCTGGGTCTGCCCGCAGCACTGGCCAGCTACGCGCTGGTGGGCTGGTTTCTGGGCACCCAGAACGCTCGGGCACCGTTGGCCATCCTGCTGACCACCAACCTGTTGAACATCGTCCTGAACCTGTGGTTCGTCCTGGGGCTGGATTGGGGTGTACTGGGTTCGGCGCGGGCATCGGTGATCGCCGAGTGGAGTGCAGCCCTGCTGGGCCTGGCCCTGACCCGCCCGGCCCTGCGGGCCTACCCGGGGCAAGTGGCGTGGGCGGCGCTCAAACGCTGGCAGGCCTGGCGCCCGCTGCTGGCGGTAAACCGCGACATCTTCCTGCGTAGCCTGGCGCTGCAACTGGTGTTCCTGCTGATTACCGTGCAGGGCGCGCGCCTGGGTGAGGCCACCGTGGCGGCCAACGCCCTGCTGCTGAACGGCCTGCTGTTGACCGCCTATGCCCTCGACGGGCTGGCGCACGCGGTGGAAGCACTGTGCGGCCATGCCATTGGCGCCCGTGATCGCGACACCCTGCGCCGCTCGCTGGTGGTGGCCTGCGGCTGGTCGCTGATCACCAGCCTGGGCTTTGCCGGCTTGTTCCTGCTGGGTGGGCACTTGTTCATCGACTTGCAGACCGACATCGACAGTGTGCGGGCGGCGGCCTATCCGTATTTGCCCTACCTGGCGGTGCTGCCGTTGATTGCAGTGTGGAGTTACCTGCTGGACGGCCTGTTCATTGGCGCGACCCGGGCGCGGGAGATGCGCAATGCGATGTTGCTGTCGGTACTGATTGCACTGCCGGTGGCGGTGGCCATGAGCGGGTTCGGCAACCATGGATTGTGGTTGGCGTTTCTCGGGTTCATGGGGTTGCGGGCGGTGACGCTGGGGTGGGTGGGGTGGCGGTTGCAGCAGAAGGGTGAGTGGATTCAGTGATGTTGGGGCCGCTTTGCGGCCCATCGCGACACAAGGCCGCTCCCACAAAAGGCCTGCATACGCCGGTCAATGTGGGAGCGGCCTTGTGTCGCGAAATGAGGGCGAAGCCCTCACCTGCGGGTTCACAACCACACACAATCCCAATGCGGATACTCGCCCGCACGCCGGACAAGGCCAGCCCGAATGGGATTGGCGATGATGTAACGGGCAACCGCCCGGACATCCTCCTCACGTCTCAGAGCCCGGTCATGAAAGCTGGTCTGCCAGATATGTCGCCTGTCAGCGCCCACCTTGTACAAAGCACAACTGCTTCTGGACTTGAACCCACACATCAGCGTCCCCAGGCTCGTCGGGCCAAGCTCGATAAGCCAGTGAAGATGATCCGGCATCAAAACCCAGGCCAGAGATCGACAAGCCTTGCTCTCTTCACTGAACCGCAATTGCTGGACCACGGCCCTGGCGAATCGGAAATCCTTGAACAACGGCGTTCGGTTACGAGTGGTTGTGGTGAGCAGATAAAGGCGCCCGGATTCAGACACTCGACCGCCACGTAAACGATGGGAGCCTGGACGTTGCATGTCGTCCTCCTTTGAACATTGCATTCAAAGGTAGCGGCATTGGTGCGATGGACCAGGGCCGGATATTTACCGGTTGTGACGCTGGTGAGGGCTTTGCCCTCATATCGCGACGCAAGGCCGCTCCCACAAAAGGCAGCACAGGCTTTTGCAGGAGCGGCCCCGGCAATTACGACGACAGGTACGAAGACCGGGTCAGCCCAAGGCGCAATGCATCCAGGTACTGCGTGCGCTCGCGCGCAGTGATCTTGGCGCTGGCTACCTTGTCGCGGTAGTGGGTCATCAACTCCTCCGGCGACAGGTGCACGTAGCGCAGCATGTCTTCGATGGTGTCGTGGGTCTCGATGCCGGCGTGGTACACGCTGCCGTCGGCGTTCTGGTAGATGTTCACCGAGTCGGTGTCACCGAACAGGTTGTGCATGTCACCCAGGATTTCCTGGTAGGCACCGACCAGGAACACGCCCAGCAGATAGTCCTCGCCGTCCTTCAGCGCATGCACCGGCATGCTGGTTTCGATGCTCTGCTCGTCAACGTACTGGTTGATCTTGCCGTCCGAGTCGCAGGTCAGGTCCTGCAGTACGGCGCGGCGCAGCGGCTCTTCGTCCAGGCGGTGCAGCGGGATGATCGGCAGCACCTGGCCAATGGCCCAGGTGTCCGGCAGGCTCTGGAACACCGAGAAGTTGCAGATGTACTTGTCGGCCAGCTTGTCGTTCAGCTCGTCCAGCACCTGGCGGTGCGAGCGCTGGCGGGCTTTCAGCGAGTTATGCAGGCGGCGGCACACGGCAAAGTAGCACTGCTCGGCCAAGGCCTTCTCGCTCAGGCTGATCTTGCCATCGGCGTACTGCGCGGCCACGTCACCCATGTAGTGGGTGGCGCGCCAGTAAGTCTCGGTCACCATCTCGATGTCGGTCGGGCCAAGCAGGTCGGCCAGCCACTGCACGGTCTCGGGCAGGGCTTCCTTGTTCTCGATGGTCGGCACGTCGTCGTTGTGCTTCTCGACGTCGGTGACCTGGATCACCAGCATGGCGTGGTGCGCGGTCAGCGAGCGGCCACTCTCGGAGAAGATGTGCGGGTGCGGCAGGCCCTGCGCGTCGCAGAACTCCTTGAGCATGCCCACCACCACGCCGGCGTAGTCATCCATGTCGTAGTTGATCGAGCTGGCATTGCGCGAGTGGGTGCCGTCGTAGTCCACGCCCAGGCCACCGCCAACGTCGATGTGGTCGACCGGCAGGCCCAGCGCACGCAGTTCGCCGTAGTAACGGATGGCTTCCTTGAAACCGTGCTGGTAGTCGGCCAGGTTGGCGATCTGCGAGCCCATGTGGAAGTGCAGCAGGCGGATGCCCTGGTCCAGGCCGGCATCGCGAAAGCGCTGCACCACCGAGATCAGCTGGGCAGCAGACAACCCGAACTTGGACTTCTCACCACCGGTGTCGGCCCATTTGCTGGAGGCCAGCGACGACAGGCGCACGCGCAGGCCGACCTGCGGTTTTACCTTGAGCTCGGCGGCCTCGTCGATCACCAGAGCCACTTCCGACTCTTTCTCGATGACGATGAACACGTTGTGGCCAAGCTTCTGGCCCATCAGCGCCAGGCGAATGAACTCACGGTCCTTGTAGCCGTTGCAGACGATGGTCCCGCCCTTCGGCGCCAGCGCCAGCACGGCCAGCAGCTCGGGCTTGGAGCCGGCTTCAAGGCCGATGGAAACGTTTTGCGTGGCGATGATGTTTTCCACCACCGCTTCCTGCTGGTTGACCTTGATCGGGTACAGCGCGGTGTACTGGCTCTGGTACTCCAGGCGCGCGATATTGGCATCGAACGCACCGGTCAGCTGGCGTACGCGGTCCTGCAGAATGTCGGGGAAGCGCACCAGCAAGGGCAGCGACAGGCCGCTCTGACGCAATTCGTCAACCTGCTCGTACAGGTCGATCGGCGCGCTGTCGGGCCCGTTGGGGCGCACTTCGACGCGCCCGGCTTCATTGATGGCGAAATAACCAGCGCCCCAATGGCGGATGCCATAAACACTGCGGCTGTCGGCCACGGTCCACTGGCTACCATCGTCTTTGCGTGTGCGTCGTACGGACATTCAAGTCCCCTATAGATAAGTCGAAGACACTGCCCCGCAGGCAGCGGAGCGAGTGTAAAAGCTGTAAATGACGATTCATCCGTGCTCAGGCATAGACCCTGACCACAGGAACGAGTTTAGAAAGCGCTGGGCAAAAAATTGTGCGATGGCCTCAGCCGCCGGACTTTTTCGCCTTGAAACCCTGTTTGGTCAGCTCGCCGATCAACAGCTCGACATGGTCGCCCTGGATCTCGATAACCCCGTCCTTCAGGGCGCCGCCAGTACCGCAGCGGCGCTTGAGCGTGGTCGCCAGGTCTTTGAGCTGGTCGGGCGGCAGGGGCACCCCGGTGACGGTAGTCACGGTCTTGCCACCACGGCCTTTGCTCTCACGGCGCACACGGGCAATGCCGTCGCCCTCGGGGATGATTTGCTGCTTGCAGCTGCAGGCATCCACCGGCTGGCCACAGTCGGGGCAGTGCCGACCAGCGTCGGTGGAGTAAACGAGACCGCCAAGGGCGGAAAAGGAAGAAGCTTTCTTGGCCACTTTTGTTCCTCTGTGCTGAGGACAAAAACTGGTCGTGCCTTGGGGTTGAGGCCGACCGCGAAGCCCCACTCTGGCAGGGGCGGCGCTACTGCCGCAAGATCCTGCGACAGCCCGAAAAGGGCGCGCAGTGTAACGATAAATCCGGCTGTTGCTAAGTACAGGATTGCGGCATTTTACGAATGTTTTGCGACTACTCGCGGGCACGCCCGCTCCCACAGGTACAGCGCAGCTCTCGAACACCTCACAATCCATGTGGGAGCGGGCGTGCCCGCGAAAGGGCCAGCATTGAAAACAACTATCCCTGGCTGACTTTATATCGCTGCAACGCCGCCAATGAGTCCGGGCAATACGGTTTGCTCAGGCTCTCTTGCTCAGCCTGCTCCAAGCCAATGAACCGCGCCTCGATCACCTCTTCCGGCTGCAAGCGCAACGGCGCATCGGACACCGCTGAATACACCGCACACCACAACCGGTTGTCGGGCTGGTCGAAATAGAACCGTTCGTGAAAGCGTAACTCAACCCCTTCAATTCCCAGTTCCTCGGCCAGCTCACGCGCAGCCGAGTCAGCGTAACCCTCCCCGGCCGTCACCATGCCACCCGCCGCCACATCCCAGTACCCCGGGTACAGCGCCTTGCTCAGGGTACGCCGGTGCACACACAACTCACCGGCACTGTTGAACAGCAGAATGAAGGTGCAACGGCCGATCAGGCCACGCTCGCGCAACTCTGCGCGGGGCAATGCCCCCAGTACCTGATCGGCCTCGTCCACCCAGCTGACCAGTTCGCGGTCGGAGGCCGCCCGGTGGGCGGCCTCGTTCGGGCTGATGGCCATTCTCAACCCTGCGACAGCAACTGACGCAGGTCGATCACGGCAGCGTTGGCCCGCGAAATGTAGTTGGCCATGACCAGCGAATGGTTGGCCCACATGCCGAAGCCACTGCCGTTGAGCACCATCGGGCTCCACAGCGGCTCTTGCGAGGCCTCCAGTTCACGGATGATCTGGCGCACGCTGACCGTGGCGTTCTTCTTCGCCAGCACGTCGGCGAAGTCCACCTCGATGGCGCGCAGCAGGTGCGACAACGCCCAGGCCTGGCCGCGGGCTTCGTAGAACACGTTGTCGATCTGCAGCCATGGAGTTTCCACCAGCTCCTCGTCCACCTGCGGCGCCTGCCCGGCAACGACCGACTCGGTCTTCAGCGTGGTGTTGAGCTTGACCCGGCCAACGCTGGCCGACAGGCGCTGCGACAGCGAGCCCAGGCGAGTGGCCACGTCACCCAGCCAGTTGTTCAGGTTGTCGGCACGGGTGTAGAAAATCGCGCCCTTGTCGCCGGCAGCCAGACGGGTCTGGTAACGGCTCAGCGACTTGATGCCCTCTTCGAACTCCGACTCGCTCGACGGCAGGATCCAGCTCTTGTTGTCGAAGTTGAAGCGCGGCTCGGCCTTGGCCAGGTCGGCGTCTTCGGTGGACTGCGACTGCGAGCGGGCGAAGTCCTTGCGCAAGGCGCGGGACAGGTCGCGTACCTGGACCAGCACGCCGTATTCCCAGCTCGGCATGTTGTCCATCCACAGCCCTGGCGGGAAGCGGTCGTTGGAAATGTAGCCACCCGGCTTGTTCAGCAAGGTACCGGCCACGGTCTTGAGGGTTTCGATGGTGGTGTAGCCCACCACCATCTGCTGGCCACCGCGCTCAGCGGCAGACTGGGCATTCTGCTGTACCGGGAACAGTTCCGGCTCCTGGCTCCAGTACCAGCCCAGGCCGATGCACACCAGCAGGTACAACCCGATCAGGGTCCCCAGGGCACGGCTCCACAGGCCGCCAAGGTAGCTACGGGCGGCAGCGCCGCGGCCGTCGACACGCTCACGGGGCTCGGCTTTGGCCTCGCGGTTTTTCCAGTCCAGCATGGCTTTGTCCTTAATCAGTCACGACGGTTCTAGGGCTTTGACCACAGGCCTGCGCCAGGGTGCCACGGCAAGCCCGCATGGCAGCACTATAAAGCAGACACCACCGTACGCATAAGCGACCAATCAGTCAGCAACTGAATATTCGTTCTGGCCGCTTTGTTGATACAGGGCAGTCACGTATTTGCAAAGAGCTGCTAGCATAGAGCCATCATTGCCCCTGCACATCCCAACCTATAAGTAGCCAGGACATGAGCCAAGCAGTTGAGCCGAGCCCGCAGTGCCCCACCCAACAGGTGACGCGTAGCGGCCTGCGCAAGGACGACCCGCTCGACCCGCTGCTGCTGCCCCTGCGCAAGCCGGTGTACATCCTGCTGCAGGACCATGAGCGTGCCCAGCGCCTGGCCCAGCAACTGGAGTTCTTTGGCCTGGTGGTGCAAGCGCTGCCCAGCGCTGCGGCGTTTCTCGCCTCGATCAACGAATACCCGCCTTCGGCCATCATCATGGATGTCGACTTCACCGGTGCCGGCCAAGGCCTGCTGCTGGCCGCCAAGGTACAGCAGGGGCTGGCGCTACCTGTTCCGCTGCTGTTCTTCAGCCACCACGAAGCCGACACCCCGACCCGCCTTGCCGCCGTGCGCGCGGGTGGCCAGGACTTTCTCACCGGCAGCCTCGAGGCTTCCAGCCTGCTGGAAAAGGTCGAACTGCTGACCAACGCCACCCCGCACGACCCGCTGCGCGTGCTGATCATCGACGACTCGCGCACCCAGGCGCTGCACACCGAGCGCGTGCTGGCCACCGCCGGCATGGTCACCCGCAGCCTGACCGACCCCATCCGCACCATGGCCGAGCTTGCCGACTTCCAGCCCGACCTGATCATCCTCGACCTGTACATGCCTGCCTGCACCGGCCCGGAACTGGCCAAGGTGATCCGCCACAGCGACCGCTATGTGAGCGTGCCGATCATCTACCTGTCTGCCGAAGACGACCTGGACAAGCAGCTGGATGCGATGAGCGAAGGCGGTGATGATTTTTTGACCAAGCCGTTTCGCTCTCGCCACCTGATCACCACCGTGCGCAACCGCGCCGCCCGCGCCCGGCACCTGAAGGCGCGCATGGTGCGCGACAGCCTGACCGGGCTTTACAACCACACCCACATCCTGCAACTGCTGGAAGACTGCAGCTTCCGCGCCCGCCGCGAACAGCAGCCGTTGAGCTTTGCCATGCTCGACATCGACCATTTCAAGAAGATCAACGACCGCCACGGCCACCCCATGGGCGACCGGGTGATCAAGAGCCTTGCGCTGTTCCTCAAGCAACGCTTGCGCAAGACTGATTTCATTGGCCGTTATGGGGGTGAAGAGTTCGCCATCGTCATGCCCAATACCGCGCTGGACGCAGCGCACAAGGTGCTGGACGAAATTCGCCGGCGCTTTGCAGAAATTCTCTACCCGGCGCAGCCGCGGGATTTGCAGTGCACTTTCAGTGCCGGGGTGGTGCAGCTGGATGAGGTGCTGGATGCGCTGACCATGGCCAGTGCGGCGGACGAGGCGCTGTACCGTGCCAAGCATGCGGGGCGTAATTGCGTAGTTCGTGTGGAACCTTGAGTTATTTATAGGCTGTACCGGCTTCTTCGCAGCACAAGGCTGCTCCTACAGGGAGCACGCTGTAGGAGCAGCCTTGTGCTGCGAAGAGGCCAGAGCAGGCCACACCGATAGAGGCACTGTGCCACTTTTTTTCTGGCACCCAGCCCCTGTCGTCATCACCCGGTCACAAAATCGCAATAACTTCAGGCGCCTACCTCTCCCCTGCGCAGGAAGTTCGCGGCTATGCGCCTGAAGTGGCTGACCAATTTCAATACCCTGTTGCTGGTAACGGTGTGTCTCGCCCTGGGCGTCACCCTGTGGTGGTCGCAGCGTGCCCTGGAACGCCCCTACCAGATGATGGAGCGCTACCTGGGCCTGTCCCAGCAGTTCCAGAACCAGGCAGCACGTAATATCCAGGCTTACCTGGGCAGCGGCGATGCCCTGCGCCATGCCGCCGCCATGGAGGCCAACCAGCAATTGCAGGCCAGCCTGAGCGAGTGGCCCGCAGAACTGGCCGGCAAGCTGCGCCCCAGCCTCGACAACCTGCAGGCCTTCACTGCCAACGAACTGCTGGCCGCCGGTAAACTGGCTGGCGATCCGCAAGCCCTGCTGCTGCAGGCCGAGCGGGAAATGGGGGCCAACTTCGAACAACTGGCCGGCTACGCCCGCGACAGCGGCAGCGCCGATGCCAACCGCTACCTGTTGCCGTTGCTCGATGCCAGCGTGCACCTCGGTCGCCTGTCGCTGGCAAGGGACAAACTGATCAGCAGCGGCCGCCCGGAGCTGGCCGACGAAGTGGAGCGTGAACTGCAACTGATCCGCACCCAGGCGCAGGCCATCGACAGTTTGCCGTTGCTGGGCGTGACCCGCGCAGCCGAATCCGGTGCCGACGACTTCGCCGCCATGATGGGCCTGGAAACCCAAGCCAGCGCCCAGCAGGAAGACATTGCGGTGGGCCTGAAGCGTGAACTGCAAAGCCTGCTAAGCCGCTACCCGGCCGAACTGCAACGCACCCGCGAACAGATCGAACGCCGCGTCGCCCTTGCCGCCAGCACCCATCAGCGCCTGGAGGCGGTGCAGCAGGCCATCGCCGCGCTGGAACCCGAAGTACGCGGCGAGCATGCAAAGATCGCAGCTGAGGTGCGCATTATCCAGGGCCTGATGATCGGCTTGATACTGCTCATCGCCCTGCTGATCGACACCTTGCAGCGGCGCCTGACCCGCACCCTCACCAGCCTTGCCCCAGCCTTGTCACGTTGGGCCGAGGGCGACTTTGCCCAGGCCATCTCCCTGGGCAAGACCAACCGCGAACTGCACGACATCCAGGAGTCGCTCAACCGCCTGCGCCAGTACCTGGTGGAGCTGGTAGGCACCATCCGCCACAACGCCGAGCAGGTGGCTGGCAGCAGCCACGCCCTGGCCGGCATGAGCGCCGCCCTACACGACGGCGCCGAGCGCCAGGCCGGCGATACCGGCCAGATCCGCGATGCCTTGGGCGAGCTGGAAGCGACCATTCAGCAAGTGGCGGGCGATGCCAGCGCCGCTGCCGATGCCAGCCGCGATGCCGGGCGCGCAGTGGAACAGGGCCAGGCGGTCATTGGCCAGAGCTTGTCGGGCTTGCGCGAGCTGGTCGATGAAGTGCAAGGCAACGCCCGCATGATCGAGCAATTGGCGGAAGAATCGGCGACCATCGGCGGGGTGCTGACGGTGATCCGCTCGATTGCCGAACAGACCAACTTGCTGGCGCTGAATGCCGCGATCGAAGCCGCCCGTGCGGGTGAAATGGGCCGTGGCTTTGCCGTGGTGGCCGATGAAGTGCGCTCGCTGGCGCAGCGCACCACGGGGGCTACCGGCGAGATTCAGGCACTGATCGATCGCCTGCAGCAAGCCGCGAAAAGTTCGGTGGCGGGCATGCGTGCGCAGCTTGAGCATGCCGAGGCCACGGCCAGCCAGGCTCAGGCCGCGGATGGCGCGCTGGACGAGATTGTCTGTGCCATCCGCACCATTGCCGACACAGCGGTGCGCATTGCCGATGTCACGGCGCAGCAGAGTGGTGCGGTGAGTGAAATTCGTGACCACAGCGAGCGGATTCACGCGCTGGGCGAAGATAACCTGCAGCGCATAGGTGAAGGGCGCGAGCAAGGCGAGCAGTTGCTGAGCCTGGGCGGTGAGCTGAACCGGGCGGTGCGAGCGTTCAGAGTCTGAACGGGCAGCGCAGTCTCTGTAGGAGCGGCCTTGCGTCGCGAAAGGGCCGCAACGCGGCCCCGGCAATATCAGCTGTGATGCATAAACCTGGGGGCGCTTCGCACCCCTTTCGCGACACAAGGCCGCTCCCACAGGTACGGTGCATGCCTTGAAGATATCGCAGGCCATGTGTCGCCCCCACTGCCTGCATGGCCCCAACCCGCACCAACTCCGCTATCATGCCCGGCACGTTCCACCTCGCGAGTCCGCCATGCGCCGCCTGTTTTTCCTGCTGTTCCTGCTGCTGGCCAGCCCTGCGTTCGCCACGGGCCTGCTCGACAACCGCCCCAGCGCCACCCTCGGCGCCGCTTCGCTCGCCAACAACGCCGACTTCCTGCCGGTACACGAAGCCTTCAAGCTCAGCCTGGTCCAGGCCGATGCGCAAACCGTCAAGCTGCGCTTCGTTGCCACCGAGGGCTACTACCTCTACCGCCACCGCTTCCAGTTCCGCACCGAGCCGGCCGACATTGCCCTGGGCACCCCGAACATCCCCAAAGGCGAGGCCAAGCACGATGAATTCTTCGGCGACGTCGAGGTGTACCACGGCGTGCTCGACATCGAACTGCCGCGCACCGACCCGCGAGCCTTCACCCTGCTGGTGGGCTACCAGGGCTGTGCCGACAAAGGCCTGTGCTACCCACCGGAAACCGCTCGCCTGAGCATCGATGGCGAAGGCGGCGCCACCGCCCCCGCAACCGCCGAACACGGCTGGAACTGGAAATCGCTGCTGTTGTTCTTCCTCGCCGGGGTCGGCCTGACCTTTACCCCGTGCGTACTGCCGATGCTGCCGATCCTGTCTGGCGTAGTGCTGCGCGGCCAGGTCGGTGGCCTGCGCGGGCTGTCGCTGTCGCTGGCCTACGTGCTGCCGATGGCGGCCAGCTTCGCGGCGCTCGGCGCGCTGATGGGCCTGTTCGGCGCCGGCCTGAACCTGCAGTCGCGCCTGCAGTCGGCCTGGGTACTGGTGCCTTTCGCGCTGTTTTTCGTGCTGTTCGCCCTGGCCATGTTCGGCCTGTTCGAGCTGAAGCTGCCCCAGGCACTGAGCAACCGCCTGAACAACGTCGCCAACCATACCCGGGGTGGCTCGCTGCTGGGCGCGGCAGTGCTGGGCGTGCTCTCCAGCCTGCTGGTTTCGCCTTGTGTGTCAGCCCCCCTGGCTGGCGCCTTGCTGTATATCAGTGCCAGTGGCGATGCCCTGGGCGGCGCACTCAAGCTGTTCGCCCTGGGCCTGGGCATGGGTGCCCCCTTGTTGCTGGTGGCCACCGGTGGCGCAGCATGGCTGCCGAAAAGCGGCCCGTGGATGAACACGGTGAAAAACGCCATCGGCGTACTGCTGCTGGGCCTGGCCATCGGCTTGCTCATCCGCGTGCTGCCGGGGCCGGTGACATTGCTGCTGGTCGGTTTCCTCGCCGCTGGCGTGGCCCTGTTCCTCGGCGCCCTGGAGTTCGTGGTCAAGACCGCTCGCCAACGCCTGGCCCAATTGCTTGGCCTGGCCTTGCTGGTATACGCCCTGGCCTGCTGGTACGGCGCCCTCAGCGGCCAGGGCGACCCGCTTCGCCCGCTGCCCGTTGCAACACTGGCGGCCACCGGCAGCAGCCAGGCGGCACAGGCAAATGCCTGGCAGACCATCACCACCCCCAGCGCACTGGACGCCGCACTTGCCCAGGCCAAGGCGGCCGGCCAGCCAGTGCTGCTGGACTGGTACGCCGACTGGTGCATCAGTTGCAAGGTGATCGAGCATGAAGTGCTCAATGCGCCGCTGGTGCAAACGCAGCTGGCCGGCTTCAAGCTGCTGCGTTTCGACATCACCGAGAGCAGTGCCGAGCAACGCAAGCTGCTCGACCGCTACCAGCTGTTCGGCCCACCCGCCCTGCTGTTCTTTGCCGCGAACGGCGGCGAAATTACCGCTGATCGGGTGATTGGCGAGATAAACGCCGGTGATTTTGCGCAAATTCTGACACGCGTGCGCGGCAAAGTCGGTCTATAACTTCCCGCGTGCCGGGAAAATTCCTGTAATAGGTGACCAGATTTAATTATTTGGTCACATACTTCGCGCGAATCTCGGACATCGTGCTGGCTATTGCCGGGAACTGGACACTTGCCGTCGCTTTACGGCACACTCGCCGCGCTGTGTCGAATTGCCCTACAAATCCAAGGAATCCGCAGATGGCAACGCTACTGGTGCTCCACGGCCCAAACCTCAACCTGCTCGGTACTCGCGAGCCTGGCCATTACGGCGCCGTGACCCTGGCCCAGATCAACCAGGACCTGGAGCAACGTGCCCGCGCCGCGGGCCACCATCTGCAGTACCTGCAGAGCAATGCCGAATACGAACTGATCGACCGTATTCACGCCGCACGCAACGAGGGTGTGGACTTCATCCTGATCAATCCGGCTGCTTTCACCCACACAAGCGTCGCATTACGTGACGCATTGCTTGCGGTGAGCATCCCATTCATCGAAGTGCACCTGTCCAACGTGCACAAACGCGAACCGTTCCGTCACCACTCCTACTTCTCCGATGTTGCCGTAGGGGTGATCTGCGGCCTGGGCGCCAGCGGTTATCGCCTGGCCCTGGAGTCCGCGCTGGAACAACTGGCTGCCAACGCACAGCCCAAATGATGAAAACCCTGGCCTAAGTGGGCCGGGGTTCGAGAGAAACGTTTCCGATACGTTTTTTTGTATTTCGCCCCCTGACCGAACCTTTGGGAGTTGATGATTAATGGATATCCGTAAAGTCAAGAAACTGATCGAGCTGCTGGAAGAGTCTGGCATCGACGAACTGGAGATCAAGGAAGGCGAAGAGTCGGTCCGTATCAGCCGTCACAGCAAGACTCCAGCTGCCCAGCAGTTCTACGCACCAGCACCGATGGCCGCTGCCCCTGCTGCTGCCCCGGTTGCCGCTGCTGCTCCAGTCGCCGAAGCCGCTGCCGCTGCCCCGGCCCTGAAAGGCACCGTGATCCGCTCGCCAATGGTAGGTACCTTCTACCGCAAGCCTTCGCCGACCTCGCCGAACTTCGCTGAAGTGGGCCAGTCCGTGAAGAAAGGCGACACCCTGTGCATCGTTGAAGCCATGAAGATGATGAACCACATCGAAGCCGATGTTGGCGGTGTCATCGACGCCATTCTGGTAGAAGACGGCCAGCCGGTTGAGTTCGACCAGCCGCTGTTCACCGTCGTTTGATTCGCGGAGAGCCAACGATGTCTGGGAAGCTGGAAAAAGTCCTGATCGCCAACCGCGGGGAAATTGCCCTGCGGATCCTGCGTGCCTGCAAAGAGCTGGGCATCAAGACCGTCGCCGTGCACTCCACGGCCGACCGCGAACTGATGCACCTGGGCCTGGCAGACGAGTCGGTCTGCATTGGTCCTGCTTCGTCCAAAGATTCCTACCTGCACATCCCGGCGATCATCGCTGCGGCCGAAGTGACAGGCGCTACCGCCATTCACCCGGGTTACGGGTTCCTGGCGGAAAACGCCGACTTCGCCGAGCAGGTGGAAAAGTCCGGCTTTGCCTTCATCGGCCCGAAAGCCGACACCATTCGCCTGATGGGTGACAAGGTTTCGGCCAAGGACGCGATGATCAAGTCGGGCGTACCGACCGTACCGGGCTCCGATGGCCCGCTGCCGGAAGACGAAGAAGTCGCCCTGGCGATTGCCCGTGACGTCGGCTACCCGGTGATCATCAAGGCCGCCGGTGGCGGTGGTGGTCGCGGCATGCGCGTGGTGCACAAGGAAGAGGACCTGATTTCCTCGGCCAAACTCACCCGTACCGAAGCCGGTGCTGCCTTCGGCAACCCGATGGTCTACCTGGAGAAGTTCCTGACCAACCCACGCCACGTGGAAGTGCAGGTACTGTCCGACGGCCAGGGCAACGCCATCCACCTGGGCGACCGCGACTGCTCGCTGCAGCGCCGTCACCAGAAGGTCCTGGAAGAAGCACCAGCCCCGGGTATCGATGAGAAAGCCCGTCAGGAAGTGTTCAAGCGTTGCGTCGATGCGTGCATCGAGATCGGCTACCGTGGTGCCGGTACTTTCGAGTTCCTGTACGAGAACGGCAGCTTCTACTTCATCGAGATGAACACCCGCGTGCAGGTTGAGCACCCGGTGTCGGAGATGGTTACCGGTATCGACATCGTCAAGGAGATGCTGAGCATCGCCGCTGGCAACAAGCTGTCGTACCGCCAGGAAGACGTGGTTATCCGTGGCCACTCGCTGGAGTGCCGGATCAACGCCGAAGACCCGAAGAAATTCATCCCGAGCCCAGGCAAGGTCAAGCACTTCCACGCCCCAGGCGGCAACGGCGTTCGCGTCGATTCGCACCTGTACAGCGGTTATTCGGTTCCGCCGAACTACGACTCGCTGATCGGCAAGCTGATCACCTACGGCAAGGACCGCGACGAAGCCATGGCGCGCATGCGCAATGCCCTGGACGAGATCGTCGTCGACGGCATCAAGACCAACATCCCGCTGCACCGCGACCTGGTGCGTGATGAAGGGTTCTGCAAAGGCGGCGTCAACATTCACTACCTCGAACACAAGCTGGCAAACGAGCATTGATCGAATAGTGTGATGTACCAGAACCCCGGACTTGTTCCGGGGTTTTTTATTGCCTGTCGGGGCCTCATCGCCGGCAAGCCAGCTCCCACAGGTACTGCACATGGCTTGAGGCCGATGTGGTCGGGGTGGGAGCATTGATCGAATAGTGCGATGAACCAGAACCCCGGACTTGTTCCGGGGTTTTTTATTGCCTGCCAGGGCCTCATCGCCGGCAAGCCAGCTCCCACAGGTACTGCACATGGCTTGAGGCCGATGTGGTCGGGGTGGGAGCATTGATCGAATAGTGTGATGTACCAGAACCCCGGACTTGTTCCGGGGTTTTTTATTGCCTGTCGGGGCCTCATCGCCGGCAAGCCAGCTCCCACAGGTACTGCACATGGCTTGAGGCCGATGCGATCGGGGTGGGAGCTGGCTTGCCGGCGATTGGGCTGCGGCGCAGCCCCAGGCCCCTACCCCTTCATCCGCGGCATCTCGATGCGGTGCTCGTGCACACGCCGATACAAGGTAGCCCGCGAAATACCCAACGCCCGCGCCGCATCGGCCGGCTTCCAGCGATGGCGGATCAGTGCATCCAGCAACAACTGCCGGGCCGGGCAGGACACGCCGCTTTCAGCCGAAACAACCGCATCACCGCGCACCTCTTGCGGCAAATCCTGCAACTGCACCTGCCCGCCTTCACTCACCGCACAGGCATAACGCAACACCTGCCGCAGTTGGCGCAGGTTGCCCGGCCAGCGGTAAAGCAGCAGCGACTGCAACGCAGCATCCGCCAACACCACCTCGACCGCGCACGCTTGCGCCTCCTCGGCCAGCAGTTGGTGAATCAGCCCCAAGCGATCCTCGCGCTCACGCAGCGGCGGCAGCTCGAACCGGGCATTGGCCAGACGGAAGTACAGGTCCTCGCGAAAACGGCCCTCCGCCACCATCTTCGCCAAGTCGCGGTGGGTGGCGCAGATCACCTGGATATCCACCCGCTCGCGCCGTGCTGCACCCAGCGGCGCCACTTCGCCTTCGGCCAGCACACGCAGCAGGCGGGTTTGCAGGTTCAGCGGCATGTCGCCGATTTCGTCAAGGAACAGGGTACCGCCATCGGCCTGCTGCAACAGCCCCTGCATACCTTTGCTGGAAGCCCCGGTAAAGGCCCCGGCTACATAGCCAAACAGTTCGCTCTCGATCAGGTTTTCCGGGATGGCGGCGCAGTTAAGGATGACGAATGGCCCGTCGCGGCGCTGGCTTTGCTGGTGCAGCTGGCGGGCAAACACTTCTTTGCCGGCCCCGGTTTCGCCTTGTACCAGCACCGCCAGGTTGCAGTCCTTGACCCGCGTGGCCAGCCGTAGATGCTGCTCGATGCGGGCGTCCTGCGCCTGCTGCAAGGGCTGCGCGCGCTGGCGTTGCTGCGGGGCGCTGACCCGGCCATACAGCCCGCCCAGGCCCGGCAGGCGCTGGGGGGACGATGTGTTGACGCGCCGTAGCTGGCCCATGTCGAACAGTTCGCCAATGTGCTCGGGCAAGCGCCCCAGGTGCTGCACCAGCCGTTGCCGCGCCAGGCTGTTGATGGCCTGCAAGCGGCCGTCGGCATCCCAGGCCAGCAGGTAGTCGGGCTGGCTTTCGACGTAACCCGGGGTGCCGTGGGCGCGCATTACCCAGTGGCCTTGGGCACTGTGCATGAAGAAGGCGTTTTCGATTTCACGGGCAGTCTGCTCGACCAACTGGCGGATCAGGTGCTGGCTGCGGCGGTCGTCGGGTGACTGCAAGGCCGAGACATCCACCACCCCCAGCAACTCGCCCTGCGGGTCGAACACCGGCGCCGCGGTGCAGGTCAGGCCGATGAAGGCTGCGCGGAAGTGATCGCGCTTGTGCACCGTGACCGGGGCCTTGCTGGTCAGCACCGCCGCCACACCGCAGGTGCCCTCCTCGCCCTCCGACCAGCAGGTGCCCAGGTACAGCCCGGCCTTGCGGCAGTCATTGCGGATGGCCGATTCGACCCGGTAATCGATGGTGCGCCCCTGGGCATCGGTCAGCAGCACGCAGTAGTCGGCGCCGCGCACCCGCTCGTGCAGGCGTGCCACGGCATCGCTGGCGATGCGCAGAAACAGCTCGGCGCGTTCGCGGCATTCGTTGAGCAGGCTTTGGGACAGGATGCGCGGCCCCTGCTGGGACCCGGGGTCGAGGCGGTACAGCTCCATGGAACGGCGCCATGAATCGAGGATCAGCGCTGGCACCGGCGCCTGTGGCAGGCGGTCGGCGTTCTTCAGCACCCGGCTGACGCAGTCGACATGGGCTCGGGAGTTCGCGGCAAGCATTCAGGCCCTCCGGTTCTCGTTGCTGTTTTTATCGTTGTCCGGCCATTAAGCGCTTCCACGCATGCCCCGACAAGCACTGTGTGATTACCGGCCGGCTTGAGACGCTGCGTCTCAGCGTCTCGCCAACCCAGGCCCAGCGCTGGCACCCGGCGTCTCGCCAGCAGCGCAATGAGCATCTGCCTGAGCGCAACAAAACCGCTCTGGCGCGGCCATTTCAGCCACGCCACGAAAAGCTGGCACCGCGCTTGCTCCTGCCCTTGCAAACAAAAATACGAGGTGCGCCATGCCGCTACCCGCCCCGACCGTCGGGATCATTGCCAACCCTGCCTCTGGCCGCGACCTGCGCCGCCTGACCGCCAATGCCGGGCTCTATTCGAGCACCGACAAGGCCTCGGCGATCCAGCGCCTGCTGGCGGCCTTCGGTGCCACTGGCATCGGCCAGGTGCTGCTGCCCAGCGACATGACCGGCATAGCCGCCGCCGTGCTCAAGGCCAGCCAGGGCCCCGGCGCCCGTGAGCAACACTGGCCGGCCATCGAAATACTCGACCTGCCGCTGACCCAGACCGTTGCCGATACCCGCCTGGCCACCCGGCGCATGGTCGAGCGTGGCGTGGCGATGATCGCCGTGCTCGGTGGCGACGGCACCCACAAGGCAGTCGCTGCCGAGGCCGGTGACGTACCGCTGCTGACGCTGTCCACCGGCACCAACAATGCCTTCCCCGAACTGCGCGAAGCCACCAGTGCCGGCCTGGCCGGCGGCCTGCTCGCCAGCGGCCAGGTACCGGCCAGCATCGGCCTGCGCCGCAACAAGCGCCTGCTGGTGAAGGTGCCCGAGCAACAGCTTGCCGAATGGGCCCTGGTGGAAGTGGCGGTATCGCCCCAGCGCTTCATCGGTGCCCGTGCACTCAGCCGCAGCGAAGACTTGAGCGAAGTCTTTGCCTGCTTCGCCGAGCCCCATGCCATTGGCCTGTCAGCCTTGTGCGGGCTGTGGTGCCCGGTGTCGCGCCAGGACCCGCACGGCGCCTGGGTACGCCTGAACCCCGCTGCCGAACAGGCGCTGCTCGCCCCCTTGGCGCCCGGCCTGCTGCAAGGCTGCGGCATCACCGCCAGCGGCCCGCTGACGCCCGGCGTCGCCCATCGCCTGAGCCTGGCCAGCGGCACCCTGGCCCTGGACGGCGAGCGCGAAATCGAATTCGCCGAGCACGACACACCCACCATCACCCTCGACCACCAAGGCCCGCTGAGCGTGGATGTCGAGGCCGTCCTGGCGCATGCCGCCCGCCATCACCTGCTGGCCGTCCCGCGCGGCCACCGGTTGCACCCTGCAAACCCGCGTTGAGACAACCCTGGAGAACAACAAGATGTCCAATCAACTCAGTACCGAACAACTGCTGCATGCCTATGAAGTGATGCGCACCATCCGCGCCTTCGAAGAACGCCTGCACGTGGAATTCGCCACTGGCGAGATCCCCGGCTTCGTCCACCTGTATGCCGGCGAAGAAGCCTCAGCCGCCGGGGTAATGGCCCACCTGCGCGACAGCGACTGCATCG
This sequence comes from Pseudomonas sp. TSO6, assembly GCF_056098905.1. Classification (NCBI taxonomy): domain Bacteria; kingdom Pseudomonadati; phylum Pseudomonadota; class Gammaproteobacteria; order Pseudomonadales; family Pseudomonadaceae; genus Pseudomonas; species Pseudomonas sp. TSO6. The sequence goes on along the minus strand of NZ_JBLZWV010000009.1, from coordinate 26,362 downwards.
CCTCGACCCACCGCGGCCATGGCCACTGCATCGCCAAGGGGGTGGATGTGTACGGCATGATGGCCGAGATCTATGGCAAGAAAACCGGCGTGTGCGGCGGCAAAGGCGGCTCGATGCACATTGCCGACCTGGAAAAAGGCATGCTCGGCGCCAACGGCATCGTCGGGGCCGGTGCACCGCTGGTGGCCGGGGCGGCATTGGCGGCCAAACTCAAGGGCCGTGATGACGTGTCGGTGGCGTTCTTCGGCGATGGCGCTTCCAACGAAGGCGCCGTGTTCGAGGCCATGAACATGGCGTCGATCATGAACCTGCCGTGCATCTTCGTGGCCGAGAACAACGGCTACGCCGAGGCCACAGCCTCCAACTGGTCCGTCGCCTGCGACCACATTGCCGACCGCGCAGCCGGCTTCGGCATGCCGGGCGTGACCATCGACGGCTTCGACTTCTTTGCCGTGTACGAGGCCGCCGGCGCCGCCATCGAGCGCGCCCGTGCCGGGCAAGGGCCGTCACTGATCGAGGTCAAGCTCAGCCGCTACTACGGGCACTTCGAAGGCGATGCGCAAACCTACCGCGCGCCGGATGAAGTGAAGAACCTGCGCGAATCCCGCGACTGCCTGATGCAGTTCCGCAACAAGACCACCCGCGCCGGCCTGCTCACTGCCGAGCAACTGGACGCCATCGACGCGCGCATCGAGGACCTGATCGAAGACGCCGTGCGCCGCGCCAAGTCCGATCCCAAGCCACAACCCACCGACCTGCTCACCGACGTCTACGTCAGCTACCCCTGAGCCGCGGATTACAAGAACAACAGGAGAACCACCATGGCAAGAAAAATCAGCTACCAGCAGGCCATCAACGAAGCCCTGGCCCAGGAAATGCGCCGCGACAGCACGGTGTTCATCATTGGTGAAGACGTCGCCGGCGGTGCCGGTGCACCCGGCGAGGAGGACGCCTGGGGTGGCGTGCTGGGCGTGACCAAGGGCCTGTATCACCAGTTCCCCGGCCGGGTGCTGGACGCTCCATTGTCGGAAATCGGCTACGTCGGCGCTGCCGTCGGTGCCGCCACCCAGGGCCTGCGCCCGGTGTGCGAACTGATGTTCGTGGACTTCGCCGGCTGCTGCCTGGACCAGATCCTCAACCAGGCCGCCAAATTCCGCTACATGTTCGGCGGCAAGGCGGTCACCCCGCTGGTGATGCGCACCATGTACGGCGCCGGCCTGCGTGCGGCCGCCCAGCACTCGCAGATGCTCACCTCGCTGTGGACGCACATCCCCGGCCTGAAGGTGGTGTGCCCTTCTTCCCCTTACGATGCCAAGGGCTTGCTGATACAGGCGATCCGCGACAACGACCCGGTGATCTTCTGTGAGCACAAGCTGCTGTACAGCATGCAGGGCGAGGTGCCGGAAGAGGTGTACACCGTGCCGTTCGGTGAGGCCAACTTCCTGCGTGATGGCGACGATGTGACCCTGGTCACCTATGGCCGCATGGTCCATGTAGCACTTGAAGCCGCCAACAACCTGGCCCGCCAGGGCATCGACTGCGAAGTGCTGGACCTGCGCACCACCAGCCCGCTGGACGAAGACAGCATTCTTGAAAGTGTGGAAAAAACCGGTCGCCTGGTGGTGATCGACGAAGCCAACCCGCGCTGCTCGATGGCCACCGACATCAGCGCGCTGGTGGCGCAGAAGGCCTTCGGCGCACTCAAGGGCCCGATCGAGATGGTCACTGCACCGCACACCCCGGTGCCGTTCTCCGACGCTCTGGAAGACCTGTACATCCCTGACGCGGCGAAGATCGAAGCAGCCGTGCGCAAGGTGATCGAAGCCGCAAGGAGTGCCGCATGAGCCAGATCCATACCCTGACCATGCCCAAGTGGGGCCTGTCGATGACCGAAGGCCGGGTGGATACCTGGCTCAAGCAGGAAGGTGACGAAATCAACAAGGGTGACGAGGTGCTGGACGTCGAGACCGACAAGATCAGCAGCAGCGTCGAAGCCCCGTTCAGTGGCGTGTTGCGCCGCCAGGTGGCCAAGCCGGATGAAACCCTGCCAGTGGGCGCGTTGCTGGCCGTGGTGGTGGAAGGCGAAGCCGAAGAAGCCGAAATCGATGCGCTGGTGCAGCGCTTCCAGGCCGAGTTCGTCGCCGAGGGGGGCGCCGATCAGGCCCAGGGGCCGGCCCCACAGAAGGCAGAGGTTGGCGGCCGCCTGCTGCGCTGGTTCGAGCTGGGGGAAGGCGGCACGCCGCTGGTGCTGGTGCACGGTTTTGGCGGCGACCTCAACAACTGGCTGTTCAACCACCCGGCATTGGCCGCTGAACGCCGGGTGATCGCCCTCGACCTGCCGGGGCACGGCGAGTCGGCCAAGGCCCTGCAGCGGGGCGACCTTGATGAACTGAGCGAAACCGTGCTGGCCCTGCTCGACCACCTGGACATCGCCAAGGCCCACCTGGCGGGCCATTCCATGGGCGGCGCGGTAAGCCTCAACGTGGCACGCCTGGCGCCGCAGCGGGTGGCCAGCCTCAGCCTGGTCGCCAGTGCCGGCCTGGGCGAAACGATCAACGGGCAGTACCTGCAAGGCTTCGTCGCCGCCGCCAACCGCAACGCCCTCAAACCGCAGATGGTGCAACTGTTCGCCGACCCGGCGCTGGTCACCCGGCAAATGCTGGAGGACATGCTCAAGTTCAAGCGCCTGGAAGGTGTTGATGACGCCTTGCGCCAGCTGGCATCAGCCATTGCCGACGCCGACCGCCAGCGCCACGACCTGCGCGGGGTGCTGGGGCAGCATCCGGCACTGGTGGTGTGGGGCGGCAAGGACGCGATCATCCCGGCCAGCCATGCCAAAGGCCTGGAGGCAGAAGTACTGGTGCTGCCCGAGGCTGGGCATATGGTGCAGATGGAGGCGGCTGAAGAGGTGAACCGCAGGATGGTGGAGTTTTTGCGGGGGCATTGAAGGGGGGAGGTGCATGACTTGGGGTGGCGTTGAGACATAGATGTGCATGCCTCGTTTTTTTCAGCGCCTGTAATATCGAGCGCCGCCCGCGCGGCGCATCGCCGGCAAGCCAGCTCCCACATCTGTTTCGGGCCAGTCGCTCCTGTGAAGTCACCGCTGTCCGCCTTGTTTGTTCCTTTCAGAATCGAAGGTTGCGCCGCTGGCCTTCAGCAATTTCCAGTCATGCACCCAAGGGTGCGCGCGCCAAAGGCACAGGAGAGACTGGCCCGAAACAAATGTGGGAGCTGGCTTGCCGGCGATGCGCCGCGCGGGCGGCGCTCGATCTCACAGGCGATGAACAACCCAAGGCATGCGCCTGTCTGCCCACCCTCGATCCCCCGACATGCACCTCGCAGCCATCTCGCCGCACCGGCCTGTTGTCTCATCTGCTTATGCCCTATCTGTCTCGGCCCCTTATTCTGCGTCATACTCGGCAGACCTATTGCCCGGTCCTCGCCATGCGTCCACTGCTCCCCATTACCCTGGTCCTGCTGCTCGCCGCCTGTGGCGATGGCGAATCGCTGCTTGCGCCGGACGCACGCCTGCCCGACGGGGGGCGTTACCGGGGGCAGGTGGTTGATGGCCTGCTGCAGGGCGAGGGCCGTATCGACTACCCCAACGGCAGCTGGTACGCCGGCGGCTTCAAGGACGGCCAGTGGCATGGCCAGGGCGAATGGCATGGCCAGAACGGCGAGGTGTACCGTGGCCAGTTCGCCGAGGGGCTGTTCCAGGGGCTGGGCGACCTGACCACGCCGGGCAGCCACTATGGCGGCACCTTCAAGCACGGCCGCCGCGACGGCGAAGGCACGCTCAAGCAAGCCGACCAGACCTACCGCGGCCAGTTCAAGGACGACCTGTACGATGGCGCAGGCGAGCTGGAACTGGCCGACGGCAGCCGCTACCAGGGCCTGTTCGCCAAGGGCAAGCCCAACGGCGCCGGGGTGCGCAGCGATGCCAGCGGCAACCAGTTCAGTGGCCGCTTCGTCAACGGCCAGCTGCAAGGTAGCGGCACGTACGACAGCGTCGACGGCGAGCAGTACATCGGTGAGTTCAAGGACAATCGCCTGGAAGGCCGGGGCCGCTACGAAAACGCCGATGGCGATGTATGGATCGGCGAATTCAAGGACGGCGCGCTGATGGGTGAAGGCGAACTGCTGGGCAGTGACGGCAGCCACTACAAGGGCGAATTCGTCGACTGGCGCCTGTCGGGCCGGGGCAGCCTGCAACTGGCCGACGGCAGCATCTACGTCGGCGGTTTCCTGAACGATGCCTACCATGGCCATGGCCAGCTGACCTTGCCAAGCGGCCAGGTCGAAGGTGGCACCTGGGCCAACGGTGTGCGCGTACGCGACCAGAAAGGCAAGCTGCTGCCCGACCCACTGGATCTGGCCCTGCTCAACCAGGGCCGGCTGCTTGAAGAGGCGCTGGCCCGGGTACCGCGCTCAGCGCCGCCCATCCAGCTGTACAGCCTGGTGGTGGCCGGCGATGGCCAGCAAAGCGTTTTCCTGCGCGAAGCCGACTACGTCAGCAACATGCTCAAGGTGCGCTTTGGCGCCCGCGGCCAGGTGACCCTGGTCAACCACCGTGACCACATGGCCACCCGCCCCATGGCCACCCGCGAGAACCTCACCCGCGCCGCCAGTACCCTGGCCGAACGCAGCGGCCCCGAAGACCTGGTGTTCATCTACCTCACCAGCCATGGCAGCCAGGACCATCAGTTGGTGCTCGACCAGCCGCGCCTGCAACTGGCCGACCTTTCTGCCGACGAACTGGCCACTGCCCTGGCGCCATTGAAGGACCGCGACAAGGTAATCGTCATCTCGGCTTGCTATTCAGGGGGCTACATCGCCCCGCTCAAGGACGATCGCACGGTGATCATGACCGCCGCCCGGGCCGACCGCGTATCCTTCGGGTGCTCGGAAGAAGCCGACTTCACCTACTTTGGCGATGCGTTGTTCGCAGAAGCACTGAACCAGACCGACGACCTGAAACAGGCGTTTGAACTGGCACGCTCCAGCGTTGCCGAAAGAGAACAAAGGGAAGGCTTCGAGGCCTCGGAGCCGCAGCTGTGGGCACCGCCAGCAGTACTGGAACACTGGCAGCACCTGCGCCGGCAACAGGCCGAAGAAGCATTGCGTAACGCCGCACAGGCCAAGGTGGGGGCACAGGCAAAAACACCTGGCAGCCACTAGACTTGTGTGTAACAAGGGAGAGACATCATGTATTTGACGCCTCAGCATGTCCTGCTTGCCGGTGCTACCGGCCTGACCGGTGAACACCTGCTGGACCGCCTGCTCAACGAACCCACCATCACCCGCGTACTGGCGCCTACCCGCCGGCCGCTGGCCGAGCACCCGCACCTGGAAAACCCGGTGGGCGACCCGGCGGTATTCCTTCCACAGCTGGCCGGGCGGGTCGATATCGCTTACTGCTGCCTGGGCACCACACTGAAGCAGGCCGGCTCCGAATCGGCCTTCCGCGCAGTGGACCTGGACATGGTAGTGGCATTCAGCAAGCGTGCCCGGGAGATGGGCGCGCGGCATCTGCTGGTAGTCAGTGCGCTGGGGGCCGACCCGAAATCGTCGATTTTCTACAACCGGGTCAAGGGCGAGATGGAAGAGGCGCTCAAGGCCCAGGACTGGCCGCAACTGACCATCGTGCGGCCGTCGTTGCTGCTGGGAGAGCGGATCGAGCCACGGCTGGCAGAACAACTGGTTTCGCCGTTTTCCAGGTTGATACCTGGCAAGTACCGGGGGATTGAGGCGTGTACCTTGGCTCGGGCCTTGTGGCGGTTGGCGCTGGAGGAAGAAGACGGGGTGCGGATTGTGGAGTCGGATGAGCTTCGCAAGTTGGGCAAGATATAAGCTTTTCCTGAAAGGGCCTCTTCGCGGGCACGCCCGCTCCCACAGGTACTGTGATCAACTGAGGACCACACAATCCTGTGGGAGCGGGCTAGCCCGCGAAATGGCCATCACAGGCCGCCGGTGGCCTGGAAGCCGACACCGGCCGCAGTCAGCAATGACAACGGCAACAACAGGGTATCCAGCAACATGCTGCCGGGGAGGTCCAGGCCTGGATAGGCCGGTGCATCAGCCCCGTAATGATCGCGTGGGCAGCACCCGCCATTGATCACGTACAAATCCAGCCGGGTACCGGCATACACCACCGGCGCCCCTGGTTTTGCAGCATCCAGCGTGCGCACCGTGGCGCAGCCACCCAGCATCACCAGCGCCGCCACACCCAACAGCGCTCGCTTCAATCATCCACCCCGAAGTGGTGCTCGCCCCAACGCGGCAACATGTCCTGGGGAATGGCCAGCAGGTTGAGAATGCGCGCCACGACAAAGTCGACCAGGTCGTCGATGGTCTGCGGCTGGTGATAGAAGCCGGGCGCCGCCGGCAGGATCACCGCGCCCATTTGCGACAGCTTGAGCATGTTCTCCAGGTGGATGGTGGAGAACGGCGCTTCGCGCGGTACCAGGATCAGCTGGCGCCGCTCCTTGAGGGTAACGTCGGCAGCGCGTTCGATCAGGTTGTTGCAAGCACCCGTGGCAATCGCCGAGAGGGTGCCGGTGGAACAGGGCACCACCACCATCGCCGCCGGGGCGCCGGAGCCGGAGGCTACCGGCGACATCCAGTCTTCCTTGCCGTACACACGGATCTGCCCATCGGCGGCGCCGGTGTATTCGGTGAGGAATGCCTGCATCGCCTGGGGCTTGGCCGGCAGCACCACGTCGGTCTCGGTGGCCATCACCAGTTGCGCGGCCTTGGAGATCAGGAAATGCACCTCACGGTCCTCGCGCACCAGGCAATCGAGCAGGCGCAGGCCATACTGGGCGCCCGAGGCGCCCGTCATGGCCAGGGTGATGCGTTCCGGCCCGCTCACTTCAGGGCCTCGGCCAACTTGCCGTGCAGGCCGCCAAAGCCGCCGTTGCTCATGATCACCACATGGGTGCCCGGGCGTACCTGGCCTTTGACCCGCTCGATGATCGCGTCGAGGCTGTCGGCTACCACGCTCGGTACCTTGCACTTCGCCGCAGTGGCAGCCAGGTCCCAGCCGAGGTTGGCCGGGGCGTACCAGATCACCTGGTCGGCGTCGTTGACGCTTTCCGGCAAACCGTCACGGTGGGCGCCGAGCTTCATCGAATTGGAGCGTGGCTCGATAACGGCAATCACCGGCGCCTCGCCTACGCGCTTGCGCAGGCCGTCGAGGGTAGTGGCGATGGCGGTCGGGTGGTGGGCGAAGTCATCGTAGATGGTCACGCCCTGTACTTCGGCAACCTTCTCCATGCGCCGCTTGACGCTCTTGAAGGCGCTCAGGCCTTCGATACCCATGGCCGGCACCACGCCAACATGGCGGGCCGCTGCCAAGGTAGCCAGGGCGTTGGCGACGTTGTGCTGGCCTGTCAGTGCCCAGTCCACCACGCCCTGCGCCTCGCCCTCGAACAGCACTTCGAAACGCGAGCCGTCGGGGCTGAGCAGGCGCGCCTGCCACTGGCCACCTTCGCCGGTCGTCTGCACCGGGGTCCAGCAGCCCATGCCGATCACCCGCTCCAGCGCTTGCTCGGTGGTGGGGTGAATGACCAGGCCTTCGCCGGGGATGGTGCGCACCAGGTGGTGGAACTGCCGCTCGATCGAGGCCAGGTCAGGGAAGATGTCCGCATGATCGAACTCAAGGTTGTTGAGGATCGCGGTACGTGGGTGGTAGTGGACAAACTTAGAGCGCTTGTCGAAGAAGGCGCTGTCGTACTCGTCGGCTTCGACCACGAAGAACGGCGTGTCGCCCAGGCGCGCCGACACCGAGAAATTCTGCGGCACACCGCCAATCAGGAAGCCCGGGCTCATGCCGGCATGTTCCAGCACCCAGGCCAGCATGCTGCTGGTGGTGGTCTTGCCATGGGTGCCGGCAACGGCCAGTACCCAGCGGCCTTGCAGCACATGGTCAGCCAGCCATTGCGGGCCGGACACATAAGGCAGGCCCTTGTTCAGCACGTACTCCACCGCCGGGTTGCCACGCGACATGGCATTGCCGATGACCACAAGGTCTGGCGCCGGGTCCAGCTGGGCTGGGTCATAGCCTTGGGTCAACTCGATGCCCTGGGCTTCGAGCTGGGTGCTCATCGGGGGATAGACGTTGGCGTCCGAGCCGGTGACGCGGTGGCCAAGTTCCTTGGCCAGCACCGCCAGCGAACCCATGAAAGTGCCGCAAATACCGAGAATGTGAATATGCATGGTCGACCTCGCAAAACATCGAGGCAGGGTAGCCCAGGGCGCGACAAATCGCACCCGCTGTTTCGCTCAGTCAGCCCTGGTGATGCCGTGTTTGCGCAGTTTTCGATACAAGGTATTGCGGCTGATGCCCAAGTGCTCGGCGACGCGGGTCAGGTGCCAGTGTTTTGCCTCCAGGGTCGCCAGCAGCGCATGGCGCTCGGCCTCTTTCAACGCTGCCGGCCCAATCGCCGGCAAGCCAGCTCCCACAGGCGCAGCGTCAGCTTCGAAAGCCCTGGTTACCCTGGAGGTGCAACTGCCTTCTAGCGCCTGTTCTGGCCCTGTCGCCGGCAAGCCGGATCCCCTTGGATTTACAAATGGCTTGAAGCCAGTGTGATCGGGGTGGGAGCTGGCTTGCCGGCGATCGAGGGCAAAGCCCTCGCGGACGACGGCGGGGAGATCCGAGAACATGATTCGGGCATCTTCGCAAAGCGCTACCAATGTACGCAGCACATTGCGCATCTGCCGCACGTTCCCCGGCCAGGTGAAGTCCAGCAGCGCCTGGCGCGCACTGGGCTCCAGCTCGACCGGATGCCCCTGCGCCTCCTGACGCAGCAGGAAGTCCAGCAACTGCGCCTTGTCACTGCGATCGCGCACCGCCGGCAACGCCACCTCCAGGCCATTCAGGCGGTAATACAGGTCCTCGCGGAAACTGCCCTGCTCCACCCGCTCCAGCAGGTCGCGGTGGGTAGCACTGACAATGCGCACGTCAACCGCCTGCGGTTCACCCCCGATCGGCACCACCTGGCGCTCTTCCAGCACCCGCAGCAGGCGGGTTTGCAGGGCCAGCGGCATGTCGCCTATCTCGTCCAGTAGCAAAGTCCCGCCGTCAGCCTGCAACAGCTTGCCGCGCATGCCTTCCTTGCGTGCGCCGGTAAAGCTGCCACCGCGGTAACCGAACAGCTCGCTTTCAATCAGGCTCTCCGGGATCGAGGCGCAGTTGATGGCGACAAACGGCTTGCCGCGCCGCTCGCTGGCCTGGTGCACGGCCTGGGCGAACGCCTCCTTGCCACAACCGGTTTCGCCGCGCAGCAACAACGGTACGTCACGCTCGAACACCCGCACGCAGCGGCGAAAATCGTTTTGCAACGCCGGGTCGAGCAGGCAGATGGCCGGTTCCACCTCGCGAACGGGCTGCCGGTAGGCGGTGGGCACCGACCATACCGGCGTACGGGCCTGGCCACGCAGGCTGGCGAACACCTGGCGGCCGTCCAGGGTGTGTAGCGGCCATACCGTGCTGCCAGCGGGCATGGCGCGGTTGAACAATTCGTCGTGGCTGCAGGCGAAGAAGCGCTGCATGGGTTTGCCCAGCACGCCACCGCGCACGGTACCCAGCAGGTTCAGCGCGCTCTGGTTGGCCGCGCAGATGCGCCCGTCACCGTCGAAGGCCAGCAGCCCTTCACTGAACAGGCCGACCGACTCGGCCTGCAGGTGGAAACGCAGCAGCCACTGCTGCTCGAAATGGCGCAGGAAATAGCAGCTTTCGATCATCTTCGCCGAAAGGTTGACCAACGCCATGGTGTGGAACTGGCTCTGGCGCGAAACATCGGGCCGGGCCGACGATACGTCAAGCACCGCCAGCAGTTCGCCATGCGGGTCGAACACCGGGCTCGCCGAACAGGTCAGGCCGGTATGGCGGCCACGAAAGTGCTCGTTCTGGTGGATGGTCAGGGCCTGGCGCTCGACCAGGCAGGTGCCGATGCCGTTGGTGCCCTCGCGCGCTTCGCTCCAGTCGGCGCCCAGCCACAGCCCGGCACGCTCGAAGCTGCGCCGCTCGGTGGGCGCGCTGACGCAGTTGAGGATTACCCCGCGGGCGTCGGTCAGCAGTACCGCGTGGCCGGCCCCGGAAAGCTGCTGGTGCAGGCTGTTCATTTCAGGGTCGGCAATTTGCAGCACCTGGCGCAGCCGCTCGCGGCTTTCCAGCAGGCGCCCGTGCTCAAGCACCACCGGGGCCGCGATCACAGCAGGGTCGAGGTGGTAGTCCTCCAGGCAACGCAGCCAGGAGCGGGCGATGGACGGGTCACTGCCGCCCTCCCCGGCGCCACCATGGGCAACGGTATGGACTTGCTGGGCATGGCGACTGAAATGATTGCTCTGCATTGTTGTAGTTCTCTGCAGATAGAGAGTCACATCAGCATCCTCCACCCGGGAAGGCTTTGCAATGCAGCCTGCCGTGACGTGTCGCAAATGGCACAAAGTGTCACCCTCGCGTGTACCGGCGCTGGCACAACGGCCGCTCACCGGGGCCGGGCAACTGACCCAAATCATTGATTTGCCTGGGGTGCCCAACGCTGGCCCAACCTTTGCTCTACGCTTCTCAACTCCTCAACAAACATAACAGCCAGGAGACACACCATGCGTTACGCACATCCCGGTACCGACGGCGCGAAGGTTTCCTTCAAGAACCGCTACGGCAACTACATCGGTGGCGAGTTCGTAGCTCCGGTCAAGGGGCAGTACTTCGAGAATACGTCCCCGGTGAATGGCAAACTCATCGCCGAATTCCCCCGTTCCACTGCCGAAGACATCGATAAAGCGCTCGACGCTGCCCATGCCGCTGCCGACGCCTGGGGCCGCACTTCAGTGCAGGACCGCTCCAACGTGCTGTTGAAGATTGCCGACCGCATCGAGCAGAACCTTGAACTGCTGGCCATCACCGAAACCTGGGACAACGGCAAACCTGTCCGCGAAACCCTCAACGCCGACATTCCGCTGGCCGTCGATCACTTCCGCTACTTCGCCGGCTGCATCCGCGCCCAGGAGGGCGGCGCTGCCGAGATCAATGAAGGCACCGTGGCTTATCACATCCACGAGCCGCTGGGCGTCGTCGGGCAGATCATTCCGTGGAACTTCCCGATCCTGATGGCGGCCTGGAAGCTGGCGCCTGCGCTGGCCGCCGGTAACTGCGTGGTGCTCAAGCCTGCCGAGCAGACACCACTGGGCATCACCGTGCTGCTGGAAGTGATCGGCGACCTGCTGCCACCTGGCGTACTCAACGTGGTGCAAGGCTACGGCCGCGAAGCCGGTGAAGCCCTGGCCACCAGCAAGCGTATCGCCAAGATCGCCTTCACCGGGTCTACCCCGGTGGGCTCGCACATCATGAAATGCGCGGCCGAAAACATCATCCCGTCCACCGTCGAGCTGGGCGGCAAGTCGCCGAACGTGTACTTCGAAGACATCATGCAGGCCGAGCCAAGCTTCATCGAGAAGGCTGCCGAGGGCATGGTGCTGGCGTTCTTCAACCAGGGCGAGGTGTGCACCTGCCCGTCGCGTGCCCTGGTACAGGAGTCGATCTACCCGCAGTTCATGGAAGTGGTGATGAAGAAGGTGCTGCAGATCAAGCGCGGCGACCCGCTGGACACCGACACCATGGTCGGCGCCCAGGCTTCGCAGCAGCAGTTCGAGAAGATTCTCTCCTACCTGCAGATCGCCCAGGAAGAAGGCGCCGAGCTGCTGACCGGCGGCAAGGTCGAGAAACTGGAAGGCTCGCTGGCCACCGGTTACTACATCCAGCCGACCCTGCTCAAGGGCAACAACAAGATGCGCGTGTTCCAGGAAGAAATCTTTGGCCCGGTGGTCAGCGTCACCACCTTCAAGGACGAAGCCGAAGCACTGGCGATTGCCAACGACACCGAGTTCGGCCTGGGTGCCGGCGTGTGGACCCGTGACATCAACCGTGCCTACCGCATGGGCCGCGGGATCAAGGCCGGGCGTGTGTGGACCAACTGCTACCACCTGTACCCGGCGCATGCGGCGTTTGGCGGGTACAAGAAGTCCGGCGTCGGCCGTGAGACCCACAAGATGATGCTGGATCACTATCAGCAGACCAAGAACCTGCTGGTGAGCTACGACATCAACCCGTTGGGCTTCTTCTAAAAGTCCGGGATGGCCTCGGGGGCTGCTTTGCAGCCCATCGCGGCGCAAGGCCGCTCCTACAGGGACCGCACTGATCTCGAAAACTGTGCAGTACCTGTGGGAGCTGGCTTGCCGGCGATGAGGCCGGACCTGAATCACACAAACCCCGGGGCACCAACCGCTCTGGCTCGCTTCCTGCAGTACACATCACCATCGGCCCGAACCCTTCCGGCCACCAAGAAAAACAACAGGTGAATCTATGCCAAGCGATCATTCCGCCGGCTCGCCGGCAGGCTCTTCCGTCGACTTCGAAAAAGTCGGGTCGGACTATTTCCAGCAACGTGAACTGAAAAAAGGCGCCGCCGGCTGGGTACTGCTGGTCGGCCTGGGCGTGGCCTATGTCATCTCCGGCGACTATGCCGGCTGGAACTTCGGCCTGGCCCAGGGCGGCTGGGGCGGCATGTTCCTCGCCACCTTGCTGATGGCCACCATGTACCTGTGCATGTGCTTCTCGCTGGCCGAGCTGTCGTCGATGATCCCCACCGCAGGCGGCGGCTACGGTTTTGCCCGCAGTGCGTTCGGCCCATGGGGCGGTTTCCTGACCGGCACGGCAATCCTCATCGAATACGCCATTGCGCCCGCGGCCATCGCCGTGTTCATCGGCGCCTATTGCGAGTCACTGTTCGGCATCGGCGGCTGGGTGATCTACCTGGCGTTCTATATCGTGTTCATCGGCATCCACATCTTCGGTGTGGGTGAAGCGTTGAAACTGATGTTCATCATCACCGCCGTCGCCGCCATCGCCCTGGCGGTGTTCCTGGTGAGCATGGTGCCCCATTTTGATGCAGCCAACCTGTTCGACATCGCCAAAACGGACGCAGTAGGCGCCAGCAGCTTCCTGCCGTTCGGCTATGTCGGCGTGTGGGCGGCGATCCCTTACGCCATCTGGTTCTTCCTTGCCGTCGAAGGCGTGCCGCTGGCCGCCGAAGAAACCAAGAACCCCAAGCGTGACCTGCCACGCGGCCTGATCGGCGCCATGCTGGTACTGCTGGCCTTCGCCCTGCTGATCCTGGTGGTCGGCCCTGGCGGCGCCGGCTCCGAAGCGCTGAAGGCATCCGGCAACCCGCTGGTCGAAGCGCTGTCCAAGGCCTACGGCGGCAGCACATGGATGGGCGGCTTCGTCAACCTGGTCGGCCTGGCCGGGCTGATCGCCAGCTTCTTCTCGATCATCTACGCTTATTCCCGCCAGATCTTCGCCTTGTCCCGCGCCGGCTACCTGCCGCGCAAGCTGTCGGAAACCAACAAAAGCAAAGCCCCGGTACTGGCCCTGATCATCCCCGGCATCATCGGCTTTGCCCTGTCGCTGACCGGCCAGGGCGACTTGCTGATCCTGGTAGCGGTGTTCGGCGCTACGCTGTCCTATGTGCTGATGATGGCCGCGCACATCACCCTGCGCATCCGCCGGCCGAAGATGGAGCGCCCGTACCGCACCCCCGGTGGCATCTTCACTTCGGGCGTGGCGCTGGTGCTGGCGTGCATCGCCGTGGTTGCCGGCTTCCTGGTCGACCCACGGGTGGTGATTGGCGCCGCAGTGATTTATGCGGTATTGATTGCCTACTTTGCTTTCTACAGCCGCCACCACCTGGTCGCGGGCACGCCGGAAGAGGAATTCGCCGCCATCCAGCAGGCCGAAGAGGCCTTGCACTGATTGCCGCCACCCGCCGCGGGGCAACCCGCGGCTCTGGAGATTCTGTATGGCAAGTTTCGTACACACGGTAGGCCACCTGGTCTACCGCTTCGACAGCCTCAAGGACGTAATGGCCAAGGCCAGCCCGGCCCGCTCGGGGGACTTCCTGGCAGGCGTCGCGGCCAGCAATGACGGCGAGCGTGTCGCTGCGCAGATGGCGCTGGCCAATATCCCGCTGACCCATTTCCTCAATGAAGCCCTGATCCCTTACGAAGCCGATGAAGTCACCCGGCTGATCATCGACACACACGATGCCCAGGCCTTCGCCCCGGTCAGCCACCTGACCGTGGGCGGCCTGCGCGACTGGCTGCTGAGCGAAGAGGCCAATGAAGACAGCCTGCGCGCCCTGGCGCCAGGGCTGACGCCGGAAATGGCTGCGGCCGTGTCGAAGATCATGCGCGTGCAGGACCTGGTGCTGGTGGCGCAGAAGATTCGCGTGGTCACCCGGTTCCGCGGCACCATGGGCTTGCGCGGGCGCTTGTCTACGCGCTTGCAGCCCAACCACCCGACCGACGAGCCGGCGGGTATCGCCGCCAGCATTCTTGACGGCCTGCTGTACGGCAACGGGGACGCGATGATCGGCATCAACCCGGCCACCGACAGCATCGCCTCGATCTGTGCCCTGCTGGAAATGCTCGACGCCATCATCCAGCGCTACGACATCCCCACCCAGGCCTGCGTGCTGACCCATGTCACCACCTCGATCGAGGCGATCAACCGTGGCGTGCCGCTGGACCTGGTGTTCCAGTCCATTGCCGGCACCGAGGCGGCCAACGCCGGGTTTGGCATCAACCTGAACGTGTTGCAGGAGGGTTACGAAGCGGGCCTGTCGCTGAAACGCGGCACCCTCGGGCAAAACCTGATGTATTTCGAAACCGGCCAGGGCAGCGCACTGTCGGCCAACGCCCACCATGGCGTCGACCAGCAAACCTGCGAGACCCGCGCTTATGCCGTGGCCCGCCACTTCAAGCCGTTTCTGGTCAACACCGTGGTCGGTTTCATCGGCCCGGAGTACTTGTACAACGGCAAGCAGATCATCCGCGCGGGCCTGGAAGACCACTTCTGCGGCAAGCTGCTGGGCGTGCCGATGGGCTGCGACATCTGCTACACCAACCACGCCGAAGCCGACCAGGACGATATGGATACCCTGCTGACCCTGCTGGGGGTGGCCGGGATCAACTTCATCATGGGCATCCCCGGCTCCGACGACATCATGCTCAACTACCAGACCACCTCGTTCCACGACGCGCTGTACGCGCGCCAGACCCTGGGCCTGAAGCCCGGGCCGGAATTCGAGGCATGGCTGGCCCGCACCGGCATCTTCACCCAGGCCGATGGCCGGGTGCGCTTTGGTGACAACCTGCCACCGGCCTTCCGCAAGGCCTTGGCACAGCTTGCATAGGGATGACCATGGACCATCGCACACCTACCCCCGACAACCCTTGGCTGGCCCTGCGCAACCTGACCCCGGCGCGCATCGCCCTGGGCCGTGCCGGCACCAGCTTGCCGACCGGGGCGCAGCTGGACTTCCAGTTCGCCCATGCCCAGGCCCGCGATGCCGTGCACCTGGCCTTCGACCATGCCGGCCTGGCTACCCAGCTGGGTGACCGCGGGCGCGAAAGCCTGGTGCTGCATAGCGCTGCCAGTGACCGCCACCAGTACCTGCAACGCCCGGACCTGGGCCGGCGCCTGAACGAAGAGTCGATTGCCACCCTGCGCCAGCATGCCCAGGCCAACCCCGGCGGCGTCGACCTGGCCATTGTGGTCGCCGATGGCCTGTCGGCGCTGGCCGTGCACCGCCACACCTTGCCGTTCCTGGCCCGTTTCGAGGAACAGGCCGCCGCTGACGGCTGGACCAGCGCCCCGGTGGTGTTGGTGGAGCAAGGCCGCGTGGCGGTGGCTGACGAGGTCGGCGAACTGCTGGGCGCACGGATGACAGTGATGCTGATCGGCGAGCGCCCGGGGCTGAGTTCCCCCGACAGCCTTGGCCTGTATTTCACCTACGGGCCAAAAGTCGGCCTGACCGATGCCTACCGCAACTGCATCTCCAACATCCGCCTGGAGGGGTTGAGCTATGGCATGGCGGCGCACCGCCTGCTGTACCTGATGCGCGAAGCCTGCCGTCGGCAGCTTTCCGGAGTGAATCTCAAGGACGAAGCCGAGGTCCATAGCCTGGAAAGTGAGCACACTGGTAACCAGAAAGGCAACTTCCTGCTCGGCAAAGAGTAAACAACATGTCACGGAAGGCGGATTGCACTTGTGACGCGCATTGGGCAGCATGCCCTTGAAAGCCGCTGGCATTCCGCTGTTTCCCTAAATGGACTCTGAGGGCCGCACATGCGCATCATCAAGGCAACCCTGGAACACCTCGACCTGCTCACGCCATTGTTCGTCAAATACCGTGAGTTCTATGGGCAGCTCCCCTACCCCGACAGCTCGCGCAGCTTCCTGGAAAAGCGCCTGAAGCGGGATGAATCAGTGATCTACCTGGCACTTCCCGATGATGATGACGGCAAGTTGATGGGCTTTTGCCAGCTTTACCCGAGCTTCTCGTCGCTGTCGCTCAAGCGCGTGTGGATTCTCAACGACATCTACGTGGCCGAAGACTCGCGGCGCATGCTGGTGGCCGACCACCTGATGCGTGAAGCGAAGAAAATGGCCAAAGAGACCAACGCCGTGCGCATGCGGGTGTCGACCAGCGCGAACAATGAGGTAGCGCACAAGACCTACGAATCCATCGGGTTTCGTGAAGATACCGAGTTCAAGAGTTACATCCTGCCCATCAGCCAGGATTGACCCTCATGCCTGCCCCGGCCTCATCGCCGGCAAGCCAGCTCCCACAGGTCAACTACTGCGCTGAGCTCGTGGTCAACCTGTGGGAGCTGGCTTGCCGGCGATGAGGCCGGTACAGTCGATACAACTATCCAGGCCTTTCACCGTAACCCCCCGCTACAAACTCCCCGGGCATGATCCTCACTTCGCCGTATAATGCCCCACCTGTCATGTGTGAAAATTTACCCATCCCCAGGTAACCCAGCCTACGCCCAAGAACACAGGTGCTGTACATGGATTTCAACCCGTTGGACCTTATCCTGCATCTCGATGCCTACCTCGATCTGCTGGTCACCAATTACGGTCCCTGGATCTACGCCATCCTTTTCACCGTGATCTTTTGCGAAACCGGGCTGGTGGTAATGCCCTTCCTGCCGGGCGACTCGCTGCTGTTCATCGCCGGCGCCGTAGCGGCGGGTGGCGGTATGGACCCGGTGCTGCTGGCTGGCCTGCTGATGGCTGCCGCAATCCTGGGCGACAGCACCAACTACGTGATCGGCCGAACAGCCGGCGAGCGGTTGTTCAACAACCCCAACTCGAAAATATTCCGCCGCGACTACCTGCAGCGCACCCATGAGTTTTATGAACGCCATGGCGGAAAGACCGTGACGCTGGCGCGCTTCCTGCCCATCCTGCGCACCTTCGCACCGTTCGTCGCCGGCATCGCCCACATGCATTACCCACGTTTCCTGGGTTTCAGCGTTGCCGGTTCAATCCTGTGGGTCGGCGGCCTGGTCACCCTGGGCTACTTCTTCGGCAACGTGCCATTCATCAAGCAGCACCTGTCGCTGATGGTGGTGGGCATCATCATCCTGTCGCTGGTGCCGATGATCCTCGGCCTGTTGCGCGGCCGCCTGGGCCGTGCGGCCAAGGCTCACTGAACACTTAGAGAACAGCAGGCATGTGGTCGTTCAGCGCCTGGCGGCGCAAGCGCGCACTGGCGCGCTACCCCATCGAGCCAAAGCAGTGGAAGGCCGTGCGCGAGCGCCTGCCCATGCTGGACGGCATCAGCGACGACGAAGACCACTGGCTGCGCGAAGCCTGCATCCTGTTCCTGCTCGACAAGCACCTCACCTGCCTGCCAGGTGTCGAACCCGACGACGAGCAGCGCCTGTTGCTGGCCGCCCAGGCGCAGTTGCCGCTGCTGCACCTGGGCGAGCTGAACTGGTACCAGGGCTTCCACGAAATCATCCTGTACCCCGACGACTTCAAGAGCCCCCAGCGCCACCGCGATGCCAGTGGCGTGGAGCACGTGTGGGACGGCGAGCACAGCGGCGAGGCCTGGCAACAGGGGCCGATCATCCTGGCCTGGAACGGCGTGCTGGCCAGCGGTGGCTGGGAGGCCTACAACCTGGTCATCCATGAGCTGGCGCACAAGCTCGACATGCTCAATGGCGATGCCAACGGCCTGCCGCCGCTGCACAGCGGCATGCCGGTGGATGAGTGGGCAACGGCCATGCAGCAGGCCTACGACGACCTCAACCGCCAGCTGGACAACAACCCCGACGCCGAAACCGCCATCGACCCGTATGCCGCGGAAAACCCGGCGGAGTTCTTTGCTGTCACCAGCGAATACTTCTTTAGTGCCCCCGACCTGCTGCATCAGGCTTATCCACGGGTCTACCACCAGTTGTCGCAGTTCTACCGGCAAGACCCGCTGGCGCGGCTGCTTCGGCTGCAGGCCGAACACCCCGAGTACCGCGAAAGCCACGCCTGACGGGGCCGCACATCCGGCCAGGCGTGGCATGCCCCGGCAGAATGTGCCTATAATCGCCGCCACTTTTTTGGTCAAACACGGGGGCACTGCCCAATGAGCTACAGCAAGATTCCGGCGGGCAAAGACCTGCCGAACGACATCTACGTCGCCATCGAAATCCCGGCCAACCACGCGCCGATCAAATACGAGATCGACAAGGACAGCGACACCCTGTTCGTCGACCGTTTCATGGCTACCCCGATGTTCTACCCAGCCAACTACGGCTTCATCCCGAACACCCTGGCTGACGACGGTGATCCGCTGGACGTGCTGGTGGTTACCCCTTACCCGGTAGCGCCAGGCTCGGTTATCCGCGCCCGTCCGGTTGGCATCCTGAACATGACCGACGACGGCGGCGGTGATGCCAAGGTCATCGCTGTTCCTCACGACAAGCTGTCGCAGCTGTACGTCGACGTGAAGGAATACACCGACCTGCCAGCCCTGCTGATCCAGCAGATCGAGCACTTCTTTGCCAACTACAAAGATCTCGAGAAGGGCAAGTGGGTCAAGATCGAAGGCTGGGATGGCGCTGACGCCGCCCGTGCTGCGATCACCAAATCGGTTGCTGCCTACAAAGGCTGATACCGGTTGTAAAAAAACCCGCTCCGGCGGGTTTTTTTTTGCCCGAAGGGGCGACAGCACCTTAATTCGGTAAAAAGTCCTACGCAGTCCTACACCAACGCCCTACAAGCAGGCACTTTTCGTACAAATTCCGTCAACAAGCGGTTCATTTCCTTGCGGGTACCCCGTCGCTACACTCGCCCCCATGAACACTTCCGGCGACCGCCTCAAAGCCCTTCTCCACGAATGTGGCCTGTCCGCTTCTGATTTCGCCGCTCAGCGCAGCGTCACACCGCAGCACGTCAACAACTGGTTCAACCGCGGCGTACCCCTGGCCCGCCTGGACGAAATGGCCGACCTGTTCTGTGTGCATCGGCGCTGGCTACGCACGGGCGAAGGGCCCAAACACCCAAACCCGATCCAGCGCAACCACCTGCCACGCCAGGCACCGGCCAACCCGCCCAGCCCACTGTCGGCACACCGTGCCCGGGAGCTGAGGGTGCCTTTTTACGAACTGCGAAACGGCCTGCTTGCGCCGGTGGCCAGCAAACACCTGCGCTTGCCGGCAAAAGCGCTGAAAGGGTTGGGTGTGCACGCCCATCACGCCATCTGCCTGGCCATGCCCGCCAGCAACATGGTTCCGCTTATTCCGCTGGAGGCCATCCTGGCCGTGGACCTGGGCATGACCCAAATAATAGAGGGCGAAACCTATGCCCTGCTGCACAATGGCGTGCTCAGGGTAAACAACCTCAGCCTCGGCCCGCAGGGCACGCTGTACCTGCACAGCCATGACCGTCGCAATTACGCCGTCGAACGCTACACCTGCGCCCAGCGCCAGGCGCAGGGCCTGGAGATCATCGGTTGGGTATTCCACTGGTCGCATTTCCGCCAGCAGCGGCCCGGCTGAAACAACCTGTGCCATTTTTTGCTGGGCATCCTGCGCGTGCCCTTGTATGCTACGCCGCACATTAAGCCCCGACCGGCGCGAGCCGCGGTCCAGAGGGCTCGGCGATATCCCACACGGGCATCTGCCATCTCTTTCAGGCCCTTGATGGCCACACAGTTAAGGCGATTGCGGCTTACCATAAATTAGTCGGAAGCGTCCCCGAGAAGCCGGCCACAAGCCGGCTTTTTAATGCCCGCAAAAATGTCGGGGCGCTGGCGAAACCCTCTGCGCCAACGCCCTCTGCGGCCCTCAGAACCGCGTCACTACCCCCACCCGCAGCGTGCGCCCCGGCGCCGGCATGAAGCTTTGCGCCAGCGGGTCCAGATAGTAGCGATCGGTCAGGTTCTGCAGCGAGGCATTCACCTCGGTGTTCTCGAGCAGCTTGTACTTGAGGAACAGATCGAACAGCGCAACCGAGCGGTATTCCACTTGCGGCGTGGTGGCACCGGACTGCCAGGGCTTGTCGAGGGTATTGGTCGGCCCGGAGGTGTAGGTCACCCGTCCACCCACGGTCAACGCCTCGTCGAAGAAGCGCACGCCGCTTGTCAGGTTGGCTGAAAACCGTGGCGGGTTCTGAGTGTTGGTATAAGAGCCCATGAAACTGCCCGGCGTACAGTTGGGTGTGTTCTCGGTCTTCTGATACGGGTTGGCCGTGGCGCGAAGTTTGCCGGCAAAGTCCGCGTCGCAGGTCTCGGTCTTGAGGTAGTAGGTGGCCGAGAGGTCGGAGAACACACGGCCGGCATCGTAGTGCGATTGCAGCTCAAGGCCGCGGGTGCTGAAGCTGTCGGTGTTGCTGAAGGTCATCAGGCCCCAAAGCCCCGGGCTTGGATCGTAGTAACGGGTGATGTAGTTCTTTATCACGTTGTCGAAGTAGGCGAGCTTGAGCGCGGCCGAATCGTGCTCGGTAAACAGGTTGTCGCGCAGCGCACTGACGCCGATCTCCCAGCTCTGCGAGCGTTCGGGCTTCAGGCTTTTACCGGGGGCGACTTGCTGGGTACCCTGGCTGGTCTCGAACAAAGACGGCAGGCGCAGGCCCTGGGTGTAGGTGACATAGAAGAACGTGTCGGGCACCAGCTCGACGTTGATGCCGAATGCCGGCGAGAAGCCGCCGCCACTGCTGCTGCCCTGCGGGCTATGGTCGTAGCCTGTGACCACGCTGCTGATGCCTTCGGTGCCGACCTCCACGCTGGTCGCGCCGAAGTCGTTGAAACGCACGCCATTGAACGGCTCGTTGCTGTTGCCGAAGACGATGCCGTTGTTCAGCCTGGGGTCGGTGGCATCGGTGTACTGGCCGTTCTGGTCGGGGAACCAGGTCATGCTGCCCCAGCCTTTCGGGCCACTCGCCGAGATGTATCGTACCTCGCGGTCCTGACGCCGGGCGGTGGCCAGCACGGTGTTATCCCTGGTGTGGAAGTGGCTGTAACGGCCACCGCCCCACAGGGTCAGTTGCTCGATCGGCTGATACTCGAGCTTGCCGTTGAAGCTGAACTCCTGCCGGGAGGCATCGCGCAGGGTGCGGTTGGCATCGATGTCATGCTGGGTGATAAGCACACTTTTCTGCGGCTGCAGGTCTTCGAGCTGGAAAGCGCCGCCCAGGTCGAGCTTGAAGTCGCCATGGGTCGTCTCGAACCGGGAGACGTTGTTCAGGTCGCCACCAATACGGCGGTTGTCCTGGCGGGTCCAGCTGCGGTCAGAACGAAACAACTGCGAAGCAGGCGCCGTCCAGGCCGAGCTCAAGGTGCTGGTTTTGGCGTCTGTCATCCACAGGTTGCTGGTCAGGTCGACCCAGGGGTTACCGGCAGGCAGGTAGTGGTAGCGCGCCGTGTAGGTGTCGATCTTCACCTCGCCCAAGGGGTACTGGTAGATACCCGCGGTGCCGAAACGGTAGATGTCGGAAGGCATGATCTCGGCAGTGCGACCGTCGTAGCGGCGATAGCCCAGGTCCAGCGTATGGTCGTCGGCTATCCGCCAGGTTGCCTTCAGCAGGTACGAGTCGGTTTTCGATGAAGAGTTGAGCACTTCTTCGCCGGCGTTATAAGTCATTGCAACGCTCGGCTGCTCGCGGCCGTCTTCGTCATGGATGCGATAGCGGTCCTGGCCTTTCTTGCCGGAAAAGTAGTTGCCCTGGTTACGGTGTGCATACGCCGCCACTACGTCCAGCCGCTCTGTGGTGAAGGCAAAGGCAGCGCTGCCAGACTCAGCCTCGGAGCCAAACAGGCTGCCCCGGCTGTCGCGTGGCGGCGCGGTCAGGCTTTCATCCCTGGAACTGGCGCTGCGGTGAGCGGGGGCTACGCCGTTGTCCCAGAAATCGCCCTTGAGGCGCACACCGACCTGGTTGCCGTCCACCAGAATGTCCTGCACACCGATCGTCTGCATCTCCACCGTGCCGCCTATCGCCCCGGACTTGGTCGACGGCCCTTTGTTCACGGTCAGACTGCTGATCAGGTCGGGATCGATATAGCTACGCTGCTGGGTACCGCCATAACCTCGATAGACATCCAGGGCCTGCTCAGAACCATCGACCTTGACCGCCACCCGGCTCTGGCCCTGGATGCCGCGGATGTTGACGTCCAGGGCACCGCCATTGCGGGTGTCACCAACCTGCACGCCAGGGATACCGTTGAGCAGGTCGCCCGCAGACACCCGGCCGAAGCGGTCGATCTGCTCGCTGGTCAGGTGCACTGACGAACGTGGCGCTCTGTAGGTTTCCACCTCTGGGCCCTGCGCGGCGGCCTCGACCATCGTCGGCGACAACTCTGCTGCTGCACGGGCAGCGATGCCCTGCGCCATCAACACGTAGGTGCCGGTAGCACTTGGCACCAGCCGCAAACCGGTATTGGCGAGCAACCGCTGCATGCCCTCGCTGACCGTATACCGCCCTTTCAAGGCGGGCGCCGTTCGCCCGCGAATCAGGTCAGGCTCGTACGACAGCAGCAGCCCGGCCTGGCTGCTGAAGCTGCCGAGGGCTGCCCCCAACGGGCCTTGGGCAATGTTGTAGTCACGCAGCGTGGCGTCGTCCAGGCGGGTAGCCGTGAGCGCAGCCTTGTGGGCATCCTCGGCCAAAACCGCGCTGCTGTGCAGCAGGCCTGAAGCGCAGCAACTGGTCAGCGTGCAACGCAGCACAAAGGTGATGGGCGACAGGCAAGGCCGAGGGCGCGGAGCAGGTGAAGGACAACGTACTGGGAGCATGCTTTTCTCGCTCGTGGGGTTCGCGCCCACCACTGGCAGCGGGCTGTTACCTCCTCTGTCGCACGAGATCGAAAAAAGGATATGAATGGCTAGGAAGCGTCCGAATTTACCGAACTGGCCTTGTGACTTGAGCAATTCTAGTGATAATGGTTTGCATTTGCGACAGTCCATGTATCAATTCAATCGACGATGAATGCACCCTTCTCCCCGCCGAACAATACCGAGCCGTGCAGTATCGAAACGCTGTACATCGAGAATCACGCCTGGCTGCGTAACTGGCTTGCCTACCGGCTGAGGTCCTGGGGGCGCGGGGTGGCCGACGATCTGGCCCAGGATACGTTCCTGCGTGTGCTGGCCAGCCGCGAGGGCGCGCGGGTCGAGCCGATTCGTCAACCCCGCGCCTACCTGACGCGCATCGCGAACTGCGTGCTGGTGAGCTGGCGGCGCCGGCAGTCGCTGGAGCAGGCGTGGCTCGAAGCGCTGCTGTTGCTGCCAGAGCCCGAGTATCCGTCGCCTGAGCTGCAATGTGTGATCCTCGAAACCCTGCATGAGATCGACGCAGTTCTGCACAAGCTGCGACCGCGTGCAAGGCAGGCATTCCTGATGGCGACACTGGATGGCATGAAGCAGAAGGACATCGCCGTGGCCTTGAACATAGCGCTGCCGACCGTGAAGAAGTACATCCACGAGGGCTACTTGGCCTGCCTGACGCAGATGCCCGATGACTAACGGTACTGCAACGCCCGACGATGCCATCGCGCAGCATGTGCTTGCCCAGGCAGCCTCGTGGCTGATGCTGATGCAGGAAGGGCCGCTGCTGCCTGCCCAGCAGCTCGAACTGGAACGTTGGCGGCTTGCCAGTGATGAGCACGAACGTGCATGGAAAAGGGCTCAGCGCCTGCTTTCACGCCTGGGCAGCCTGCCGCCCACGCTGGCCAGGCACACCCTGCAACGCCCCCCGGGCAGGCGCGCGGTACTGCGCGGGCTGGTTCTGCTGATGGGTGCTGCACCGCTTGGCTGGTGGGGCTGGCGCTCGCAGGCCGGGCGTTTTACCAGTGATTACCAGACGGCTGTGGGCGAGCGCACACGCGCGCGGCTGGCCGACGGCACGCAGATCATCCTCAATACCGACAGTGCCCTGCAGCTGCTTTTCGATAGCGCGCAACGGCTGCTGCATCTACGCCGTGGCGAGGTGTACATCGTGACCGCTGCCGACCCACGGCCGCTGATGGTGCAGACCGTGCATGGGCAGTTGCTTGCACTGGGCACGCGGTTCAGCGTGCACCAGCTGGCCGATGAAACCTTGCTCGAGGTGTACGAAGGCGCCGTGCAGGTACGCCCCGAAAGCACCAGCGTGGCGGCAGGCGAGAACATCATCCGCGCCGGGCAGCAGGTGCGATTCACCCGGGAGCATCTGGGCCTTGTCGGGGAGGTGCGTGAAACCAGCCTGGCGTGGCAACGCGGCTTGCTGGTGGCCGATGACATGCCATTGCAACAGTGGGCGCAGGCATTGATGCGCTACGCCGACCAGCGCCTGGAGTGCGACCCCGCGTTGAGCGAACTGCGGGTGTCTGGCACCTTCCCGGTCGATGATCTGCCGCTGGCGTTGGCCATGCTGGCCCAGACCTATGGGCTGCAGATTCGCCAGGGTGGTGGGCGCCTGGTTATCAGTCGGTGATAGGGGCGCCCGTCGTCAGTCATTTGGGGCGCGCGGGTTGGCAGAGGGCGTCAAACTGCTCTTCAGGAATTCCTCGCGCACCTGATGCATCTGCAAGTGTGTTTTCCCCGTCGCATAATCCAACCCCGCAAGCCCCATTTCCAGCGCCAGCTCGGGATGCCGGGCAGCATGACGAATACGGTCTGCCAGGCTGGACGGGTTTCCGGTTTCGAACGTGAGCGTGTTGAGCTTGCTGGTTATGTCCAGGACCCCGGATGTGTCAGAACCGATGACGGGAACGCCCTGGCTGAATGCGTCAAAAATGATTCGGGGTTGTTCCTGTTTCAATGTCGGCACCAACAGCCAGTCATGCTGGGCAATGATGCTGAAAAAGTCTTTGCCGTAATCAACTGCGTTCAAGAACCTCACCTCGATGCCGCCATGTTTTTCAGCTGCAAAGCGTAGGCAGTGCTCTTTCAAATCACCCTCGCCCATAATGGTGACGGTGATATCAATGCTTTCGGCTTCCAGTTGCTCAATGGCTTCAAGGACCACCAGAACACCTTTATCCAGGACAAGGCGTGATGGGTAAAGCACGTTGAGTGTACGGTTGCGTCTGGCTTCGAATCTTTTTCTGACGGCCTCGGGCGCTGCCATGTATTTTTTATCGAGCCAGCTGGCAGGGTTGATCAACGTGTGACTGTTATTACTCCCAAGAAAATATTCCTTGTAAAAGGATTGCGTGAATATCCTGGCATTCGCCAGCTTCAGGCAGCACTTCAATAACAGGGTGTGCACGTGGTGCTCGATGATTGCTCTGAGGGTTCGCGCCTGCCCCTGAGCCAACATCCAGAATGAAGACTCTATGACAATCACCCATTGGAAGCGGAACAACGGCTTGAGCGGCAATAGGTAAAAGGACAAGGGGAATGCCCAACCGGCCCCGTCAGAATGAACGATCCGGGCATGCTTGCAGGCATTGATGACGGTTATGAAATTCGGGAAAAAGTTCTTTAATACTGACGCAAGCCCATAGTCTTTGCGCAACCCATAAAGCCATTTAACATCCAGATGGCTAATGCTTTGCAGCCCGTCGACGTTGCCGCCTCTCTCGACAGGGCAGCACATGCCGAAGTTTTCTATGTAGGTGAGATGAAGTTCTATATCTTTGACCCACAAGGGGTCTGTAAACAAACCACCTTGCTCGTCTACGACAACAGGAATTCGGGTGAACAGCATGTATGGGTCTTCAATCATATTCCCCTCACAGGGATGCCAGGACACTACCTTTTAAATTGTTTACATGGGGCTTACTCCTCAATACCAGCCGTCCATCTCAACAACGTTGTAGCGTCCTTGCAGACCTCCTGCTTATGCAGCAAGCGCTCCGTTCGGAGTTCACTCTAGTGCGCCTTCACAGATTGCACACGCGGTGTGGCAACAATTTCTCATGATTCAGAACCGGTGCAGCCCCCCTTGTAGGAGCGGCCTTGTGTCGCGATGGGGCGCAAAGCGGCCCCGACAATATCTGCGATGAAGCTGAAATTGCCGGGGGCGCTTCGCGCC